>NZ_CP045652.1:2779023-3087804 GCF_009557615.1 Sphingobacteruim zhuxiongii
TCAGATTGTTCAGCGTACCGGAGAAGCCCATAGCGTAAACCATGGTAAAGTGCAAAACATAGGAGCAAATTTTGAAGGACGATACTACTATAAGAATTACTTCAACATTGGCGGAACAGTCACTTACCAAAGCTTAGTAAACAAAGAACGATACGATCGATACGAGTCTTCACAATTGTCGCAAACCTACAACGATCGAATGCCAAATCAGCCTTATTTCTTTGCAAATGGAGAAGCTGAAGTAAAGTTTCCGCATTTAGGTGGAAAGTCAAATCTGCTCAGCATCGGATATCATTTACATTATACGCATTCATTCTTTTTACGCTGGCCAAGTATGGGCGAGCGAGGAGACAAAAGTACCATTGATAAGACCATAACACATGATCTCATGGCAACTTATGCAATGAAATCCGGAAGATATAATATCAGCATTGAAGGTCGAAACATTTCAGACCGCCGTGTCTACGATAACTTCAGCTTACAAAAACCTGGACGAAGCTTTAACGTTAAACTCCGCTATTTCTTTATGTAATTCATTTATACTCAATCATAATTTATATGTACCAAAATCAAACTACAAAACGCCCAAATTACAAACTCTTATTGGCAGCTTGTATTTTCGCTGCTTCCGCCAGCACGATCAGCTGTGACGACGACAAAAAAGTCCCGCTACCGGAAAGAAAATCAGATAAAGTCGAATTCTTTATCGCTGCGGAGCAGGGTGAGGCAAGTTACCTTGTTTCTGTACCGGACGTCAGCAAGGGAACGACCAGCATCAATGGAAAAGGACTCGAAACGGATACCTATACGACATGGATTTTCCCGACAGCAAAAGTCGGTATTGGCTTAAAATATCAAAAAGGTGATCCAGGATTAGGTATAGGCGTTGCATTAGGTCCAGACGGTAAAATTGTAAAAAGTGGAAGTGAATTTCAAATTAAATCACGCTTTACAACCTATGGTCCTTTTCAACAACAAGTACTCACGATTGTCGGCGGAGTTGCTGTCAACGATGACCTAAAGAATACGTATTCGACTTTCAACTTTATAGATCCCGCAAAAGGCAACGCAGTCACTACCATTAAAAAAACACGACTAATTTGACTGGGAACGGTGAATATGCTACGCTTTCAGGTGTTGTACAATTCGGATCAAATGAATTCTTGACTGCCTTAGTTCCATCGGTATTGAAATCTGCTACTGGAACAGGTGGAGCCTCGACTGGACCGACAAATTACCCTGATTCCGTTTGGATCGCCTCCTACGATAAAGACTTAAATGTTAAACATATCTATAAAGATGACCGTATCGGCTATGCATCCGGTAGATTTAGATCGCAATATTATTCTACAATTGCCCAAGATGGTAGAAATAATGTTTATGTATTCTCTCCTGCCAATGATAAAAACTCAACTAGACCAGCAGGTGTAATTCGGATCAACGCGGGACAGAAATCATTCGATAAAAACTATTACTGGAACCTTGAGACTGCAGTATCGAGTGCGGGTGTTGCTGATTCGAAAATCAAATTCCAAAAGGCCTATCATATTTCAGGTGATTTGTTTGCGATGGAATATGTACGTCCTGGAACACAGCAGCCTAAAGGCCCAGCAATGGCAAATGCAATTGCTATAGTCAATGTCGTGAACAAAACTTTCCGCTGGGTAGAAGGACTCCCTGACTTCAATAACAATCCAGATTTCGGGCTTCCATTCGCCGAGGGTGGCAAACTGTATATACCAGTGACGGAAGTAAACAAAAATCCAGCGATATACATTATTGATTCTACAACAGGAAGAGCTGTAAAAGGACTAGAAGTCGAAGCCAGCTCAATTACCGCTATCGGAAAATTAAGTACCTAAAATTTCCAAAACGCGCATAAAAATAAGCGCAGGATATACCCCTGCGCTTAAAAAATCAAATCGTTCAAAACTTACTTACGACTATTAGTAATCGCTTCAAACTTCAATAATTCATGCGGTGTATAGCCGTGGTGCTTTCTAAAAACTTTTATACAATGAGAAACACTACGATACCCCAAACGAATGGAAAGTTCATTGACATTGTAATTATTCCCAAGTAAACTTCTTGCTACCTCCATTCTATTTCGCACAATGAAAGCGTAGATCGAGGTACCAAAATATTGTTTGAAATCTCGCTTCAAATTCTTCTCATTATACTTAAAATGTGCCGCCAGTTCCTGTGCATTCGGTGGATTTTCCAAATTCATCTCGAGGTATGCTTTAACCTTTAATAGGGTTTCCCGAAAGGGCGCTTCTATTTGATTGCCGTTCGCATAATTTCGACTTTGATGCACTAAGAAAAGAAGTTCTTTCAACTTTAGAACGACATATATATAGGTATTTATTGAAAATCGCTTTGTCCCATGGAATATTTCTTCAAAGATCTTCAACATATGAAGATCTATCGCATAAGATTCATTAGGACGATTTTCAACGAGTCCAGACAGGATATACTGATGGAAATTGTCATTCATTATCCAGGATTCACCCGCCGTTATACTTAAGTAAAAAGAGCGTGACATCTTCAATAAAAGGTAATTCAGCTCTTCCGCAGGCTCAATAATCATTTGTCCCGACGCTCCTTGATTATGTAAATAATTATGTAGAAGCGTACCGACGTCATGTTTATAGTTTTGTCCACCTGCCCCATTTTGTACACTAGTTGAACCATGTAGGTAAAAAAGGAAGCGCACATGTTCACCAGAGGCGTCGAATTCTTCGGAAAGCATTTGTGTTGTCTTTGCCCTAAATTCCTCGATAAAGAAACCCGCGGAAAAAAGCTTCTTTATTTGAATCGAGACTAGGTCAGTGCGATGGATCTCTAAATCTTCTCGATGAACTATCGCTTCATGAGAAAATTGGTCGGCTATTTCAAGATCATATGTGATGGTATCAAGCTGCGGAATAATAGAATAAAGGCGCATTTAAGCAATTGGGTAATCAAATAAATAATAGACAAAAGTAAATAATTTAGAATTAATCTAATTAAAGTACTTAAAAATTATTAGATTTGCTCCCAGAGTTTAAACTCGAATAATTACTTAAATTAATAAGCGTAGACAGATAAAGAAAACTCAAAATGAAAAAAATATTATTACCTGCCTTCCTATTTCTGGGCTTTTTTGCAAATGCTCAACAAAGTACTCTTTTAAACCAAGATTTCTGGAAAGCTAAACCAGACCTCAATACTGTGAAAGCAGAAATTGACAAAGGAAATAGCCCTTCAAAAGCTAACGCTGGTTCATGGGATCCTGTATCGATCGCTATTGTTAATGGTGCATCGACTGATGTTTTAAAATACATGATTGAACTCGAAGGTAATAGCATAGATAAAAAGACACATCATAGCAGAAGCTATTTACATTGGGCTGTTGGCACTGGTAATTCAGAATTGGTCGACTACCTAATTGCTAAAGGTTCAGATGTTAAATATCAAGATAGTCACGGGTCATCAATTGCTGGCTCTGCAGCAAGTTCTGGGAATACCAACTTTGCAATATACGAGTCCTTATTTAAAGCGGGAGTAGATCCTAAACAAACTTATGAAGATGGCGCAAACATCTTATTGCTTGCAATAGCAAATGATAATGATTTAAAAATCGCAGAATATTTAACCGGAAAAGGACTTTCTATCAAAGATAAAGACGCTAATGGAAGTACCGCTGCGGATTATGCAATGCGTTTCGGCAACAAAGCCCTTGTTGAGAAACTGATCGCCAAAGGCATAAAACCGACTAATAATGCTCTATTCTTTGCAGCAATGGGATCTAGACAAAAGTCTAACGGTTTAGATATTTATAAATACTTGGTAGAAGATTTAAAACTAAATCCAAAAGCGACGAATAAAGATGGCGCAACAATCTTAAACTCTTTAGTACGTCGCCCAGATTTAACCTTAATCAATTACTTTTTAGATAAAGGTGTGGATGCTAATCTAGCGGATGTTGAAGGCAACACTCCGCTAATGGGCGCTGCTTCAGGTCGTGAGCTAGCAGCTGTTGAGTTATTGATTTCGAAAACGAAGGACATCAATGCTAAAAACGAAAAAGGTGAATCAGCATTAACTAAAGCAGTTTCTTCTGGTAGTCCAGAAATCGTACAAATTCTTTTGAAAAACAAAGCAGATATTAACGTCTTAGATAAAGACGGAAATAATCTAGCGTTCTATTGGTTTAACTCGTTCCGTCCAGGCCCTCCGTCTGGCGCACAAAAACAAGATCCATTTGCAGAAAAGTTGCAAATCTTGAAGACTGCAGGATTAGATCCAACTAAAGCTCAAACTGATGGAAGTACGCTTTATCATCTTGCTATTAGCAAAGAGAATATGGACTTGCTAAATAAGGCAGCTGAACTAGGCGTAAATATCAACGCACAAGACAAAGACGGTATGACCGCTTTACATAAGGCAGCATTAATCGCAAAAGACGATACTTTCATTAAGAAGTTAGTTTCTCTTGGTGCGAAAAAAGACCTAAAAACTGAATTTGATGAAACAGCATTAGATTTGGCTAAAGAAAACGATTTCTTAAAAGAAAACAGCGAATCTTTAGGCCTTCTTAAATAATTGAAAATGAATAAACTATATAAATTACTTGTTGTATTATTTATCGTATTGTTAGGTAGCAATAGCTCGTTTGCACAGTCGAGCAAATACAAATGCATGTTGCAAATGAACAGCTATCAAGGAGAGGCAGCCTACGTGGTAATTTCATTAATCGATGCAAAAGGTACTTACGAGAAAACGCTTGCTGTACTTGGTCCAGATAAGCAATGGTACAATACATTGAAGGAATGGTATAAGTTTCAAACAAAATCAAAGGAGAAGTTAAGCGCGATCACAAGTGCATCGATTGGCGGTGGTGATCGAGCAATTAAAACCATCAGTATCGATGATAGCAAGTTAAACAAAGGCTATAAGTTACGTTTTGAAACGGCAGTTGAGGAGCAAAAATATCATACAAAAGATATAGAAATCCCTTTGACGACGCAAGCGATTACTGAGCGTGCTGCAGGAACTGGTTATTTACGTTTTGTTAAACTTAGTAAAGTACAATAATTTATCCGTATGGTATTATCACTGTGGCGATATGCACATCTTGCCCTAGCGATTATTTCTTCAATTTTTTTAATCATTTTATCGCTAACAGGTGTTGTCCTTTCGATAAATGCCATATATGAAAAAACTCCTGATCTCAAAGTCGAGAATTTCGACCAGGTAAACCTCGCGCAAGTTATCCCTAAACTGCAAGAGGTTTACCCGGAGATCATATCCTTAAGCGTTGACCATCGTGGATTTGTTAGTATTGACGCCATCAACGATGAAGGTGAAAATGTTAAAGGGTTTATTGATCCTAATTCGGGGCAAAAGCTCACAGAAATTACACAGCAAAGTTCATTTATCCAATGGACAACTGCTCTACACCGTTCCTTATTCTTAAAAGAAACTGGCCGCTGGATTGTTGCGATTGTCTCCTTTCTATTGATCTTAATAAGTATTAGTGGAATAGCGTTAATTCTAAAAAGACAAAAGGGAATTCGTCATTTCTTCGATAAAATACAGAAGGATTTCTTCGCACAATACTTCCATGTCGTTACGGGCCGATGGATGCTTATTCCTATCCTATTAATCGCCTTTACTGGAACATTCTTGTTTTTACTACGCCTTTCAGCATTTCAAGGAGAAGAGCAAGAAGTGGACGTAAAATTAAGCGAGACAACTGATGAAAATAGTATTCCAGTAGCGGATTTCCCGGTGTTCAAAACGACGCTTCTTAAAGATGTCGAACAGATCGATTTTCCATTTATTCCAGATGATCCGGAGGAATTTTTCATCGTAAAGTTGAAGGATCAATCGATTAGCGTTAATCAAATCAATGGAAGCCTTGCTGCGCAAACTATGTTTGCCAAACAAAAGGGTTGGGAAAGGTGGAATTTAGATATGCATACCGGTAGAACAAATATGTTATGGGCATTGATCTTAGGCATTGCTTCGATCAACATCCTTGCCTTTATTTACACCGGTTTTGTTATCACCATCAAACGTGCAAAAACGAAGATAAAGAACAAATTTAAAGCCGAACAAGGACGTATTATTATCCTCTATGGATCAGAGAATGGAAGTACACTATTCTACGCAAATAAAGTACATCAGCAATTATTAGCCGCTGGGGAAAAATCATACTTAACTAGTATGAATCAATACGAATTATTTCCACAGGCAACACAGCTTTTAGTTTTCACGTCAACTTACGGATTAGGTGATCCGCCATCTAATGGGACAAAATTCTCCCATTTACTAAATCAATTTCCTCAGCAACAACATATCGATTATAGCGTTATTGGGTTTGGATCGACAGCTTATCCAGACTTTTGCGCCTTTGCAATGCAAGTTGATGAAAGTTTAGCAAAACAACAGTGGGCTTCGCAATACCTACCAATTCATTTGGTTAATGATCGTTCAATGGATGATTTCTTAAACTGGGTAAACGCTTACAGTGAAAAATCATTGCTCCCAGTTGCTACCGTAGCATCAGTGTATGCTGAAAAACAAAAGAAACTACAGAAATGGACTGTTGTCGAAAAAACAACAGTTACTGATGACAATAGCACTTTTAGAGTAACGCTAAAACCGCTCTCACGCGTAAGTTTTAATTCGGGCGACCTCTTGGCTATTTACCCCGCAAATGATCAAAGAGAACGTCTCTATTCTATTGGAAAAAACAACGGGTTGCTTCAACTTATTGTCAAAAAACATGAGTTTGGATTAGGATCCTGCTTTCTACATAATCTACAAGCTAACGAAGTCCTTAAAGCTCGACTAATGCCGAATAGAGCATTCAATCTACCGAAAAAAGCTAAAGAAGTCGCTATGATTTTCAATGGAACTGGTATTGCACCATTTTTAGGTATGATTGATGAAAATACGAGACAAGCAAAAATTCATCTTTATGGAGGGTTCCGAACAGAAAATTGCTGGATTAAAGAATACCAAGATTTTGCTCAACGCAAGATTCAACAGAATAGATTATCTGATTATCATTTTGCTTATTCTCGACATACGCCTGGGCAATATGTGATGGATTTAATCGCTCGAGATGCGACTGTATTCGCCGCGCTTTTGAAGAACGACGGTATCATTATGATATGTGGATCTCTAGTGATGTTAAGAGATGTAGAAAAAGCCTTAGACCAAATCGTACAAGAGTTGAACGATAAGCCACTAGCTTTTTACCACGAACGAAAACAAATCCTCCACGACTGCTATTAATCTATAGCTTATGAAGAGTTTTCTATCCAGTATAGCCTTACTCCTTTTCTTCGTCAACTTGAGCTCAGCACAGGTGCAAATCCGACGTAGCATGACATTAATGGGTTCTGTTTTTGAGATTACCCTTGTCGACAAGGATTCTAGCACGGCCAATCTTCATATCGATCAGGCTGTTGCGGAAATAGAACGCATTGAAAATTTAATTTCCGAATGGCGTCCAAATACACAGATTTCAAGAGTTAACCAAAACGCAGGTATCAAAGCCATTCAAGTTGATTCTGAAGTATACGACCTCTGTAAAAGAGCACTATATTTCTCTCAGATCAGTAATGGCGCATTCGACATCAGTATTGCTGCGCTCGACAAGATTTGGCGCTTTGACGGCAGTATGGAAGCGATGCCTAGTGAAGCACAAATACAACAGTCTGTCGCGCATGTGGGATACCAACACATTATACTAGACAGTACAAATAGCAGTATTTACTTAGCGAAGGCGGGTATGAAAATTGGGTTTGGCTCTATCGGAAAGGGATATGCAGCTGACAAGGCAAGAGAGGTCATGAAGAATCTAAATATCACAGCGGGTATGATCAATGCTTCTGGCGATATTGCTTCCTGGGGCGAGCAGTTGAATGGGGAACCTTGGACAATCGGTGTACTAAATCCTTTCAAAGCTCATAAAATGATTAAAGTACTGAAGTTTAAAGAGCATGCTGTTGCAACCTCTGGTAGTTATGAAAAGTATGTTGAGTTTAACGATGTTCGTTATTCGCACATCATTGATCCAAAAACTGGCTATCCATCCACAGGATTAGTAAGCGCAACAGTTTATGGGCCATCGGCAGAATTTGCGAATGGTCTTTCAACTTCTGTTATGGTTCTAGGTGCGAAAAAAGGAATAAAGCTTGCCAAGCAATTTCCTCAATATAGATTTATTCTGATTGGCGATAATAAAAAGATATACCGCTAGGGAATCACTTCAGCTTTTCAAGATTTCAAACAGCCGAATTTGCCGTTAAATAAAAAAAACACTGAGATCATTTCCTTACGGCTTTTGATCCCAGTGTAATTCAAACAATATATTAAAAACGATTTATTTAACGCTATTGACTAATCAACATCCCACCATAAACGAACAGATGCTTTATCTGTTCCGCCCAAATAGCTAACTCCTTCTTTAACACCTTGCGCGTTAGCGGTATACTCAGCTTCTGGATAAGTTAGGCGTTTGATGAACGTTCCTACCGGAAGATCGGCATTTTCTGAAGTGATCAAGTTGTACATATCTGGATAACCTGTACGTCTAAATTCTGCCCACGCTTCCCATCCATCAGGAAAGATTGCCAACCATTTTTGCGTACCAATCTGCTTACGTTGCATTGATTCACTTGTAGCCCATTTGATCGGGGTACTGGATACAGCGGCCGACTTATAGTAATCTCCGGGCGCCGTAGGCAAATTCTCAGAGTTCGTGTATGCGCTAACTTGAGCCGCATCAACTACACCCCATTGATTTAAACTTTGCTTAATTCCATCCTCATACAACGCTTGTGCGGTTCCGCCCATAGACCAACCATTTAATGCACCTTCAGCACGCAGAAAATACGCTTCGGCTGAACTAAGAACATGTTGTCTGTTCGTAAAATTCTGTGTAGCGACACCGTTCGCATTATAAGTAATCCAATAAGGTCCAACGTTTGACTGCAAGGTATTGGCATTGACAGAGACATTATTTACCATCACGTTTATATCCGTCGCTGGCATGCCATTCCTTCTAGAACTGAATTCCTTCGTTGTAAAATTCTTTTGGAAGAATATACTCAAACGAGGATCTTGATAGCCTTGCAGATAAGATTTCATTGTTGAGCTCATTGACGTCGCATACCATCCAGAAATACTTGCCATTCCGTTAAAGTCATTGCCCAACAAAGACTTTAACAAGCTCGCATTCTCGGTGTTGGCTGTCAACACTCCCGAGGCATATGCCTCCTCACCCATTTTTTTCGCTAAGCTTGGATCAATCTTCGATACGCGAAGTGCCAAACGGAGCTTTAAGGTATTGGCAAATTTGATCCAAAGGCCAACATTACCGCCATATAAGTTATCTTGACCGCCGAATAAACTCGTCGATGTGTTCAATTTCTTCAACGCATCAACAGATTTAGTCAAACGAACAAAGAAGTCTGCATAGATATCAGACATTTTATCGTATTTAACACCGTTGCTACCATCGGATTCTAGTGCTTCAGAATAAGGTATGGGACCCATGACATCCGTTAAGCGACCAAAATTATACACCCAAATTACATTCGCTAACGCATATTCTCCAGAGTTTGGATCAGCAGAATCTAAAATCGACTTCAACTGTGCTCCAACATGTACATAAGAAACGAGATACATTCGGCGAGCATACTCCGAATTGAGCATATAACGCTCTGTAGAAACGCTCTTCGCATAATATTGTGCGTAGATATCGGCAAAATAGTTTTGCGTCGTCTCATAGTAAGAAGCATTTACAAAAACAGAAGCCAATGCCTTGTTGAACAGATAAGGAAACTCAGCATTGCTGACATCGGTAATCGCATTTGGATCCCTATTATCTTCAACAAAGTCTTTGGTACAACTCGCGCTAAAGACTAATGGCAATGCTACGGCTAGGAATTTATATTTATGAATAAACTTTTTCATATCGTTTTTTTAAATAGAGAACTTAAAAAGATAGTTTAACACCCATACTGATTGTTCGGCTTAAAGGTAAAGCTGCTGCTTCAACCCCTTGGAAATTTCCTGCGCCGATAGATGCTTCAGGATCTACAGGGTTTTTAATCTTCCCAAGCCCTGGAATATCTTGGATTGACTTTCCTTTGTATAAAAACAAGACGTTGTTAACGGATGCATTAAATTGCGCAGAACGTACAAATGGCAATAGCTTGCTAGGCAACGTGTAGGAAACACCTAGATTACGGATACGGAAGTTCGTCATATCGAAAGTAAAGAACTGCGTATACGGGTAGATTCCGCCAGCACCAACTGTAGTCCAGAATCCTTCTGAAGTTATCGCTTTTGTATTTGCGTTTCCTGCTTCATCGACAGCGTCAATTACCCAACCCCCATCGCGATGTGCATTGGTAAACTCAGCAACACCGTAATCAGCCATTAATGCCGCTGATCCGGATACCATCTCTCCACCAATACGACCATCAATATTAATATTGAAGCCCCAGTTTTTGTATTTGAATGTGTTGTTCCATCCTAAAGTTGCCGATGGATTATAGTTACCTACTTTCTTTCCTGTTTCAACTACCGGCATACCTAATGCGTTCACGATATATTTTCCAGAGTTTGGATCTGTTTTCCATTTTGCGCCGTATAAATCACCATATCCACCTCCTTTAGAAATAACTACTGTGGCGTAAGCAATACTCGAGCTTATGTTTACAGAAGAAATTTGATCGGTCAACTCATTGATGCGGCTGATATTTCTAGCAAAATTTAAAGATGATTCCCAAACAAAATTATCGTTGCGAACTGGTTTCCCTTGAATTTGCAATTCAAACCCTTCATTCTCGACATCCCCAGCATTGATGTATTGTGAATCAAAACCTGTAGAGGTTGTTGCTGCCAAATAGATCAACTGATTAATAGAGTTACTCTTATAATAAGTACCATTAATACCTAAACGATTGCCAAACATTTGAACGTCGAAACCAGCTTCATAAGATGTTGTCTTTTCTGGTTTCAAATCTTTAATGCTTTTCGTTGGATTACGCGTTATAAAACCTTTACCTGAACCGGCAGCATAAGTATATGTTTGATTTAATAAATTCGGTTCGGCATCATTACCAACCATCGTATAAGATCCGCGAACTTTTGCCAAATTAATCCATTCAGGAAGATTCATCCAGTTATTCATCACGAATGAAAGACCTACTGAAGGATAGAAATAGCTGTGTGGAGCAGGAAGCGTCGATGACCAGTCATTTCTAGCAGTCACATCTAAATACAAACTTTCCCACATCCCGACGTTGATACTTCCAAAAATAGAATTCAAATGACGTTTGTAAGCCGAGAAGCCTTGGAATGTTGGTGTTGCTGCAAATGCTAAAGAGAAGTTATTTGGAACTGTTAATCCGTTCGCCATATCCGTTCCTGTATTGTACTCACGAGTAAAAAAACTAGATCCTACAACATAGTTCAATTCAAATTGATCGTCAACAAACTTCGTTCCTCCTGTCAATAATAAATCTAAGTTTCTATTGCTGTACTCAGAACGTGTAAGGTAATATTGCCCTCCAGGTAAAACATTTCCGTTGGATTTTGTACTGTTGTAGAATGAACCGTCTGTTTTTTCATTATAACGGTCAAAGCTCATACGAGTCATAAAGTTCAACCATGGTGTGAATTGATAGGAAATAGAACCCATCCCCATTATTCTATCTCTTTTCTCGTTTACCGAATTCCGATAAATACTCCAATATGGGTTATCATTATTCACGTTGGTACTCCAAAACTTACTTTCTGGCAATCCTGTCGAAGGATTGATAGTCTCGAAATCATTTAACTCTTCATCATCCATATCACGAGGCATCGTCAACACCTGCGCCATTAATCCGTTGGCCGACATGCGTTGCTTGTTATGAATGTTTTGATTGATATAGCTTAATTTCAAATCGGTTTTTAAACCCTTAACTAATTCTGTATTAATTCTTAAATCGACATTATTACGTCCTAGATAGTTTTCCGGAATCACACCCCCGATACGATTATTCCCTACAGAGAAATAGGAAGTTACTTTTTCACCGCCGCCTGATACACTAACGGAATTGTTAGTGGTATATGCTGTGCGAAAGAAATTCTTTACATTATCGGTATAAGTAGTACCTTTTTCACCCCAGCTATCCACTGCATTTGTGCCTAGCTTTCCGCCGTTTCCACGTCCATACGTGTTTTGTAGTTCAGGTAAATAGGAAACGTTTTCAAAGCTATGATTACTGTTCAAATCCAGCTTCCAACGACCCGCAGTACCTTGTTTTGTTGTGATAATAATAGCACCATTCACAGCGCGGCTACCATACAATGCAGCTGCCGAAGGTCCTTTCAAAACGTTAATGCTTTCAATGTCTTCAGGATTGATATTAGCCCCACCATCACTGCTCGAATACACGTTAGAAAACGGTGCTGCCGATTGTTGAACGGAGGTATTATCAAAAACAATCCCATCGACAACCATCAACGCGTTGTTATTACCTGTGATGGATTTATTACCACGTAAAACAATACGTGCTGAAGAACCAGGTCCACCTGACGTTGTCGAAACGACAGCGCCGGCAACTTTCCCTGTCAATGCACTTACAAAGTTTCCGCTGTTATCTTTGATACCGTTAATTGATTCTGCAGATACTTGCTGTGTCGCATAACTTAACTTCTTAGTCTCTCGTTTGATCCCTAAAGCCGTTACGACAACCTCTTCAATCTGATCCTCCGAGCGTTCCATCGCAATGACAACATTGCTCTGACTGTTCAATATGTAAACTTGCTTATTGTAGCCGAGTAAACTCAGCTCTAGTTTTGCACCTAGTTTCGATGCAATTCGAAATGTACCGTCGGCACTTGACTTAACAACCACCTGATTATCTCGGATAGTAACATCCGACAAGGCAGTGCCGTCATTTTTATCGATGACCTTTCCTGTGATCTCTTGAGCCATCGCCCGGAGTTGGACGAGGACGACTAAACAGAGCGACATACATAGCACTTTAATACTTTTGTACTCTTTTTTCATACGCATAATTTTGGTTTTTATTAGGTATTTCAATCGTTTTACGATTAATCAAAGGAGCGATTAAATAAAAGGATATACAAGCACAAGCTCGTTAAATCACCGAGAGCGTTGTCGATAATAATTGTAATTCGCACATCTTCTACGATTTAGAGCGTGTAAAAAAACTGCTCTTCTATCACTGCTGACCCCTCAAAAACCAATTAAAAATGACAAATATCAATGAAATCATAGGCTACGATAGCGCGTATAAAATAATTCATTCCGCCGCTAAAGGGTCAATTATAATACTAATTGGTCGGTAGACTCCCACATTAATGGAGAAATCCTAAAACTATGTATTTCGGAAATTGTTCTTATAGAAACGAAATTCTTATGAACTACAAAACCTATATCAAAATAGCTATCGGATCAGCCTTACTGATTGCACCTTTCATTATCAATGCATGTAAAACAGTGAAGGTGCCTCCAGGCGTCAGTGTTGTTGACAACTTTGAGATAAAGTCTTACGCGGGTAAATGGTATGAAATAGCACGCTTTGATTTCAAGCATGAAAAGGATTTAAACCAAGTAACGGCAGAATATTCTCTAAATGACGATGGCTCAATCAAAGTATTAAACAAAGGCTTTGACACAAAAAAGAACGAATGGAAAGAATCAGAAGGTAAAGCGAACTTCATCGGTGACCAAAATAAAGGCGCCTTGAAAGTATCGTTCTTTGGACCTTTTTATTCGGGTTATAATGTCGTTTCAATGGATCCAGCATATGAAAACGTTTTGGTATTCGGGGAAAGCACCGATTACATTTGGTTTCTATCGAGAAACAAATCTATGCCGGAGAAGGTCAAAGAGAAATTTATTCGAATCGCAATTGAGGCTGGATACGATATGAGTCGATTAGTATGGACTGAACAAAAGTAAATTGAAATATCAACAGCATAAAGAAACATTAATCTATAACGAAAATATTATGAGCACGGAAAATTTGACTAATCAAGAGGCCATCGAAAAATTAAGAAAGATGGTCGATAAGATCGATATCGGCATGCTTTGTTCTTTCAAGAAAGATGAAAAGCGACCACACGCAGTTCCTATGAGTCGTCAAGAGGTGGACGAAGAAGGCAATATTTGGTATTTATTCTCCAAAG
Organism: Sphingobacteruim zhuxiongii; assembly: GCF_009557615.1. Classification (NCBI taxonomy): domain Bacteria; kingdom Pseudomonadati; phylum Bacteroidota; class Sphingobacteriia; order Sphingobacteriales; family Sphingobacteriaceae; genus Sphingobacterium; species Sphingobacterium zhuxiongii. The sequence continues at coordinate 2,793,241 of NZ_CP045652.1, forward strand.
CCAGCGAGACCTTTGAAAACTTGCAAAAAGACCAACAAGTTACATTAATCTATTCGCAGCCGAAGGATTACGAATTTATAACGATCAATGGAAATGCAGAAATATCGCGAGATGAAGCGCGCATAGAAAAGTATTGGAATAAAATGATGGAAGGCTGGTTTGAAAAAGGTAAAGAAGATCCGAATATTCAAGTCTTAAAAATCGTTCCTAGTGACGCTTACTATTGGGATTCTGAATCAAATAAACTTGTTACGCTGATGAAAGTAGCGGCAAATGCAATTACTGGAAATAACTTCGAAGTCGGAAGAGACGGGAAGCTCAGCCTCTAAGTTTAAGTAAGTTTTATACAAATCACACTTATTTTTACTAATATTTTTAGTATTTTTGTGCTAATCAATTTTATATAAATGATTACAGCAGAGGAAAAACTAGCAATATTAGCAGACGCAGCGAAGTATGACGTTAGTTGTAGTTCGAGTGGCGGCAAGCGAAAAAATGAAGGAGGTATTGGTGATTCGTCTAGATCAGGAATCTGTCATACCTATACAGAAGACGGTCGCTGTGTATCCTTATTAAAGATTTTACTCACCAACTATTGTATCTATGACTGCGCGTTTTGTGTTAGTCGTCGTAGCAATGATATACAGCGTGCTGCATTCTCGGTCAATGAAGTGGTGGAGCTGACTATGAACTTCTACCGACGTAATTATATCGAAGGTTTATTCTTGAGTTCGGGCATATTTAAATCAGCCGACTTTACAATGGAGCGTTTGATGCGAATTGTAAAAAAATTGAGAACAGAAGAACGCTTCTTTGGCTATATTCATTTAAAAACTATTCCCGGGGCAAGTGAAGAGTTGATCAAAGAGGCGGGCTTATATGTTGATCGAATGAGTATCAACTTGGAAATCCCTACCGAAGAGGGTTTAAAACAACTGGCTCCTGAAAAGGATCATGATTCCGTTCGCAAGCCCCTTCAATTTGTGGATAGTCAAAAAATAATGCTCGCTGAGGAGAAGAAATTAATTAAACATGTGCCGAGCTTTGTTCCTGCTGGGCAAAGTACGCAAATGGTTGTTGGTGCTACTTCGGAGACAGACTACGACATCATGAAGATTTCTAAAGAGTTTTACGATTCCTATAATCTCAAGCGTGTATACTATTCGGGGTATATTCCCATTAACAATAGCCACAATAGTCTCCCCCAGATAGGCTCCGCTCCCCCTCTATTACGTGAAAACAGGTTGTATCAAACAGATTGGTTATTGCGCTTTTATAAATTCGATTTGAATGAATTACTCAATCCTGAACATCAACATTTAGACCTGGACGTCGACCCCAAATTAAGTTGGGCTTTACGCAATCCCCATTTTTTTCCTATCGATATTAATTCGGCCAGTTATTCGATGATTCTAAGGGTACCAGGGATTGGAAGAGGTTCGGCTTTAAAAATTGTACAAGCAAGGAAATTTGGAAAGCTTCACGAGCACCAATTAAAAAAAATTGGAATTGCATTCAATAGGGCAAAGTTCTTCATTCGCTACGCAGATTCGATTAGAAATTGGGGAGATTTGCAAATGGATGCCGTGAGAAGAACAATATTAAACAACGGTTCAAGTAAGTATCAAGCTATCTTGCCCTCAGCACAATTGTCCTTATTTGCATGATCTATTATCTATTTGACGGCAGCTATTATGGGTATCTAACGGCTTTTTTTCAGCTATTCAAAGATAAAAACTTCGATGCAGAGCCGTCTACGCTAGAAAAGATGAACTCAAATCTATTTGCACAGCAAATAACAGTTGATTCAGATGCCGAAAAAGCAAAACGTATCATAACAGGGCTCGAACTGCATATAGGGACTGCTTCCACTTACGATTTTTACAAGAATTTTCTCTCAGAAGATCCAATCGCCTGGCGCGTGGGATTTAAATTAATGCTCTTCATATTCAAAGACAACAAGATTGTCTTGAAGAATTATGCCCATCCCGATAGTTTGTATTTTTCTCAAACGGTAAAAAAAATGGGAAGAGAAAGCCATCGTATGAAAGCATTTATCCGATTTAGTAAATCAGAGGACGAGCTGTATTCTGCAGTTATTGAACCCGATTTCAATGTTTTACCCCTGATTATCTCCTTCTTTAAGCGACGCTTTACGGATCAACGGTGGCTTATTTATGATTTAAAAAGGGATTACGGTTATTTATACGATTTAAATCAGGTGCAGGAAGTTACTATGGCAAAAAGCAACTCGACACACTCTGAATTAGCGCTTAGTATCCAACTTGACAAACAGGAACTGCACTATCAAAAACTATGGAAAGCCTATTTTAGGGCTACCAATATTGTTGCTCGCAAAAACATGAAACTTCATTTACAACATGTGCCTAAACGATACTGGAAATATTTAGTGGAAAAACAAGGTTAACAGGTTTTATTGAATGAGTTTCTTCACCTCCTCTAAATCGTCGATATCTGCTACCGTTTTATCTTGACGCCAACGTAAGATTCTAGGAAAGCGTAAAGCGATACCGGATTTATGTCGACTACTCCATCCAATCCCCTCGAATGCTATTTCAAAGACTAACTCTGGCTTTACAGTACGAACAGGACCGAATTTCTCTATCGCATTCTTGTTAACAAAACGAGTCACTTCTTGGATCTCTTTATCAGTAAGGCCAGAATATGCCTTTGCGATGCTCACCAAGTTATCCCCATCTCTAACAGCAAACGTATAGTCGGTATAGTATCCACTGCGCCTACCGCTACCTTTCTGCGCGTAAATCAATACAGCATCGATTGTTAAGGGATCAACTTTCCATTTCCACCAATCCCCCCGTTTTCGACCAGCATGATAGATAGAGTCTTTATGTTTGAGCATCAATCCCTCACTGTTATTCAAACGAGAAGAGGCTCTTCGTACTGCCAACTCTTCCAAACTGGTAAAATCTATGCTCGCAGATAGCTGAAGATTCGTATCCGGATGTCGATGAAAGAGCGCTTCTAACTCACTACGTCGAATATGCAATGGTTTACTCCGACAATCTTCGCCTTCTATTTCCAAAAGATCATATAAAATCATTGTCACTGGGATCTCTTTTTTTAATTTATCGCTTATTTTCTTTCGATTCAGGCGCTTCTGTAGGAATGTAAAATTAAGAACCTCATGGTCGCGAAATGCTAATATTTCGCCATCAAGCACAAAATCACCGTGCCAATTTTTGATTTCCTCGACTAATTCTGGAAATTGCTCGCTGACCAATTCTTCCCCTCGAGACCAGATAAAAACTTCATTGGATCTCTTGATTATCTGACCACGGATTCCATCCCATTTGAATTCTGCCTGCCATTCTATTGGACGTTCAATTTGCTTATCGAGGTTTTCGATTGGATACGCTAAACAAAAAGGATAAGGTTTAGACAAATGGGTATCTACATATTCCCCATTAATCAATTTATCGAATTCAATTTCTTCTATTCGCCACTCGCCCATAATACTATGCGCTACTGCAGCGGGCTCTAATTGGCTATGTTGAGCTATTGCGTTGATTAGGCTTTTCGCTGAGACACCGATTCGAAAGCTCCCGCCGAGCAGTTTATTGAAAATAAATCGCTCCTGATGGGGAAGATTATTCCATGCGTTGATAACGAGAGTTTTCTTTTCCTCTTCCGTTTTTCCCGAAAGATTAATGATTTGATCCATCCATTCGGAGAGGGAGAAATCAATATAGCCTTCTGGATTAGGTAATAATAGCGAGATTGTTTCCGCAAGATCCCCCACTGCGGAATAAGATTCTAAAAATAGCCAATCCGGGATATCAACCAATTGCTTCACCCATTCACGCATTAACGTTGTACTCACCTGACGCTTAGGTCGCTTTCCAGTGAATAAACTGAGAAACCACAATTTATCACTGTTATCAGCAATATCTAAAAACTGAAGGATTGCCTCCATTTTCAATGTGGTTTTATTGCTACTGTCTAAGCTACTGATCAACTGTGCAAATGCCTTCATGCTGTCTCGTCCTCCTTCATCAATGCTTCTTCCTTCTCAACGCCGAAATCTGTTTTTATTTCTTCGGAAAGAATTCCATGCTCATTAAGAAATTTGCTAAATACAGCTGTCTGTCCATGCGTCACATAAACTTTCTCAGCACCTGTCCCGCGCGTAACCTCAATCAAATCATTCCAGTCCGCATGATCACTGACTGCGAAACCAGCGTCGGCACTCCGCCAGCGACGTGCTCCTCGAACAGCCATCCAACCAGAACATATCGCATAAGCCATATTGGGAATACGTTTAATAATATTCGTCCCAACCAATGAAGGCGGTAAAATAACAACAGCTTGATTGATTGCTTTTAAGTCTTCTCTCAAATCGACCGAACGATATGTTGGCAATTGAATACCAACACTTTCATAGGCTTGGTTTAAACGATTGATCGAACCATGTACGAAGATGTCCGCAATTCCCTCCACAGCTTTCATAATACGCTGCGCCTTACCTAACGAGTAGCCAATGAATACTGAAGTTTTTCCGTAGGACTGATTGCGGAGAATCCAATCTTGCATCTGCTTATTCAATTGTTCGACAGGCTCCCATTGATATATGGGCAAACCGAAAGTACTCTCGGTAATGAACTCATGACATCGGACGAGCTCAAACGGAGTACTCATTCCGTCGTTCTGAAGTTTATAATCTCCTGACACAACGACTACCTTTCCCTTATATTCTATTCTTATTTGTGCAGAACCAATAATATGCCCTGCAGGATGAAATGAAACAGTAACTCCATTAATGTTTAAAGGTTCGTTATAATCAAGATCTTGTACCTGTATCCCTTCGCCAAGTCGAATTCGCAAGATCGGGGTTGTATATCGCTGGCAGAGATAACTCTTCATCCCCATCCGTGCATGATCTGCATGCCCATGAGTAATAAGGGCCTTATCAACCGGCAACCAAGGATCTATATAGAATTTCCCAGGTTTACAATATATACCCTGAGGTCGAAATTCGAGGATTTGCATACCAAAACAACCCCTAACTATGCTATTTGTTTTCCGGTATTACTGCAGAAAAGCTGCTAGAGAACCTCTCAGATGTTTATCAACCAAAGTGCACACTTAACAATTTTTAAATAAAAAAAGGCGGCTGGTGAGGGTAAAAAGATCGCGCTTATTGCCCTTAAAACCATAAAAACAAGTACCTTTGCCATATCTACTGAAGTATCTACTTATGAAATCAACACTAATAGGGCTTGTTAGCCTATTCTTGCTATGTGCCTTAAATTCAACGAAGTTATATGCACAAGATGGGACGCTTAGTTCAGATGAGCTATTTCTTCGTGCACGCACAGAAGCATTCGATCATAAAGACTATCCAGCTGCCGTTCAGTTAGCAAAGAAAGCACTTCAAAAAAGCCCCGATTATACCGATATTCAAGTTTTCTTAGGCAGGTTATATACCTGGATGGATCATCCGGACTCTGCTAGAGTCGTCTTCAAAACACTGGAACAGAAAAAATCCGACAATGAGGATTTCCACCTTGCCTATGCATCGATGGAATATTGGGAAGATCAAAACGAAGAATCGCTAAGAATCTTAAATCAAGGACTGGCTTCACATCCCAAATCAAAGGACTTAGGATTGCTGAAAGCTAAAGTGTTGAACGCTTCAAATAAATATGCTGAGGCAAATCAACAATTAAATGTACTTCTTGAAGACGACCCTAAAAATACAGAAGCGCGCGAACTAGCAAATTCTATTCGCGAACAGGTCGCTGGGAATGAGATTGGTTTAACCTACAACTGGATGCATTTTGACAAGCAATTTGCGGATGATTGGCATATAATGAGTGTCAGTTACAAGCGTCGTACTCCTATTGGCTCAGTAATTTTTAAAACGAACTTCGCGAATAAGTTCGGTAGCAATGGTACCCAATTTGAATTGGAAGCTTACCCTCGACTTTCTAAAACGTTCTATATGTATCTAGGAACGGGCTATTCAAACAGCTCTGGTCTGTTTCCAAAATTCAGAACAGGCGCTTCGCTTTATGCCAACCTTCCGGCAAGTTTTGAAGCTGAAATTGGATATCGACAACTGAAATTCTCTGAAAATGTATGGATGTATACTGCTTCGGTTGGTAAGTACTACAAGAATTTATGGTTTAACTTACGTACCTACTTAACTCCTGGAGAAGATAATATCTCTCATTCTTACGCAGGAACTGTTCGCTATTATACCAAAGGTGCCGATGATTACTTTGGACTAATCGTAGGGACAGGCATTAGCCCTGAAGAGAATCGCGAGAACCTACTTATTGGCAATACTTATAAATTGAAAACATTTAAATCAGGTCTAGAATATAATCTTTCTGTCAAAGAGAAAAACCTATTTTCTATTTCTGGAACGTATTACAATGTAGAATATCAACCGGAGGTCAAAGACAATCAAATTGATATTACAGTAGGTTACAGACGACGATTCTAATTATCGCTTATTTAAGAAACTGCTGATAGGTACTGTCGGGCACCAGCTTATTTGACTTGATAAAACCTCTATTTAAGTCGCGGAAGGCATCAAAGCGCGTTTTCGTTGCTTGATCGGCATCGGCGGAACCCATTGGCTCCTCGACCAGTTTATCGTTCAATCTGAAGCTTCTATTATCGTTGATGTGAACATTGCCGTAAACGAAATCGATTAATTGCGATTTACTCTGCATCATCGGGATACCCATGCTTTTCTTGCTAGCGCCAATATCCAAGCCTTGCCCAATCCATGTAACCGTTTTTGGCGTCTTTAGCTGATAGTTCTCACGATAGTATGCAAGGATCGATGGCGCAATATCAAAATGACTCACCGTGTGTTGGAATTTACGATGTGATTTCAACAGTGGAGAATAAATAATTAATGGAACGTGAAAGCGATCAATTTTTGTCTCTAGTGGAATCTCAGGCATTGCATGATCACCTGTAATAATAAATATCGTGTTTTTGAAATCTTCGAGCTCTTTATACCTAGTAAAGAAAGTCTTCAATGCATCATCGACGTTGATCACGGAAACAAGTTGTTTCTTATTTTCCATTGCTAATGCCTCTTTGGTCTTTGTTAACTTCAATTTAGCTAATTGAGCACCAAACATGCTTTCGAACTTTCTATCATCATTTATTAAGAACGGATTATGCGTGGAAAGCGTTAAAGCGATGTGAAAATACGGTTTCGCTTGATTTGTTGAAATAGCAATCAACTGATCAAACACGGCCTGATCCTCATATCCCCAGCTCTCGCCAGAATTACCGCTAGGTAGCTTTTTATATCCCGCCGGGAAACTAGATTCATCAATCAAACGATCAACAGCATTGGCATTCAAATATTTTGACATATAGTCAAAACCAGCATCTCCGCCATAAACAAACCCCGTTTTAAAATTATTTAAAGAAAAGACATTCAACAAATTAAAATGATCTGGGTACTCTTTTTGTTCAAGAAAACCAGAACTCCCGAATGGTAGGGATCCTAAAATCGTAGGAAGTACAGAGAAAGTTCTTCCTGAAGAACTTAGATTGTTTTCCCAAACTAAAGAACTATCTTTCAGCTGGCTTAAAAATGGTGTAAAGTCACCAATATATCCGTTCGAACTGCTATAAGCATTTCCTAAACCTTCAATAAGAATTAATACTAAGTTTGGTATCTGATCAGACTTTTGAAAGTATGAACCTAAGGCGTCCTTACTTTGCTCCGCCCTTAAGAAAGGATATTCTGCACTTATTGCACCGTAAACCGATTCTGGAGGGCTTGGAAACAATTCATCTTGAATATTTTCAGAAACTAAACTTGCGTTGCTCGCTAAAAAATACCCCAACTTACTTCGTTCAGCAGTTTGCATGAAATCATCTTTGCTTGCGCCAATGATCGATCCAAAGAAGAAAAGATAAACAGCAGCGAGTATTCCTACACCGAGGATACTATAGGCGAGCCTATTGCTACCTTTAATCTTATTGGAAAAAAATTGTATAATGAAAATGAGTCCCAAAACTCCAATGACGATCATCGAAATATTGAGGAGGTTTAGCACATTGCTACTACGTAGAATACTAATAAGCTCTTCCGTGCTGTAGAAGAATAAATCTGCTCCCAGGAGATTCTTCGATTCGATAAAATAAAATGCCAGGACAAGTTGTGCAATTAGTGCTATAGCTGCCATTATCCGAATAAACCATTTCGCGAGGGTTTCATTAAAGAAAGATACGATGCTATATAGTACCAACAGAGGCAGTACAAAGACAGCCGATGTCAACAAATTATTCGCCAACAAGAAAACAAATGATGTCGCAGATTTGAATTGCTGAACGCTTTGCCCATAAATTAACCATTCGGCAGCCGAAGTGAGTAAGACTAGTAATAAAAACACAAAAGCGACAGGACTAAATTGCTCCATTAGCCAATTGATATATCGCACCGCCTTCTCTTTAAAAGTCTCATCTTTAGCTTGCGAGAAACCTTGTCTAGTCATTTCCCCCCAACCGTTCTTCTTCCTAAAATAATCGACCATACCAGCTACTCCAGCACGAACAATCAAGGGATGGAAATAAAAAGGCTCTATCGCTGCAGTCAAAATTAGGAGGGTCAAATCTTTACGTTTTGAATAAACTTGATGACTCACTAGATCTACGCATACCGCATAAACGGAATATAGAATACTTGAAAAGACGACGAGCGCGAATAAAGAAAAGAAAAAAGACCAATTAATAATTCCAAAGAGCACAAATAGAATAAATATTATATAGCCCATAAACTCAACGAAAGGCCCCAGAAATTCGAAGAAAAACCAATATGGTAGACTAACCATACCTAGTTTACCATATTTCGGGTTAAACATAAGTTTGCGATGTGTCCACAGCGTCTCCATGGTACCACGCATCCAACGATTTCTTTGCTTTTTCAAGACTTCCTTATCTTCAGGAACCTCAGTCCAACAGAGTGGGTCTGGGATATTGATCACTTGATGGGGTAAGCCCTGCTCAATCATATAGCGTCGCATGCGCACAACAAGCTCCATATCCTCCCCAACCGTACTATGGTCATAACCCCCACATTCTAGCACAATCTCCTTGTCAAAGGCTCCAAAAGCACCTGAAATCAAAATTAATCCACTCGCTCTTGACCAAGCCATCCTACCCAACAAAAAAGCACGTATGTACTCTAAAGCTTGACTCCTTCCTAAGAGAGACTTTGGTAAATTGACTTTTACAACCTTACCATTCTCAATCTGACAGTTATTGGCTAAGCGAATAACTCCGCCACAAGCAATCAGACGCTTATCTTCCTGCTCCATAAAAGGCTTAGCAAGTTTTAGTATAGCTTCCTGATCAATTATACAGTCGACATCGATACATACGATGTAATCACTCTTGGAAATATTAATCCCTACGTTTAGGGCATCCGCCTTACCCCCGTTTTGTTTATCAACAACGATTAACTTCTTGAAAGCTGGATTTTTACTCTTATATACCTGAATTATTTCTTTAGTCTTCAGATTACCGTGTACAACAAAAGATACTTTCTCCAACTGATAGGCTTCCACCAGTCGGTCAATCGAATCGTCTTTAGAACCATCATTCACAATGATAATCTCAAGCTTATTATAATAGATCGACAATAAAGAACGAACGTTCTCAACAATGGTTTTCCCCTCGTTGTAAGCTGGAGCTATTAAACTAAAACTGGGCGCGACAGGATTGGTTGCGATTAATGCATAATCTGTATAAATATTGCCGTATTTATAGCGAACCACAGCACCATAAGAATAGATTGCTATCCAGGTATATACACTAAATATCCCCATGGAGTACATGAGGAATAACCAGATAATAATTTCGTATATAATCTTAGTAACTTCGTTCATTATCTATTATCCAAAACATGTGTTATGATCTTCCAATTCTTATCCTGATCATTGTATGTTAATTTCAAATTAATCAAATAGTTAAGCTCGCCTAAAGAAACTAATGAATTAGCAATACTTTCCTTACCTTTTGCAGTTGGGTGATTTGTAAATTCAAGTTTCAAGAAGTCAATTTGATCCTTAGCTCTCGTATATCCTAAACCCTTGATAATCTCCCATTGCTGTGGCATGCCAAGACTAGGGTACTGAGCCACCAAGCAATCAGCTGTATCGTAGACGTCGAGCACAAACATTGTACGAATCGATTCCAGTGAAACGGCATTATCAGCATGTGACAATAGAGGTATCAACTTCTTATGTAACTCCAAGACTTTAAACTTTTGTATAAGTCTTAATGCAAATACTACCACAGAAGGATTCTCACTATTCAACCAAGTAATTAAACGCGGATTAGCGTCTTTTGGCAAGATGTTGATGAAAGTAAGAATACGCAATTGCTGCCAATCGGAAAGAACCGTTTTGATTTGATCTAAAAAAGCCAATCCATCGAATCCCTCAAAATACACGATAGCATACTGAGCTTCCTGCCGAATACGAATATGCTTATCTTTTATTTTAGTTTTAATCTCTGGCAAGGCTGCCGCAACCTTCATAATTTTCAACACTTGAATCCCTCGTGCAATTAGATAAGGTCTCCTACTTCTTAGCAGCGTGTAGGCTTCTTGGTCCAATTTATACGTATAAAATACTTGTTGTAAAACATCCGCAGCAATGCCTTTAAACTTCCGTTCGGACTCTACAAGTCGATTTAAGAAATAGCGACGAAATGCACGATACCTCAAGTATTGCTCAATATCAGAATCGACATCAATCTGGTCTGCTGTACCTTCTATAATAACTCGACTCAGATACTCTTCAATCTTTTCTTTCCATACTTGTCTATTTTCGACAATTCGGTATTCTCGAAAACTGAAGATTAAAAGTGCGATAATAAACAAAAAGACTAGGATCAAGATCGCCAAGATTCCAATCATCAGTTCATGAAGGGTAAGCACGGGTTCCATCAAAATACTAATGTCTGTTGACCAATTTATTAATTCGTAAGACTAATTCGTTTGGACTAAATGGCTTGATCATATAGTCAGAAGCCCCCAATTCGAACGCTTCGACAACAATCTCTTCTTGTCCCATGCTCGAGAGCATGATAATAGGAATCGGACGCTCCAACTGCTTTACAACAGCTAGAATTTCGATTCCAGAAGCAAAGGGCATCATGATATCACTGATAATCAAATGTATCTCCTTTGTTTTAATCAACTCAATGGCTTCCTGCCCGTTTCTAGTTAAAATTACCTCGAATCCCTCTTTTTTGAGCTTATGCTCAACTGTTTTAAGAATTAATTCATCGTCTTCAGCTAATAACACAACCATGATTTACGCTTTTATCTTTATTAATAGTTTCTGTAATAATTCGATTTCTACAATAATCTTATTGATATCATCAAATGGCAGATTGCCATCAACGAATTTTCTCTCCAAATCTGTGGCATACTCATTTAACAAAATAAGCCCTGCGGTACTTGAGGTCCCCCGAAGTTTATGTAGAAGCTTCTTTACCTGAGGAACATCGACTTCCAACTTCGCTAGTGCTAAACGCTCCTTTTGAAGTTCTAACTCGGTCAAAACGATACCTACGAATTCTTGTTTAAAATCGGCGTCATTGTCCGTCGACTCATCCATGATTCGCTCATCAAAATGACGCTCTATCTGAACATCTTTCACTAAATCCGAGTCCAGTGACTGCATAGCCTTAGTTACCAGCGCCTTGAACTCTCCAGCCTTAATCGGCTTCGTTAAGAAATCAGACATACCAACTTCTAAGCACTTCTCTTTTTCTCCAATCACATTTCCTGCAGTGATACCGATTATCGGCACGTGCTCATAGCCCGCCAAAGTCCGGATCTTTTGTGTCGCCTCAATCCCATCCATTAATGGCATTTGAATATCCATTAAAATCAAGTCGAATTTGCCGTTTTCGCAAGCCTCAACCGCCAATACTCCATTTTCTACACTGCTTGTTTCACAATGTGGTAAAACCCCTTCGACAAGACGAAGGTTCAAAGCCATGTTGACCGGATTATCATCCGCTACCAAAACAGAGAATGCTGTATCTAAGGACTTCAGATGAATATCCTCATCAGACACGATTGTGGGCACGTTATTCGGATTTCGCCTTAAAATGCGATAAAGTTCCTCTGAAATAATTGGCTTGGTAATGCAATATGAATTATGCTCTTGACGAAATTGCATCATATATTCCTGATCCTCCGAAGAACAGTGCGATACTAACAATGGAACCGATTCTTCCTGTTGAATCAAGAACTCTTTAATCTTTACAATAGTTTCTAATCCATTGAGGATAGGCATACGATAATCCATTAAAATTGCGTCGAAACGAGCCCCATCGAGATAAAGCTGAATTGCTTCAAAACCATTTCCAACAGAAGTTGTTTTTACGCCTTTATAGGCCAACATATGCTCCAGAATAACTCTGTTGTTTGAGTTATCATCGACGATAAGGACATTCTCGACCGATAAGTCGTCATTTTCAACTTCCATATACTCATATGGAACTTCAATATCAAAATAGAATGTAGACCCCTCACCGACCTTACTTACGAGCGAAAGCTCACTACCCATATAACGCAGAATATTGTTTGAAATCGTTAACCCAAGTCCAGTACCACCAAAACGCTTGCTCACCGAACTGTCCTCTTGCATAAAGGCGTCGAAGATACGTTGTTGCTTCTCTTCAGGAATACCGATCCCTGTATCCCTAACTGAAAAACGAAGATTAACTTTATCTTCTTCAATATTGGTGCGTATTACTTGAAGTTCAATCTCTCCAGTTTCTGTGAATTTCACCGCATTGGATAAGAGATTGATTAAAACCTGTTTTATTCGCGAGTCATCAATGTGTATATAGTCTGGAAGGCCTTGTTCAATATTTAAGAGTAACTCGATGCCTTTGTTTTGTGCTTGATATAAGATGACATGAATGACCTGGTTCACCAGTTCATACGGATTGTATTGATCAGCATAAAACTCTAACTTACCCGATTCAATTTTCGAAAAGTCGAGGATATCGTTGATAATGGCCAAGAGATTATTTCCAGATTCATTAACGTAGCGCAGATATTGCTTTTGCAAATCATTTAATGGTGTTTTCAATAGTAAATCCGAAAAACCAATAACACCATTGAGTGGAGTTCGAATTTCATGACTCATATTGGCGAGAAACTCTGATTTTGCTTTACTACCAATATCAGCAAGTTTCTTTGCATTTTTCAACTCTTCATTTTGAGCGACCTGATCAGAAATATTCTGCGAAAATATAATGATACCGCCGATCACGCCATCATGTAATCTCCACGGACGTACTTCCCAATTATAATGTTGAACACCTTCGACTTCGTCTCTAGTAACTAACTCATCTGTATTTTTATACGATATTCCTTCTAAAGCTTTTCTATAGATCTCTTTTCGGTTTTCGGGAATATTAGGAAAGACATCATAAAGGTTTCTACGAACTTCATGATTGCTAACAAAATTAAACTCTTCCTTCCATTGCTTACTGATCGTCAGATAATCTAGATTTTGATCAAACATAGCAACCGATGCAGGCACATAATCGACGAATGTTTGCAACATCGCTTCTTTACGTTCTAACTCAATAAAGGTCCCCTTGGCTTGATCGATGTCTTGAATAATTCCGAAAACACGTGTACAAGTACCATCAATGAATTCAGGAACGCCTTTAATACGAATCCATAAGGATTCGCCACTTTGCTTTATTAAAGTCGTTTCCAGATCATAACTCTCCCCTAATTCTACCGCACGATTAAACAATTTGTTGAGCTTTTCGCCATCTTTCTGATCAAAGAACGTAAATGCATTTTCCAAGGTTGGAACGAAATCCAATGATACTCCATGAATATCTCTTGTCGGTCCAGACCAATAGATCTTATTCTTCGCCAAATCGACTTCCCAACCTCCAACTTGAGCGACCTGACTACTCTGTTCTAAAATTTGCTTGGTATGTTGAAGATCCTCTTCCAATTTAATCCGATCGGTCATATCCAATGCAGAACTAACCACATAAGCGTTTCCATCAAGATCGGTTTCCAAGCTGTTATTATATAGCCAGTAAATCCATTCTCCATTCTTATGTTTGAGAATCATCATACCGCGATCTTCCCCCTTTTGTTTAATGCGCTCCAAATAAGGCTTAAACAAAGTCTTCTTATCGTTCGGTAACATATCAACGAGATTTAATTTTTCAACCTCTTCTGCCGAATAGCCCAAAACTTTCCTACCCATTTCATTGACACGGAGAATCCTACCGTCTAAGTCATGCATGCTCATTAAGCCTAAACCATTCTCAAAAAAGTTCCTAAACTTACGCTCAGATACTAGGAGCTTGATTTTTTCCGCATTTTCTTTACTTATATCCCTTCCGAAAGCAAAAACCTCCTTGTTGTTGGGATTATATTTGAAATTCCAATTGATAAACGCTTCGTCTAAATGCGTTTCTGTCTGCGTCTGAATCTGTGTGGCTTTTCCTGTTGAAATAGCCGATCTAATCGCATCGGCAAGTGATTCTTTTGCTTGTAATATTTCGATGAAAGATTGGCCAACAGCTTCACGTGTGGAGAAGTTCATCAGTTCTGCAAATGCAGGATTCACTTCCTTAATCAGAAAATTATCATCCAATACGCAAATCATATTCTGCGTAACAGATAGTATATCCTTGAAATAGCCCGCCTGCGCAACTTTACGCTTCGCTAATAAAACAGATACTACTGCTTCAGCAAGTTTAGACAAAGACTCTAACTGGTCTTCGTTGATACGCTTTACTTCATAATCGATTACACATAGCGTCCCTAATGCGAGACCTCTATGATCTAGTAAGGGTACCCCTGCATAAAAGCGAATCTCACCAGCACGAATTAATGGATTATCAGTTGTACGAGGATCAAGGTAGGTATCTTCAATCATGAGCGGTTTATCGCTCAACATAGTATATTGACAAACGGTATTTTTCCGTTCAACGGTGTCTAATTCGAGACCAAAACAACTTTGAATACGTTGAGTTTCTTCTTCCATTATAGCAATAATAGAGGAAGCACAGCCAGTGAGCTGACATGCAAGTTCGGCAAAAACATCGAGCTCTGGCATCTTGCCAAGCCCCATCAAGCCAAAAGAATAGAGCATATCTATACGCTCAGACTCGTTGATTGGAGTACACTGAGGATTCATTTGTGTTCTATAGGTAGTAATAAATGTCTCGCAAGATAGCTATATCTTGCCGGACAACTTAGTTTTTTCAGGTAAAACAGACAAACTTGCCGAATAGTTTTAAAATTCTCTTATCGACAGCAAAAACTTACCTAATGTTACAATCTCATCAAATTGAACCGATAGCAATACCTACTAAATAAAACTCATCCTTTGTAGAATAATAATAAATTACTGATTAAGTATAATCAGCGTGATGAAGTATTCAATCATACGTTCAACATGTAAGAACTTAGTCTACTATCTTTTTTGCTTTAATGGCTTCTAATGATATGTAATTCTTACTATCATCAACCCTAAAAATTCGATTGGAATTGCGTTTGCATAAGTAAAAGATGCGCTTTTTAAGTTTCTCAAGACAATATATCATTACGCATAACCTAAATGACATTATGAATAGGTAGAAGTATTTTCACTACCGGTAATTTTGCTATGAATTAGATTTAATACAAATAGCATACACAATGAATTATTCTTACATCAAAAGGCTATCTACGGCCAGCCTATGTTGTCTACTTCTTTTTAGCGCATGCGAGAAAGAGGAAAAGCCTATAGTCCCTGATCTCCCGGTACAAGAGGAAAAAGTCGTCCTTAATCTCCTTGCAGACTATAAAACAAGACCTTTCTTCAAGTTCAGTACTGGCGAAGTCGTTAGCAAACCAACAGGTGACAATTGGGACATCCGGTTTGATAACGCCCAATTGAAAATCAATGGCGGTAACATGTCCAATCCGGTTCGTTCAGGAAACGGCAAAGGAATTATCATCCATACGGCCTATCAAAACGTCAAAGAAATCCCAAATCTAAGCGAATTAAAACAAGACAATGGTCGAGAGGATTATGCGCTTGGTTATCGTAGCGGGGGCACAACCTGGTATTTTTTAGACGACAACAATTTCTACATCATCTATCCCGAGAAAACATTGTTTATCCAAACTGCCGACGGAAAAGGCTTTGTCAAACTACAAATCTTTAGTTTCTACAGAGACATGCCGAGTATGAAAGGAGAAACCTATGATTCAATGAGCTCTCGGATGGATTACTTCAGTTTCCGCTATCAATACATAGAAAAAGGACAGCGATTTCATTAATCGAATATTAACAAACCAAGCATATGAAATTCAAAAAAACAAAGGGCGTCCTATTTGGACTGTGCCTCACGAGCCTAGTTATTGGCTGTCGTAAAGAGCTTTCTCCCTTTGGTTCTTACGATAAGCAAGTGCCAATGCAAGCTGAATACAAAGAAACGATTATTGTATACTTCAAAGATAAAAACAACAGCAGCTTCAGCTTACAAGAGCCTGCCAAATTTTTAACCGAAAAGGCGATTGCACGCCGTAAAGCACAAGCCATTAAGATTGACTCCACAGATTTACCAGTAAACGATAAATATATCCAAGAGGTCCTGAAAGTGAGCAAAGGGAAACTTTTAAATCGCTCAAAATGGCTTAATTATGTGACCATACACTTACCGGAGCAGCATGAAGATCTAAAAACTATTCAATCTTTAGCATTTGTTAAATCGGTCAAACAAATTGGTGTACATATACCCTATCAAGAGCCAGTAGTCCCACCGATAAAAAAGGAAAACAATATCGTTCCGAAGGGATCCATAAAAATGCTTGACACGCTGAAAGTGAATGCTGTCAATTATGGAAAAACGTATCGTCTTCTAGAGCGATATCAAGCACAGGAATTACACGCGAATAAATTCTATGGCAATGGTAAAACAATTGCCATCCTGAGTGAGGGCTTTGGTTATATCGCAGAAAAACCAGAAATAGCACATCTTATTGCCGAGAACCGCATCATCGATCAATTCGATTTACTCTATAATCGCGATGATATCAGCACCACAACAACCAATGGGAATAATATGCTCGCTATGTTCGCTGCGATTGATCCCAAGAACTTTGTAGGTCTGGCACCAAAAGCCGAATATATCTTAACCAGAACGGATCGAGGAGGAACGCAGGAGCCCTTTTTTGAAACCAGTTGGGTTGCATCTGTCGAACGCGCTGATAGCCTTGGTGTAGATATTATTAGTTCTTCTTGTATGTTCGGAGTAAAGTTTGATCAACCTCAGTTCGATATTACCGAGGAACATAGTGATGGTCGATCCATTAGCAGCCAAGTTGCCGATTTAGCCTTTACAAAAGGAATCCTTACGGTTCAAATGTTTCCGCAACGCTCCGCGGGAATAACCTTTGTTATACCTCCTGAGGATGCCAAAAACATCTTAACAGTTGGGAATGCCAATAGAAATAATGAACCACTATGGTCAATATTGGATAAGCCTACAGCAGATGGCAGAATTAAACCAGAATTCGCCGTAATCGCACAAGAGATCCCTATAATTTATGGCTGGGGAGATTCCTATAATACGGCGTATAGTCCACCCATCCTTGCCGGACTAGTTGCTTGTCTTTGGGAAGCGTTCCCTAACAAAACAAGCGCTGAAATCAAAGACTTACTGATTCGTAGTGCAAGCCAAGGATCAAAACCAGACAACAAATTAGGATACGGTGTACCAAATTTCAAAAAAGCTTATGAAAACGCGAAATAAACAATATAAACTTCTGGCGTTTGTAAAATCAAACGTACAACAGATCGCCTACTTAACCTTCATCTTGCTACAATTAGGCATGGTTTCTTGCCAGAAAGAAAGCGAAGCTGAATACCAAACCGTTAAGAAAAAGCAAACCGTAATAGACTACGTTTTAGATCTCGAAAACCTGTACATGATAAAATACAGATTTGAATATAACAATCAATATCAAGTTACACGTATTTATCGTGGTGAGCGACAAGCAAATGCCAGTCAATTACAACTGATTGCAGTTGCGCATTATGATCAGGCAAATCAAAGTAATCTACCTGATTCTTTGAGCACCTATAATACGCGAGGGTATAAAGTTAGAGTCATCCAAGCGAAAGATTTTAATTCCATTGCTAAACCGATTCCGAATCAGATTTACGACTGGCCAACACGTGAGAACAAATTGCTCACGGTGCCGGGGGGTGAATTAGCATTCGCTATTGCTGGTAAAAAAATAGGATGGTCAGGAGCTGGACATATGGGATCAGGGAATACCATAGATATAATGGACCATCTTAAACTATTGAATCGAAGCAACCTAAAAGACTCTATTCAGCTCGCCGTCACTAGTAAAACCGATGGCACAAAGCGTATGTTTGACGACTTCCATATCCTTTACAACAATCTGGGCTTTCCGATTGACATGTCCATGTACGACCGCCTAAACGCCGGTTTTGAACAATTAAAAATTAATTACAGAGAAGAGTAATCATGAGCAATAAAATATATTCAGGCTTAGCGGTAGCTGTATTTGCATTAAGCCTATTTAGTTCTTGCAATAAGCAAATCACTTTCAAACAGGAAGATCGTCTGCAAATTGCAGAAAATTTCAGACTGCAGGAAGTGCGATCAAAAAATGGTGAACTGTATGAAAAATACAGTTACGATGATCAAAAGCGATTGAAACAAGTCGTCTACAATGGTAACGATCTATTTAATCTTCAATACGCGAATGGAACTGCAAAGCTGACAAAGTTTAATAATTACGAGGTTATCTATGATCAACAGGACCGACTAATTGAAGTAAAAGGACCAGAATTGAGCAATACGGTATTAAACTACCTCCCAAATCAAATACAAATTATACAAACGACACGTACCGTCGTCCCTGGTCCAAAGCCAACACAAATTGACACATTGAATTTGCTTTTAAATACCAAAGGAGAAGTATTGCAAGCGAACTTATTACCCAAAAAAATTGGTTATGAATTTCGCTATGATCAATACGCAAGTCCTTATATACACAATGAAAAACAGCTGTTGCCTATTTTATTGATTTATCCGCTTGCACAGGTTTTCAAAGAGATATCGAGTTTACATACGGGTAAAAATCTGATGAGAATTTATCAAAATGCTAGCAATATCAGCAATAGTGTGGAGAAACCAATGGTTGAGGATATTACCTATCGATACGATCATCTCCGTTATGATATCCCAACTTCAAGTAGCAATCACGGACTGAATAAGTCAGAAAGGCATTTCTTATACAGCGAATAACACCATCATGAGAACAAAAAAACATATTACTATTATTCCCTTATTTCTGGTTTTACTGATTCAGACGGTCTGGGCACAAGAAAACATACATGGAAGGGTCACGAACGAGAACGCCGACCCATTAAGCCAGGTACAGATTCTGAGCGAAAGTAATCAGGTTCTGGGAATTAGCAACAATAAAGGTTGGTTTCAAATTACGGTTCGACAGATACCATGTAGTTTAATCTTCAAGAAGGCAGGCTTCGAGAAGAAAAAAATTTGGCTAGAGAAGAAAGAGACGGTACGAATCGAGCTCGCAAAATCGTCAGAAAAAATCTTCGAAGTCTATGTCCTGGCCCATCAAAACTATGATAATGTCTACGAAACAAATATGATCGAAGGCTCGGAATTAGTCAATTCTTTCGAGGCGAACCCCATCAATAGCTTACGCGGTCGTGTACCCGGCTTACAGATGAATGCGACTGCTGGGGGTGTTACATCCGGCAGCGGCATGGTTATCCGTGGCATGAAGTCACTAGTAGGTGGCAACCAGCCTTTATTTATCTTAGACGGGATGCCTATAGAAAACGAAACTTCAGGGGCCAATCAGTATGGAGGACAAGACTGGGGAAATACATTGAAAGAACTTAATGTCTATGACATCGAGAATATTCAAGTGTTAAAAAGTGCGGCAGCCGCTCAGAAGTACGGATCTAGAGGGATGAATGGCGTAATTGAGATTAATACCAAAGGCAACAAAATGAAACCTGGGTTATCTATTGATGCTAACATTGGTGGGAGCTACGGGCAGGTATATGGAATGCCGTCCTTACTTAGCCAGAACGACATCCAACAAATCAATGATCCACGTTTAGCCTGGCTATCGACTGCAAGCGACAATTATTACGACTCCTTTGAGCAGTCGAATGCACAAATTGGTCAAATTGCGATTAATTATTTTAAAGGGAAAAACAAATTGCGCTTATGCTACGGTGCGGATTACAATAAGGGGACTTACAAGCGAAACACGCTCGATAAGCACAATTTGATGTTTAAGGGTTTTCAAACTTGGACGAATAAATTTCAAACAGAAATCGGTGCGATATACAATCAAAGTATTTCGAGAAATGCGCCTAGTATTGGTGCTCAAAAATTTGCATCACTGGGAAGAACTTTTATTGAATATCCCATCGATTTTGCTGCTGCCAGCACGAACGATCCTTTGGAAAGTGAAACTGCCTGGTATTTATATGGACAGCAAGCCAAAAAAACAGCTGAAAGCATTCGTTTATTTGCGAAAGGAAACTGGAATATCTTACCCGAACTAGATTTCAAAATTTCCGCAAATTATGCTGACTACGGGATTCGTACACGTGAAAACGCTAGTGGCTATTTTGAACGTATGCTGGGTAATGAAAGCTTCTATCATCAAGAAAGGGCTTATAATAATAGCGCCAAGGAATATAGCATTGATTGGATGGCGAAAGCAGAGCTCGATTACCATAGAAGTTTTGCTAATCAACAGTTCCAAGCGACCTTAGGCTATGACTACTGGCAAACAGAAGGCGGCATTAAGGGATTTTCATACCTCCCAACATCGTCCAACCCATATCGACTCAAAATTGGCGCCGAGCGCGAAGTCATTGAACAATTCCTAAATACAAATGCCTACCAACTGGCGTCTCAGTTTAGTGTGAAGCACGCGAACAGTAAGCATATTCATGGTGCGCATCTGATGCTAAACTATCAATACGGTCAAAATCTGTTTATTAATGCTGGAACACGATTAGACCATGTCAATACCTTAAGTAACTTAGATAAGTTAGGCAAAATCACCCAAATTTATCCCTCCATTGGATTCGCATACCTTTATACTTCGACCCTAAGAAATTGGTTAAATCTCCCAGAGAAAGCATTGGACTTTGCGAAGATTAGAGCAAACTACGGTCATAGTGGTAATGTAACTGGTCTATTCCACTACCAATCTGCAGTAACTGACGATTTGGAACTTCCCTACCCTGGACTAAAAACAGTATACAAACCATACTATACCAATTCAGGATCTTGGGGTCTCAGAAATTACCAAACTGGATTCTCTTATGAATACGCGAAAGAAGTAGAACTTGGAACCGATTTTAGCTGGTTCACAAATAGACTAGCTTTACACTTAACATGGTATAATCGTACGATCGACAACTACTTATACGATATCGTGAGCCCATTGGAGAAATTCAATCAGCCCCTTCGTGATGTACATGCGAAAGTTCGAAACCGAGGTTGGGAGCTACAGCTAACCGCTGTACCATTTAGAACTAATAGCTTCCAATGGACCAGTAGCATTAACTTTGTCGCAAATCGCAATAAATTCCTGGAGATAAATAGCTCTTCTATTAATAGCTTAACCCAATTAGGCAGCCAAGACGACGTTAGTCTCGTTGGAAGTGTCAATGGTAATTTCGGGACTTTATTATCCGGCTATGCTGCCAAAACAAATAGCCAAGGACAATACTTATTAAACTCACATATGGAATATGTTCCTTCGGGTACCGCGAAAGAGATTGGTAACAGTACAGCCAAATGGATTGCTGGATTTGAGAATAAATTTACCTTTAAGAACCTACAGGTTGGCGCATTATTCGATTTCAAAGTCGGCGGCGATATTTATTCTGGAACACATGCCCTACTATATCAGCGAGCAGTTTTATCAGATACCCGATTTGGGCGTTCAGAATCGTTCGGCGGAATAGAACGAAAAATGCCTGTACAACAAATCGATCCAGAAACAGGAAAACAACAAACAATTTATAAATCCAGTTTTGACGGTATTATCCCAACCGGAGTATTCGATGAACATATTCGTTTGTACGGAAAAGACGTCTCCGGTCTTAGTTTTCAAGCAGCTCAAGAACTGATTGGAAAGGATAATAATGGAGAATATCTTTTGCAACCCCTTGCTGCCAGTGAGTATTATGCAGGCTTCCACGAACGTGCAGGTGTACGTGAGCGTTCGATCTTTGAAAATAGTTATATCGCCATTCGAGAGATCAATATTGGATATGCTGTACCAAATACATTGGCAAAACGATGGTTCCGCGCAGAATCGGCACAGATAGGAATTGTAGGTAGAAATTTAGGGTATCTCTATAAGAGCCTTCCTTACAATTTAAATCCAGATGGATCTTACAACAATAGAAATGGTGGATCCTTTGAGTACGCCGCAATGCTACCCGTAAGAACTTATGGAATGTTTATGAAATTTTCATTCTAAAGCATTTAATTATAAGGAGCAGCCTATGTATTACTTCTTGACATATCCTAGCTTGTTCACAAAGGATTGTTGAGAATTAACGCAAGGGGCTGCTCCATATAAAACAGCAATACGACAGCAAATTAAAACTACAAGACTACTCTTCTAAAAAAAGTTAAACCATGAATACTTATAACAAACTCATATTCCTCACTCTATTGATCAGTGCATATTTTGCAGTTGTTCGAAAAATGAAGAGACGAAGCCAACTCCAAAGGAACTAAAGGATATTTATATCCGCGATCTAAATAATGGTGAGGTTACATCTGGTCAACCAACCGGGATTGCCAGTCCTATCTATTTTAACTTAGAGAGTCAACAAACCGTATCCGCAGGGAGCAATTGGGATATCGCATTTGGTGGCATCGCAAACACAGTAATTAGTAGCAACAGTAAGGCTGGTACCTGGATGAAAGTAATGACTGCAGATTACGCGACTATTCAGCAAAAACCGTCGATAACATACGATGAAAGCGAAAGTGGAAATATTGCAAGCTACGACAATGGATGGTATATGTTTGATGTGCAAACACATGTCGTGGAACCCATTCGAGGAAAAACATTTTTCCTACAAACATCAAAAGGAAAGCATTACAAATTAAAAATGATAAGCATCTATAAGGGCGCTCCTGAGTATCCCACATCGATGGACAAGACGACCTTTCTGACTTTTCAATATAGTGCATTCGACTAAGCTGGCGGGCAATACTATTGCTTAATTCTTAAGTTCTATGGGCGGCACGCCATAATATCGCTTAAAGGCATTGGTAAAGTTGTTTTGATGGCTGTAGCCCGTCAATGCCGCCACTTCATAAATTGGCAAACGCTCGTCTAACAAATATGATTTTGCCTTTTTCATTCGAACCTGCATCAGGTAATTGTTAATGGTAATGGAGTAGTATCGGCGAAAATCTTTCCGCAATTTACTCTCACTCGTGAGCAGCTCCGAGGCTAGTTCTCTTTGAGTTGGGGGATTTGCAATCCTGTTCTCGAGGATTATTCGAGCCTGCTCTAGCCTTAAGATATCCTCATTAGAAAATGAAAGACCGGAATCACTTCGAAATTCCAAATACTGTTCAAATTGATACATCAATAAAGCTAAAATACAAGACTCTAAATGTAAACGACGAATCTCCCCTATTTTCTTCGACTCGACTAACTCAACAATCGTTTGTTGCATTTCGAATGTTGCAGTACAGTCTTTCTGCATATAGGAGGTTTGATGCCCTAGATTGAGTTGTTCAATAAACTCTTGAAGCAATAGTGAATCGCGCTTGACAAGACTTAAGAAATATTCCTTGGATAAAACGGCAATAAAGAAATGATAATCTATTCCGTGTTGAATTTCGAGCGTGGAATTAAATGAAGGGATAAATCGAATGTTGTGCCTACTCACCTCGCGGGGATTGACCTTGCTACAAGGACCGTAAAATATAAATTGGCTCATCACCGCATCACCTTCTATTTCCGTTTGGAAATGCACAGGCTTTGAAAAATTCATCTTCGCCTGTAGAATAAACATACCAGATGTTGCTAACTGGAAATTTTCCATATGAACATGATCATTATCAATCGCTGTTCTACATTCAACCACCGGATTCTCTGGAATATAAATATCAAGCACCTCCTGCTCGAATAAACACTTATCCAATTCTAAAATCTTACTCCTAACAATCATTTCGCACGAATCAACACAATTTCTTAATACCTAATAAAATTCGCTAAAAAGATAATGAATGTTATTTATAATCATTCTAAATAATAAGTGTTTTAACAAAGAAATAATATTGAGAACAGGAATCGGTGTTTATCTATCATACATATAAGATGTTCAATTTCCACAGTTTAAGCTACAGCTTAAGCCTAGCTCAAGCGTACTTTAAGCATACCTTAACCCATGAATTGTGGTTTTGATCGAATAAGCTACGAACATGCTCTAAGCCAAAGTCGAGCCTTCGTGAAGATTTTTATATGAACATTAAATCAAAGCTTCCTAAGCTCGCACAACGACAGGAATCGCTGTGGATTCGAATGCAAGATTGGAGCTGGTGTATTCCGAACGTGGGAGTTCGACGAGCGTTTTCACATCGTTTAACGCAAGTTGTAAATAATAGGTGCCTTTGTATTCTTTTTGAACAAGAAAATCGATCATTTGCAGAATATCGTCCTTCTTGAGTAATTCAGAATGTACAGTCGTTCGCACTTCGAAAGGGATATCGGCAGATTGCAGAATTGCGAAGGACGTCTCAAACGAAGCAAAAGTTGACACACCTGTTACTTCCTGAAAATTTGGCGCTAAAGTTTTGAAGTCTAAGGCAACATAGTCAACGAGACCTTCATTTATTAGCATTTGCAAGTTTTTTGGACTCGCCCCATTGGTATCGATCTTCACGAGATACCCCAAATCTTTGGCTATCCTAGCTAAGGTGAGTAGATCTCGATGTATACTACATTCGCCGCCACTCATAACGACCGCTTGCAATAGTCCACGACGAGCTTGCAGAAAGCGTTCGGCTTCCGCAATAGCGATTTTCCCTTTGCCAAAAACAATATCAGGATTATAACAATACTGACAACGCATATTGCAGCCCACAAACCAAAAGATGCAGGCTGCTTTGTTTGGATAATCTAGTAAACTAAAGGCTGTGATATCAAACAGCGGCTTTACCATGTTGTTCACAGAATAAAGTACGCTCCTTGTGCTCGCCTTGTTTACCAATGTTAAAGCTTTCTACGGGGCGATGATATCCCATAACCCGCGTATACACTAAACATTTACTACGTTCTTGCTGATGTTGCTGCAACACCTGCGTTCTGTCATCATTCATAGTTTTCATGTGAAATATTTAATTTATGTTTATTAATGATCTCTTCGTCACATTGAGGGCAATACTCATGCTGTCCGTTGAGGTATCCATGTTTCGGACAAATACTAAATACTGGAGTTACTGTGATATAAGGTAATTTGAAATTAGTCAATACCGTTTTCACAAATTCCTTACAGGCTTCTGACGTACTTATCCTTTCGCGCATATACAAGTGGAGCACTGTACCGCCAGTATATTTACATTGTAGCTCATCCTGCAATAATAGGGCTTCAAATGGATCTTCCGTTTGGTCTGCCGGAAGTTGAGAACTATTGGTGTAATATATTTGAGGGTGCTGTCCTGCTTGTAGGATATCCTCGAAACGTTTCTTATCTTCTTTAGCAAATCTGTAAGTCGTCCCTTCAGCAGGTGTTGCTTCCAAATTATAAAGATTACCAGTCTCTTCCTGGTACTCGCGAAGTCTGTCGCGAATATAATCTAAGACTTGACTAGCAAAGTCCTTCCCCCAAGTTGTGACGATATTTTCTTGATCTTCAGTATAGTTACGAATCATTTCATTCATTCCATTGACACCAATCGTTGAGAAATGATTCCTGAAATGTGGTAAATACCGTTTAGTGTATGGATATAGTCCATTGTCGTACATCTCTTGTACGAACTTTCGTTTCTTTTCCAAGGTGGATTTTGCGATTTCCATTAACTCATCAATACGTTTATATAATTGTTCCGGTTTTCCCCGATACAAATAACCTAAACGCGCCATGTTGATCGTTACGACACCAATACTTCCCGTCATTTCTGCACTACCAAATAAACCATTTCCTCTTTTCAATAATTCTCGAAGGTCTAATTGCAATCGACAACACATACTGCGCACAGCATTAGGTTTATAAGCTTCTGGATTTTCAACGCGTTCACCAGCATCATTCAGGATATATTGACTGCCAATAAAATTTTGGAAGTAAGAAGATCCTATTTTTGCGGTATTTTCAAAAAGGATATCCACGTTTTCACCAGTCCAATCAAAATCCTCCGTGATATTCACTGTCGGTATCGGAAAAGTGAAGGGCTGACCATTGGCGTCGCCTTCGGTCATCACCTCGTAATAGGCCTTATTTATCATATTCATTTCCTTTTGGAAATGCTTATAGGTTAAATCTTCCAATTGTTTTACGCCGCGTTCAACGGCTAAATTCTGCAATTCCTCATTATTGAAATCTCTAAAAAGATGAAGTCCTGCTTTTGTCGGAATCTGGTCTTGTAAATCTTGGGGCACAATCCAGTCTAACGTTATATTGGTAAAAGGCGACTGTCCCCATCTTGCCGGAACGTTTAGATTATAAACAAAACTTCGGATTGCTTTTTTAACATCCAACTGGCTTAATCGATCTTTAAACACATAGGGTGCTAAGTAGGTATCAAAAGAACTAAATGCTTGAGCGCCGGCCCACTCACTTTGGAGTATCCCCAGGAAATTCGCCATCTGACCTAAAGCTTCTCGAAAATGCGATGGCGGGCGGCTATCTACCCGACCACGTACGCCATTAAATCCTTCATCTAGTAAAACACGTAGACTCCAACCGGCACAGTAACCCGTTAAACAATCTAGATCGTGTATATGAATATCAGCATTCCGGTGCGCATGTCCTTCCACCCGGTTATAGACTTTGTCTAGCCAATAATTTGCAATAATCTTCCCCGCGGTATTGTTTACTAGTCCCGCATTCGAAAAAGAATTATTCGCATTCGCCTGAATACGCCAGTCGTTCTGGTAAATGTACTCCTCGACGGCATGGCTACTATCGACATAGGTACTGGAATCAACAAAGCGATCTATATGCTCACGTTGTAGTTTTCGCGTATGTCGAAAGAGCATAAAGGAACGCATCACTTGAAAATAGCCGCCCACATACAGTTTCTTTTCAATGGTATCCTGTATATCTTCGACATCAACCAAGTTAGATGGGTTTATTTCGCCAAGTACCGTTTCCATGATGGATTCGTCATATGGAATGGATACACTTTGGAATGCCTTTTTAATAGCATCTTCGATTTTGAAGGATTGGAATTTCTCTAATGAGCCGTCTCGTTTAATCACATCTTTCATATCACAAAATTGGGTTTAATAGCATGTATGATAAGGTATTATCTAAAGCTAAGCAGTAGTGTCGAGTTTTAAAATGACATAAAACACAAAACGAATTATTTTCGAAATAATGCTTAAAAAGAAAGGTTAATCTGTGCGACAAAGTTCCTTCCTGGTCTTGCAATCTTCATGATATCTTGATGTCTATAGTAATGACGATCAAAGATATTTTCAATTCGAATATTACTGGTTAGTCGTTGCTTTCTCAGTTGGAATGTTTTCCGGAGTCCTGCGTTTAATAGCGTTGCGGATGGTGTTTTTGTGTCTCCGTAAATTGTTGTACTCACTTTATTTTGTTCTGCATAATAAGCGAAGTCAACTTGAGCTGCCCAGCCTTTATGCTGCCATAGTAGGCTGTTGTTGTTTGTAAATGGAGCAATCAATGGCAAGGCATTGTTTTGATTATCCTTTCCTTCCGTATAAGCAAAGGTGCTGATCCACTCTAATTGTTCAAGCGGTTTTAATCGTATTGCAAATTCAGCACCTATAAGATTTGCAGAAGGGAGATTTGCATATTGTTTTACGCCGGACGCACCAATGGTCATCGCCTGGAATTGATTACTTATTGCTCCAGCAATATAGTCTTTGAAGAAGTAATTATAAGCTGTAGCTTCTAATCTCAACCATGCTAATTGATAACTCGTCCCCAAGGAGGCTTGAAGCGATTTTTCCGATGCTAGATCTACATTTCCTAAGTAATCGTAGTTATCGAGTCGATTGAATAAATAAAAGCCATAATATTCTTGCAGACTGGCGCTCCGTGTTGCAAAACCTACTTTTGCCATCCAATGCCATTGTGCGCTGGGATGAAAATGTCCCATGACGCTGATATTTGAAAGGTGATTTCCGCGATCTAGGTTTCCTTCCTTCATACCCGATAGTTGAGTTCTTCCTTCGGCGCTATACAGACTCGATTGCGCGAAACTATAATTTCCTAGAAGGTCAAGTCCCCATTTTTCTGAAATTGCAAGCTTGTCCGAAAGATCGATGCTGAAATTGCTACGTTGCGCATCAGGAATAGTATACATAAACATTGGACTCCCCTGCTTTGGATACATGATCATATTTGCTGTTAAGCGATTGACATATCCACTAACACGAGCTTGCCAAGCATGTATACCACTCTGTACAGCGGTTTCGCTATAAAACCCAGCAGTCCAAGACAACCCAGGCATATCCATATGCATAGCGACCGATTCTGCGGGACGCTTCGTATCGTCCATAGCATGATCGATATGATTAAAATAAATTTTAGATTTTATTTGAGTCGCCGTTTTGCCTAGTTTATAGAGATGACTTATCGATGCGATATTTGCATTCGCATAGGCAACGTCCATGGTAAGCGCAGGATACCCTATGTTTTGTCCATAATCGGCAAGATACTGTGCCGACAGTTCGTTTCTATCGTTTATTTTATATCGAAATCCGATTGATCCATTCCATTTTTGAAATTGAGAGTGTTGAATTTTTTCCAAATTTGCAGCACGATATTCTTGTGCTTTTCTAAATATTCCGTTCACTAAAATTCCAAAACGATCCGTGCTATACTGCAGGGACGCTAAGGTTTGAATCGCTTCAGCATTGGTTTCAAAACCTGTACCGAGCATTCCAGATATTTTGGGTTGAGGCGTCAGTTCCGGTGTCGATAGCTTAAAATTTATCCCCCCCGCTATCCCCGCTCCATAATTCTGGAAAGAGGGCTCCAAATTGACATTGATCTGTTGCAGGTTGCTAGGCTCAATATACGAACTGATGGGATCCATGCGGTCAGTACATGCGCCGAAAATAGTCATTCCATCAATGCTCAGACTGATTTGCGCAGCATTTAAACTTCGTATGGTAGGTTCCCAAGCGTAGGCCCCTCTTCGAATCATTTGTATTCCAGATATTCTATCTAAAAGCTGATCGATATTGGCTTGCTTCGATGCTCTTTGTTCACGTTCAAGTTGTTTATTTATCCCAACTTGACTGGTCACAAGGACTTCTTCAATATGAACATGTTTCAATGTATCTTGAACAGCATGATGCTGACTAAAAACATTTAAACTTATTACGCATGCTCCTATTGCAATGAAATATCGTACCGCTTTCATGAGCTTTTTGATTAGAATACAACCATCTCCGCTTTTAGCCTATAAGCGAATCATTAGAATAATATGTCGAGAAAGACATCTTTGGCTAGTTCAGTATTTCCTTCTTTCAAGTTGAAGAACAAACGCCAGTCGCCAGTCATCGTGAAATTCACTTTCCCTTTATAGCGACCATTCCCCAAGCCTACCGGTGCCTCATTATTAGGAGAGCCATGGTTCATCGAAGTCATTTGCGGATTAAAATCAAATGTTAACCCATTTTGTTCCGGAAATGAAAACATAGTTTCGCGAAGAAATACCATGACTTCAAGCTCGTTCATTCCAGTTTTAGGAGCTGTTGGTTGTACCAAAGCAAGCACATAACGTTTGCCATTGGATGCGGTTACCGTTTTTACTGGCACATTTCCGGTTGCCGCCGCTTTAACCACTACAGGTACACTAACTTCCTCTCCATTGACTTGAAACTTCAAAGCCCAAGAACCAGACTCTCCCGAGGACATTGTAAAGACTACATAGGCCTCAAATGATTTTGTTGTTGCAGTATATTTTAGCACACTTGATGGTGCGCCATGGGTCATCGTACCCATATCCATAATTGGTGAAAAACTTAGATTCCCTGAACTCTGCAATTGACCGTTTTTCTTAAACTGAATATAGACCTTTTGGTATCCAATACTCAGCTCCTTATCTCCAAGAATGCTGATCTCTCCTTTATCGCTCAAAGTAGCTTTTGCAATCAGGATTTTATTATTTTCAGGTTCAATAACTGCATCATCTTTAGAACAAGAACCTAGCAATATTATACTTAAACTTAGGATCAGTAAATAGCTTAACTTTTTCATCACTTTTCACTTTAATGTTTTTTATAAATCTTTTTTCTTAAAATATCTTAGGGATAGCCATAATGGAATAATACACCATAGTAACATGATAAATAATGTGATTCCCATACCTAATATTGTTCCGAAGAAATCCCTAAATATCGCTCCCGTATAGCCCATCATCGCTGATAGATCAAGTTCCAACAAGATTAATATTCTGCTGATATCGATCGGATTCAACATGGATAATGCGACCATTAGGTTCTCAATTGGATAGTCTGAGAATTGGAATAACATAAACAAGACTAAGGCATCGAACAGTAATCCGAAATACAACCATAGTAAAATAGCGAGTCCAATTCCTTTAGACTTATCACGAATTAATACGGAGGTCCACATAGCGATCGACACAAAGATTAGGCATAATAAGAGTCCGCAACCAATTAAGGTTATTCCGGAAATTGTAAATGCATAGATGAAGGTCGGAATACCAACACCAACAAAAAATGATAAGCATAAGGCTCCGGCTAATCCGACAAATATGCTCAGCCAAATATGTGATCGTTTCAAGGGTTGACTGACGAGTAAATTGATAAACTCTGCACTATTGTATAAGTATATACTCGTAAAAACAATGCTGACTAATGGAACGACAAACAACACAATATTCAATAAGCTCACTAAGCCTTTTTCGTAATTATCCTCCATGCTGTATACACTAACGGAAAGACCAAGCAATAGTAGCGTATAGAACAGAATAGTCTTATTTCTCAAGAGGTCAACAAAAACGTATCGTATAATTTTATTCATGAACAGCTCCTTCGTTAGGTTGGTTTGGCAATGACATTACATGCGCTATCGCTTTAGATAGTTTTTGCGTTCCTGTATCTTCTTTCAGCTGTTGTAATGTTTTATGGAAGATTAACTTACCATCTTGTAGATAGACAATTTGAGAAACCATATCATCCAAATCGCTGAGTACATGTGAACTAATAATGATTAGTTTGTTTTTTTCTTTTTCTCGCTGAATTTTATCTTTCAAAATCTCCGTTGAGAGTGGATCCAGTCCTGCCGTTGGTTCATCCAGAATTAGGGCTTTTGGTGAGAACATAAAGGCTAAACAAGCACTTACTTTCTGTCTTGTTCCTCCGGATAGCGTACCCATACGTTTACTGAGCAATGCTGGTAGATTAAACGCATGATATAGCTCTAAATCCAATTTATTCTCTGGCATTTTGCGGATATCTTTCATCATATCCAATACCTGAGCGATGGTCATATTTTCGGGATATTGCCCTATTTGTGGCATATAACCAATCTCATTTCGATAAATCCATTTTTGCTCGATGCTCTGCCCATCAAATAAAATTTGACCAGCACTTGGAACCACCATACCTAATATTGTTTTGATCAGGGTAGTCTTCCCACTTCCATTTGGACCAATTAACGCTATGCATTCACCGCCCTCCAACGTTACGTTGATATCATTTAATGCTTTGAGCTTCCCAAATTCCTTGCTGATATGTTGAATATTAATCATACTTTCATCGATTTCATTCGAGGCTTTTCATCTTTAAGTCCCTCGGGGGTTAAACTAGGTAGTAATTTTTCGGTGCGATCAAAAAGGGCAACCATAAAGCTTCTGAAGAGTAGCATTGCTGATGGGTAACGCTCGACCAACATAGAGAACAGACTTACCGGACGAAAAGGGATATCTCCTATTCCATCGTTGTCGAGGTCATATCCTTCGTACTTATCCCAGTAATTTTGTTCGAAATAGTTAAGCGATAAGGATCCGTTGGTCGCAACATCGAAGGTATTCTGCAAGAAATTATTATCCTTAAATCTATTATCCATACAGCTTGCTTGCACCTTAATAGCCCAGCCGTTGTCCTTGAAATTATTTTTTTCTAAATGAATCCGATTGGATCCTTCCATAAAAATACCAGTTGTATTTCTATCAAACTGATTATTGATGATTTGGCTATCGGATATATCTTTTAGGAGTAAGCCATAAGCAGCATCTCCCCAATTTTCTTCAAATTTATTATTCTCCATATGTACATTTTTGGTATACATAACGGCTACTCCTGCTCCATTGGAACGGAATGTATTTTCTACGTAACTATTGTCATGGGAAAACATGAAATGTAGACCGTAGCGTAAGTTATTTTGTGATAAATTCTTAAGTGCGTGGGTATGTGTTACAAATTCCAGGTATATACCATCTCGGTGTCCGACAATCTCATTCCCCACTATCGTCAAACTATCCGACTTCCAAGCATGTATTCCATTCCCAATAAGTTGTTCCGCCTTTCCATAGGCGCGGATTTTATTTCCTCGTATTTCTAAACGTCTACAGTTTTGTGAGTAAACCCCAAAGAAATTATCGTCCAGTATATTATCTAGGACTTTGACGTCATAGGTATTGTAGATCTTAATACCAGCAATATCATCCAAGGAAGAATGTCCAGACCCTTTTACAGTAAATCCTTGGATTACGACAGCATGTGATTTAATAGAAAGTGGTTCAAATTTCTTCTGCCCATCTAGTGTCGGATTACCTTCTCCTAAAAGCGTTAAAGGTTTATCGATAATTATATTACCTTCTCTATATACGCCTGCATGTACTAATACAGTATCACCAGCTTTTGCTGCTGCAATTCCGGCTTTAATGGTCTTTGCATGCTTACCTGGGCCTATTTCAATGGTAGCGGCCTGAGCACATCCCGCTACCATAAAATAAACAAACATGGTACTAAATATATTTAAGGTTAACTTTTTCATCGTTTACAAATGATTACCACAAATCTTCCCACTTCATGTTCGTTCCACCTACTGTTGCTTTGGTTTTTTCTAAGTCCTCGACAGAACTGAAGGCCGCGATATCGCCGCGCATTGGACTTTTCAGTTTTTCACTTTTTAAATAGAACATTTTCTCTGCCGGCATCAATTTATTGCTGATGTAATCTGGTAAGAAAAATGCCGCAACATCTTCCTTTTTTACCCTACTTTCTTTAACGAAAGCAACCATACATTGAACATCGTCAAAATTATAAGCTCTACCTTTTTTTGTTAGCAGCTGCGTACCGAATCGTGGATCGCTAACGGTCATCTTACAATAGGCACATTGATCTACTCCATATTTAATTGGCTTTGGACCATTGTTTCCCTGACAGGCTTGAAATCCAATCATTAGTAGCATCAGGCTACACAGGCTTAGCCATACTATTTTAGCGCTTTTCATCATTTACTAATTTTGTGTTTTTTGATTTCCTCCACTCTTGCATACTGCAATAGGCAACAATAACACCCACAAGGACAAATATCCATCCGCCTACATCAGGTATGGAATAGGCCCCAAAGTTGAGCAGCTGTTTATAACCAATCAAAGGAGGTTGATACGACATTCCAGGAACCTTTATAGGTGCATTAGGATCCAAGTTATGTCCGTAGTTGTATTCCCAGATATAGAAATCAACCATTGCTACTACTCCGAAAAGTAAGAAAGCAAAGAATAATATATACAGCGCTTTTTTACTATTAAGTGCTGCGACTAACAGGAAGCCTGCTGCGAAGAGAGCAATTAAATATGGGAGCACCGTAAACTCGATGAAGTCGTCTGCATGCAGCGTTTTCATACCGATATAATGGTTCAATCCGTTAATAATTTCTACCTCTCCAGCAAGCTTGTTGCTGTAAATTTGCAGTTCTAAACCTTCTGGGTATTGAGCTGCGTCCAGCTCAATACGCCAAATAGGTAGGAAGATGACTGCTACTAAAGCCACTCCACAAAGCCCAATGAGAAAGCGGTGCAAAGGTGACATCTTGTAGTTAGTTTTCATCTCTTTGTATTTTAGTTTGCACTATCAGCCGGTAGATTAGTACCTAAGCTATAAGTTAAAGGCACGTTACTTCCTTTTTTAGATATTCGGATATATCCCTGCATTTCTTGGTGTAATGCACTACAGAAATCTGTACAATAGAATGGGAAGACTCCAATACGATCTGGTACCCATTTCAGTGTTTGTGTTTCTCCTGGCATCACTAAGAGTTCTCCGTTTCTAGCTCCTTTTACAGCAAATCCATGCGGCATATCCCAGTCTTGTTCAATATTCGTTACGTGGAAGTAAACTTCATCTCCCAACTGAATGCCTTCGATATTATCTGGCGCAAAGTGTGAGCGGATTGCAGTCAAATAAACGTGAACTTGATTTCCTTTACGTTCTACACGTGCTTCCTTCTCACCTTTCGCAGCGTACGGATTTGTGTTTTCTTCAATCTTGAAGATTTTCAGGGAGCGTTCTTTGATCTTATCGGCACGCATTGCTTGCGCATGGTGCGGCTCTCCAATTGTCGGGAAGTCTAGGATCAGTTGCATTTTATCGCCAGAGATATCAAATAATTGGGCACTTTGCGATAGCTCAGGTCCAGTCGGTAAATAACGATCTTTCGTAATTTTGTTATAAGCCACTACATACTTAGCATCTGGGTTTTTAGTATCTCCACCTGGGATCATTAAGTGACCAGTTGAGTAATAAGTAGGCACACGGTCAATTACTTTTAAGTCTTTGATATTCCATTTTACTAATTCCGATGACACGAAGAATGAAGTAATTGCGTTTCCTTTACCGTCGAACTCTGTGTGTAAAGGTCCTAAACCTGGTTTTTCAACTTCTCCATATAATGCGGCCTCATATTTAATAATCGGAATACCACCGAATTTTCCTTCAAACTGCTTTCCAGCGATTGCTTTTTGCATTTTGTCGAATGAGAATACTGGGATTAATGCTGCCAATTTACCTGATCCAACAATGTATTCTCCGGTTGGATCCACGTCTACTCCGTGTGGAGATTTCGGACATGGGATATAGTAACATAGTCCTTCTAATTCTTCCGCATTTAATACAATCGTTTCTGTTTTAAACTCTGTTTTTGCCGAATGTGACTTCTCATCGTACGTGTTATGCGCATATTTCAAGTTTGAAACTTTCTTGCCTTTTCCAGCTTTCAAATACTCTTCTGCTTTTTTCCAGTTTACAGCAAGGATAAAATCCTTGTCGTTTTTAGATGCATTCACCTCCAATAAAGTATTGGCTTGCTCGGTATTGTAAGTTGAGAAGAAGAACCAGCCATGGGAAACACCTTTACCTGCACGACTCAAGTCATAATTGACACCTGGGGTTTCAATTTGGAATGCCAAGTCCATGTTACCATTGTCCTTATTCACACTGACAAAACTTAGTGTACCACGGAAATTCTTTTTATAAGAGTTGATTGGCACATCTCCATCTTGGTGATCAGTTGGCACAGAAAAACGTGTTCCGGCAACAACGTACTCGGTATTCTCTGTGATAAATGGTGAAGAGTGATTACCTCCACTATTTGGCAATTCCAAGATCTCCGCTGTACGGAAAGTAGTTAAGTCGACACGCGCAATACGCGGGGTGTTATTCGCATTGACGAATACCCATCGACCATCATAATTACCGTCTGTTTTTGAGATCTGCACGTGGTGCAAGTCATCCCATGGCACATTTCCATGTGATGTTTCTAACATTGGTTTGGTTTCCTCACTAAATCCCCATCCTTTTTCCGGATCCAAAGAGAACACCGGAATTACACGTAACAATCTTCCCGAAGGTAATCCGTAGACTGCTAACTGTCCACTGAAACCTCCCGATACGAAGTTGTAAAACTCATCGTATTTACCTGGCGCTACGTAAGCCTTCTCTGCAGCATTACCACTTACGGCTTCGCTAGCACCTTTTGGCTTACAGGCTTGGAAAGTTGACATCAGCGTCGCCGCTGCCAACCCTGCTAATACATACTTTTTAAATTCCATTATATTATGAATTTGGGGTTAATAAAATGTACTATTGTTTATTTTACGCCATCATTTTGACGCATGTACTCGAATACTTGACGTGCTTCTTCATCGGATATGTTTTGATTCGGCATACGAACCAAACACAACTCCAATTGTGCTTGTAAGGCAGGGTCTTTGTCTAACATCGCATCGGGATTGGTCACGAAGTTCATCACCCATTCTGGTTTACGACGTTCTGTTACGCCTTTCCACCCTGGACCAACTAATTTCTCATCAGTTAGCTTGTGGCATGACGCACATTTTACATCTGCAACAAGTTTTCCCTTTGCTGCCAAATCTTTGTCGAGTGCTGTCCCGATTTGAACATCCTTGAATTTTCCTTCGCCGCGATGTTCATCATAGGAACCCGCATCAGTGCTTGCTGGACTGCTCGCTTCCGAGGAAGCGCTTTCCGCATTTTTGCTCTCTGTGTTGTTTGATGAACACGCATACATAAACAGCGCGATCAAACAGAATACCATTAGTTTTTTCATAGTTTGTCAGTTTTCCAATCTCTTTCGAGACTATGTATTATTGTTATGACAAAACTACTTTGAAGGCTTGTAGTGATTTTATGCGTTCAATCATATTCGCATTTCTAAAGCGTAAAAATCAATTGTAAATATTTGACTATCAATACATTAATGGCCATTATGATACTGATCACATATTAGCATGATGAAAGTCAGTCGATTTATTTAGACTAGTCAATAATTTTATTGCCGAAACGATTAATTACTTACTTCTAGACAATGATTCCAATCGAATTACTTTTGGACAAAGGGGCAGTCACGAAACAAGTTGATTCTGGTCAAATAATATATTATGAGAATAGTGCTTGTAATTACTATTATCAGATTATTTCTGGTCGTGTACGGCTCAGTAATTTTATGATTGATGGCCGAGAAGTACTACATAAAGTGGTTTGTGCGAACGATGGTTTTGGTGAGGTTGCTATTTTCGATGAAGGTTTACATGGAATCACTGCTGTTGCGGATTGCCAGACAACGCTCATAAAGATCAGTAAAGATTCGTTTAGAGAAATTCTAAAAGAGTATCATAGTTTCTACCAATACTTCGCTCAGAAAATAGCGAAAGATCTTCATTTTAAGCAGTTTCTGACGAGCCTTGTTTGCAACTTTGGACCAGAAGAAATTTTAAGTAAGCTGATTCATAAGTTAAATGAGAATACGAATCTGATTTGTCATGAATGTCATCGTTTGATGTTGACTCGCCAACAATTAGCCAATATGACGGGTCTTCGAGTAGAAACGATCATCCGTACGATGAAACAAATGGAAAAGAAAGATAAGCTACAAATTGTTAAAGGTAAAGTCTATATACCGGCAGATGGCATAGGGTAACTAATTAAGACCTTTACTTTCAGAAAAACTTCCCTGCATAAAACATTTATTAGATTGAAACGAAAGAAAGTCAGCGCGACATTATAGAAGCGCTGACTACACACTAACACATGATAGACTAAGGGGTTTGTCTATCCCCATATTATTGGGATTTTGCAACGAATTGCGAGAAGTATATTGTACCATTCAATGCTCAAACATCTTGAATTTGCTAATGCTTATTGCTAGTTAGCAGACTCACGTTTTGATGAGCTTATCATTGTGTCAGGAAATTCAAGCGCAGCACTTAGCTGCGCTAAATTTCCAGAAAGCACATGCAACAGTATTATGATTTATCTATACCGTTGTAATGTGAAGTTGCCACCAACAAGGCAAATATGTTTCCGAAGATTACTGAATTATATGCTTGATAAGTTGCTGCAGCTTTCGGATAATCCATTGATCCAAATGCGGCAGCATTCCCATAGGCCGTATGTGGCACAGGGAAGTCGCTTCCATCGGTCGTCGTCGCAAATGGTTCAAGAAGATATCCAGGATACTGACCATTGCGTAGCTCTGAGGAGAGGAAACCCGTATCCCCTACAAAGAAGAGGTGCTTGGTTTTATGGCGGAACATGCTCATTCCTGTCTGTGGTGCATAATTTCTCGATGTATTCGAATATTCAATTACTTGTCCAGGAGGAATGTCTTTAACATATAACGTTGCGGAAAAATCCTGCCCCCATGTCTTCCCTCGAACATCACCAAAGCGCCAATTCAAAACATCGGCATCCTCGTTCGTCATCGTATAAATTGCACCGCCACTATCGTAATTCGCTGTAGAAACCGTATTTCCGAAAATAGATTTCATAAAATTATCAACGTAGACATTGGTGTTTTCGATCATCAAGAATACAACTCCACCCCTTCTGATATACTCTGCAAGCGCATTGTAATCATCAGTAGCGAACCCAGTAAACATACCCGCAATAATGATATCCGGATAATTTGCCGGATTAGCCAATCGGTTTTTCAACGCATTTGTGGCCGCTAAGATAGTTTCACTTTGAAATCCTTCAATACGTAAATAGTTACTTTTGGGACCAAAATTACTTGGATTCTGAAGAAATCCCCCTGATGCTCTCAATGGGTTCGAGGCGGCATAACTAAAGTGGGAGTTTCCTTCTACATGCAATACTGTCTTAAGCGGGAATACTTTCCACATCTCTAACATACCTTTCAAGATCTTACCTTTGGAAGAGCCTGCAAACGCTCCGAACTCTACGAGTCCAGCAGATGGGAACTTCGTTGTCAATACTTCTACGTCATCGTTTATTAAGCGAATAGACAAGTCCGTAAATTGAACTTTGTAGCTCGTCAAATTAATTGCTGATGTATAACATTTTGCTATTTGTATACGATTCGAAGTAGAATCTAACTTCTCAAATTTTAGATTGCCAACATTTTCAACCGTCATCTGCTGATCGAACTCACCAGTAAGAATATTAAAATTACCAGTCATAATGCAATCGCCAGAAAACTCAGCGGCTAAAGATTCGATTCCGCCAAAAAGACCACGCGTATCTACTTCGACCTGTAACTGTGCAAGTTGATGCTTGAAATTAATAGATATTGGTGTCGTACCGACAGTGCTTGCATTTACAATACCACTCGCATACAACAAAGGTAAATTCGTTTTAGAAACGATTGTTGGATTTGCCAAATCTGGCGCGGGAATCACATCTTCCGTATTGTAAGAATATGCAAACCACTTATAATCTTGGCCTTTATAAACATCGATTTCAAGTAGCGTCCCTGCGGTCGCAATTTCCGAACTTTCTATTTTATTATTACTCGTATTCACCAATATGATACGATACTTTGTGCCCGTTTGCATCTGTGTAACGGCAGCACGAAGACCATTTGAACTCGATACTGTTCTAGATTTTATAACCGAAGGCGTAATGATACTCGTTTCTTCACTTAGGTCTTTAACAGATGAAACGATATCTAAAGTAAAATCACTTACTTCAACGGATTCTACGTTTTTGTTATCTATAGCATTCAAGGCAATGCCACGTGCGCTCGCTGCTCCGGATGCAAACGTTGAAGAGTTTGGGTCATCTTGAGCCATGATACCAGCCACACTGATAACTAGTTTGCCTGGCTCCCCACTGACTACTGCCTTATCTTTTGCGCATGAACTTAATAAGGAGGAACTCAAGAGTAGGGAAATGAAAAAATAAAACATCCTCGATGTTTCATTAATAGTTAGTGTATATATATATGCCATTATATTAATCTTGGAAATCCCATTCCTTATGTATAACTTCTTCTGTTTCGTCTGTAATCCAGGGATTACTACCAACAGTATCTCCGCCTGGGCTGACCATTGCAGAACTTGCTGCAATACTACTTTCAAACTCTATGATATCGACTGCTAAGCGCGGAGGAATGTATTGCTTTCGTCTCTTTTTTTGTTCACTCATTTTTCTTTGTTATTGTTAAAAATTTTTCACAGGTTAACCGAGGACAAAAATCTTTAATTAAAAATATTAGCGAGCAAAACAATATACTACACCCATACTATGAGTGCATACAACACAGATACTACATCAAAACAACAATAATAACAACCTGATTTAAAGCGTATTATAATACACTAGATCATCATTGAGCAATAAAACTGAAAAATTAAGACTTTCTTTTTTAAGGAATAATTGAGATAATTTCAAGACTTTTTAAGAGATGCTTTCAATCCAGAGATAGAGATCTTCGTGCGATGAGAGATGAAAGGATTTTCTTAATCTATTTTTCTTGGTTTGAACACTTCGAACTGCTAAATGTGTATAAGTTGCTATGTCTTTTGTAGTGAAGCCAAGCTTTAGTAAAGCACAGAGCTTGAACTCCTCACTCGTCATTTCTGGGTTTATTTCAAAGAGCTTAGAATAGACTTCTGGGAAAACTTCTTTAAAGAGCGGAATAAATAAAGCACTATTTTCCATAGCTAGATTAATTAGTTTCTCCAGTTGTGCAGTGGTCGATGTATGTTTCAACTTATTGTTCAACTGTTCTATAATCTTTTCACTTCGCTCCTTTTGACTAAAAAGCCGCGTGATTTCCTTATTCTTAGAAACTAATAAATAGGCATTGAAGCCTATGAAACATATGATTTGTATAAATGTATGTATTCGCGTTGTCTTCGACGTTTTAGAAGATTCTCGAAATTCATTATTCAGCACTTGAACTTCTCGAATCTGTGTTAAATAGAAAAAGAAAAATATAATGGCAATCAGAACCAGCGCATATAAATAATTCGTCCTTTCATTGAAAATGAAAATTATGGCCAATAAAATTGCGAAATAGTAGAATGAGATTCCACTTTCGAGCCCTCCTCTTTAGGAGAATACTAGCACTAAAGTTGAGCAGATAAGTAAAACGAGAAATACGAACAAATCATTAAAATGAACCTTCGTAAAAAAGAATAATAAGAGAAGCGTAGTTCCTAGTATCAATAAGAACAAGGCCGAGAGATGATAGCCTGAAAACAGGTCCCTTAGGGCATCGATAAATAAGAAGCTTGATATGAGAAAGGCATATTGATTTGACACCCTGGCTTTGATTCGCTCGAGTCCTATTAAATCGTCAGAAAGGTGACGATTCGATATAAAATTCCAATACCGCGAAATGTCCATATATCTACTTTCAAAAATGAAAATCAAGCTTGATTAAGGAGCGATACAAGAAACCACAAGGTTCCAATATAGATTTATTATTGTTACTAAGCTTGACATTAATTGTATATCTGTATTCCCCACAGTTACTTGAAAATATAAGATATCAACGCACAATAATATAAAATGCTAATTGAAATATGAAATTAAAAGAAAAGAATTTTGTTCTAAAAACAATATATGTAGCAACAGTCTAGTAAGCGAACAAAATAGGTGATTAGTGTCTTAGAAACCGTTCTTCACTTCGGTCCATCGAAGCAGATTCTCGTC
Organism: Sphingobacteruim zhuxiongii; assembly: GCF_009557615.1. Classification (NCBI taxonomy): domain Bacteria; kingdom Pseudomonadati; phylum Bacteroidota; class Sphingobacteriia; order Sphingobacteriales; family Sphingobacteriaceae; genus Sphingobacterium; species Sphingobacterium zhuxiongii. Next base: position 2,834,987 of record NZ_CP045652.1, read on the forward strand.
TTTGCAAATCATCATCTCGATCGTTAGTAGCCTCCTATTTCAGTTTTAGGTAGTTGATGAGTTCTTTAGCGGCCGCTCTACCCGCTCTATTTGCGCCAATAGTAGATGAGGACGGTCCATATCCAGTAAGATGAATACGAGGATCAGCAGCAACTTGAGTAACCAACTCTCCAGTCATGACAATACCTCCCTTGTCGTTCATCAAATGTAGTCCCGCTAAATGATCTAGAGAATGACGGAAGCCGGTATTCCAAAAGATCACATCAGCATCCATTTCTGTTCCATCTTCCCACCTCACTCCATTTTCTGTTATCTCTTGAAACATTGGTTTGCGATCGAGCGTGCCATTGTTAAGCATATCCTCAATAGCTGGCGTTATCGGCAAGCCTGTTACAGAAACTACCGACTTTGGAGGTAATCCCTCGCGGACACGATCTTCCACCATCGCAACTGCCTCACGCCCATGTTCCGGTGAAAACTCATAATGTCGAAAATCTGGAGGTATTCGGGTTACCCAGGTGGTCTCGGTAACTTTAGAGATTTCTCCAAGCAACTGGACTGCAGAAATTCCACCGCCGACAATAATAACATGCTTACCAATAAACTCTGATGCATTTTTATATTCTCCGGTGTGCAATTGCCTTCCTTTAAACTTCTCCCAACCCGGATATTTGGGACAGTTAGGTGTTTTCCAGGTTCCGGTCGCATTGATTATTCCTCTAGCATTAAATTGAACCCCGTTTGTTCGTATCAAAAACCGTCCATTACGATCAATTACTTCTGTAACCTCAATGGGCCGAATTACAGGAAGTTCAAAAGTCTTCTCATATAAAGCATAGTATTTGGGGATGGCAATATTTGCCTGCAATTCCTTATCATTTGTATTGACCGCTTCTGCAAATCCCAATCCTGGGAGATCATTTATACCGTTCACATTGCTAAGTGTTAATGAATCCCATCTATGCTGCCAAGCACCCCCTGGACCAAACTCGTCATCTAATACAACAAACCCTTTGCCTGGCTTAATTCCTTCTCGCTTTAAATGATAAGCCGCAGATAAACCGGCCTGCCCGGCACCAATAACAACAATATCAACTTTATAAAATAACTCCGGAACGACAGCACTTGATTTAGGTATCTCCTGTTTTGAACGAAGGTTCTCTGTAGCCATAAAAGGTGAATTATACGATTAATCTCTTAAAATACGAACAACGACAAAATACGAAATCATTAATTCAAGACCTAATTCCCAGATCTTTCAATTTTAAAATGACTTTCGGCAAACTTATTAACGACTTGATCTTTGAGCATCGACGAAAAAGAAAAAGCCCCTGAATTAGAAACTCAGGGACTTCATTAAATTGAGGATTTTATTAACTTATATTAGTTTCCTAGTTTGAAATTAACGCCAATTGCTGTAGTTAAGATCCCTTCGTAGTTACGACCACCAATTTCTCTATCGAATCCATCACCTAAAAGGTTTCCACGAATATCAATATTGAAATCTAACTTGTCATTCATACGGATCGTTTGCAAGAATCCTAAATGCGGAGAGAATCTAGTTACACTCGGTTCTTTGAAAGAAGAAGCAACTCCAACTCCTGCGTAAGGAATCATCGTATAAATACGATTCGCGTCAAAACCTGAAATATCATTTGACCAGTTGAACATCACATCAGCACGTAGGTTGAAGTAAGTAAAACGTTGCTCTCTAAGGCTTTGAGATGCATCATACATCTTACCATTAGAAAGACTTTCTGTTTGTGTTAGTCCTTTCATACCGCCACCAGAAAGCGCAATTCTTCCTCCAAACGCCTCGTTAAACCACTTTCCGCCATAAATCTCAGCAGCAGGGCCTATGCGTTTTCCAAAATCATATTGCTTATCGTGATCTCCAAAGAAGACATTCCCACCTACGTTCGCTCCGAAAAACCATGAGGTATTCGAACCTCCAAATTGGAAGCGTGATTTAGGCAACTTGTCTCCAAATGGATTCTTAGCTGATGCTGTAGAAATCAATCCAAAGATGGAAAGAAGACAAAGTAAAAAAGTATTTTTCATCGGTAGTAAATTAATATTGATTTGATATATTATTATTTTTTATTTCTATTATTATTTCTGATATCTAGCCTCGTAGAATAATGGAGCATCTTCTTTGATTTTCAAGTACATTTCCATATCCGAATAATTACGAGGGACTGTAAAAATTAGATTAGCGTAATTGGTTTTTACAGTAATTTGTAATGGATCAGGAATTGAAGTCGCATTATCGGCATTGGTAATATCATATCCATAACGAACAACACCTCCTGAGCGTGCTGTTAATTCAACAACATCGTCGACAAACTTTACTTTCGAAAAGTATGCTTTGCTAACATCTTCACGTACATGTGTTCCAGATTCATTTGATGCTGCATAAGTTGGTGTCCAAACAGTGTTTTTTAATTCTGAAGCAACTGTTTGTTTGACGTCAAGTGGATTGACAACCGAATCATCATTGCAACTCATCAAACTGATACAGAATCCAATCACAAGTAATTTTTTTAACATAGTAGTTTCTATAAATTGTGATAAACTTTTAGAAGATGTATCATTGTACATACCTCTTTATAAATTAATTAAAGTTGATTTAGTTATTAAACAAATAAGAGATTGCTCCCCCATCGTTGTAAAATCTTACGCCAAAATAAGCAGATTTGATCCACTTGCCAAAAAAACGATATTATCTATAGAATTTTCTTAATTTATATTTTTTTTAAATTCAAAAACACAAAATCATCATAAAAATAAATATCAATAACATATAACGTACATTTTGACACGATAGATTTTTATCTTTAATCAAAGTGACAATTTAACATAGTACACTTTCAAGGTTTTAATTTTCTTTTGTAAAAGTATAGCCACAATTCATTGTCATTTCTTTGAAAATTTCTGATTTTTAGATCAATGAGCTATCTCAGAAGGCGATTTTGGAAAGCGAAAAATCAAATTAATTAAGATAATAATCTAGCTACTTTAGTTAACTCAAAAAAAAAGAGGTAAAGTATCTAGCTACTTTACCTCTTCTGGAACTGCATAAAATTATGCCCCAAATATATCTTTAGTTTTGCCTCTTCTTAAGAAACAAAGCTCATCCAATCTGCATTTTCTTCGTAGTCAACAACTGGATTCGCATGGTTTTTACTTAAAAATTGACCGTTTAACATCGTTAAATCCATTAACATATGCTGACGTGTAATCTCCACTAATTCTGCATTAAATCCTTCCATTTCAAGCACAAATTGGAAACAGATAATACGTGCGAACATTCTTCCCAAAGTCACTAAATCCCGCTGATTCAAACCGCCGTCCAAATTAAAATCGATTTGTGATTTAAAGTAGTCAAATGCAATGTTAGTACGCGAGTATGATTTAAAGAAAGCTAACAGACTCGTCTCTTTAGCTTTTTTCATCAACTTCAAAATGCCCTCTGCAATCTGCGAGTATAACATTTCATTCGATCCTTCGAAAATTTGGAAAGGACGACTATCAACCACTGCCCGTCCAGCCAAATGATTTAATCGGTAGCCATTTGCACCAGCTAATTGTAAACTAATTTGCGCTGACTCTTGCATTAAGTCTGTTACCAATGCTTTTAACGAGTTCGCTTCAATACTCATCGTCGCCAAGTCGTGTTCAATACCGCTACTCTTAACACTAAAAGCACACATGCCAGAATTGATGGTAAATGCAGCTTGAAGTCTCGCCAATTGATATTTTACAGAATCGATATTAATCAAAGGTGATCCGCTAACAATTCTTTGCTGACAGTGTTGCAATGACTCATCTAACAGACGCTTAATAAAGCCAAGTCCCATACCTGGAAACTGAAGCCTGCTACGGTGTAGCATATCGAGCATCAATTTAATTCCGGTACTTTCAGGCGTTAACTTCTGTTCTGCGGGAACTTCGATATCAATCACATTGACTCCATATGGAATTGCATATAATCCTAGGTTATCATAACGTTCAACCATTGGAATGTGCTGATCAGCTTTGCTATTATCCGTAACGAAGAAGTCTATATCCCTCGAAAGGTCACCATTCTCAGCTTGCTTTCTCGCGGTAACCAACCAAAAGTCAGCAGCACCACTTAATCCCTGCCAGTGTTTTTCACCTTTAACTTTGTATGTATCTGCAAGCTGTTGGTAACTTGTCTTCATATTTAAAGCATCGCTTCCGTATGCTTTCTCAGTGATCATTAAACCACCCATTGCATTATTTTCTAGAAATTGCTTGAAGATACGATCCTGAACTGGAAAGTTACTGTATTTTGCCAATGGCTCTAGAAATAGGGCAATATTGATTCCAAACATCAGCGATAAGGCTAATGATTCGTATGATGCAGCCGAAAGTACGCCAAGGCACTCTTTCACATGTACGCCACGACCACCGTGAATTTCTGGTATAGCTACCGACAATGGCTTTTTCTCCATAATCTTCGCTAAGAAATCTGCAGGCAAGTCACGGTTTAAGCTAAGTGCATTAAAATCGTATTCCTCTCTAAAAAGTTGCTTTAAATGTGCTCTAAATGAACTGATATAGCTACTGTAATCTAGTTGACTAATAGTGTTAGACATTTTTGTTTCAATTTTACATTAAACAATTATTGTATTTGCCTATAAAGGGCATCTTCGACTACTAGGTTTATTTTTCAATAGATATCATATGTCGAAATATACAATATTTGACTTTTGTAAAAATAAAAAGAATGAGATAGAGGAACTATGGAATTTTGGATAATAAATAGGACAAATCGTGCATAGCCACTTTTTTAACTAGCTACCAGTTCGTCTATATTCTGACGGGGAAATCCCTACGATTTTCTTAAAAATACGCGTAAAATAAGAAGGATCGTCAAATTCCAACTCGTAGGCTATATTGGCAATTGTCTTATTTGTTTCCAGAAGCAAAAGTTGGCTATGAATTATAGCAACCTCAAGGATTAACTGCTTTGAAGACTTCTTAAAAACACCAGTCACACAACGATTTAAGTAGTTCACAGAAACAGCAAGTTTATCGGCATAAAACTGCACCGATTTCTGCTCACTAAAATGCAAATGGACTAGCTGTTTGAAAGCAATTGCAATCTCGTCGCGACGACCTAACGTTTCATTGACAGCAGACAACTTTATGATCTTGAGTAATGCCGTCTTAAAAATACTTTCGTAATACTCTTTATAAGGACTTTTACTGTATATCTCCTTATGCAATAAACCTAGCAATCCATCTAAATCATCACTATCATCATCGGACAAATTCAATAAAGGAGAAATTGTAAAAATATTCAGTATTTCTGTTTCTCGAAATAGAGAGGTCATCGCCTGCTCTTTGATTAAGATACAATGTCCTTTTGCAAGTTTATCAACGGAATGAATTGCGGAGATTGTTCCGTAGTTACAAATCACCACTGCCGGCGCTTCCACTTTAAAAGTCGTCGATTCTATTTGATGTGTAAAATATCCTTCTGTAATATGAATTAATAGGTTATATCCGAAAAATATCGGCGGAATTGGGATCTTCAAATAAGGCGCAATATCGACTAAATCATAGATCTTAATTGGTGTCTGAATATAGGTAAGATGTTTAAGTCCATCCTCCATAAACTTAGCCACAAATTCATCTGCATTAATTTTGTTTTTATCCATCGATCGCTAACCTTCTTTTTTAAACGCAAATATCGAGATTGTTTCCAATTTCAACACATATTTCATTCCGCTTCTATCAGTTCAACAGGCAGTAGAACCGTTTTAAAGTCGACCTCCTTCCCTCTTGACTCGATTTGTTCGATTAAGAGTTCTGCTGCCTTTTTCCCCATTTCGAATGCCGACTGCCGAACGGCAGTAATTTTTGGAGAGAATATATCGACTAGGTTCGAATTTGTAAATCCGACAATTTCGATTGGCTTCTTCGCAAGTTTAGGATATTTCCTTAATGCTTGTAAATAACCCGTCGTTAACTTGTCTCCAGATAAAAAAATACCATCATAATCTAGTTCTGCAAAACGCGATATCGCTAGATCAATTTCAGATTGTTTTAGACCGCCATACTCACAATACTGCACTAAGTTTTCATCAAATTCTAAGTGTTGAGCTATTAAACCCAATTTAAATCCTTCCAAACGCTCTTGACTATTGGACAATTTCTTTGATGAGCTCAACATTGCAATACGTTTGCATCCCTTTTTTACTAGAAATTGAACACTTTCGTAAGCAGCACGTTTATTATCAGTAATCACCTGATGACTCTTTACTTGTTTTGGAATCCGATCAAAAAATACGATCGGCATACCTCTCTCCATCAAACTCTCCAAATAACTGTTATCAGAACTTTCCGATGACATTGCCATTAATAATCCATCAGTTGAACGAGAGTAAAAATGTTCTACATGAAAGCGTTCACGCTCTGCGGACTCATTAGTTTGAGAAATGACAACTTGATAGTTCTTGTGGTAGGCAACTGACTCAATACCATCGATAACCTGCGAGAAAAAGTTATTCGCAATCTCGCTCACAACAATCCCGATGCTATAACTCTTCCGTTCCTTCAACCCTCGAGCCAAAGGATTTGCTCGATAATTGACTTTCGTCGCATACTCCAGCACTAAACGTTTTGTCTCTTCACTGATCTCATGACTGTCTCGTAATGCACGAGAAACAGTAGATGGCGATAAATTCAAAACCTTAGCAATATCTTTCAGGGTGTATTGGTCTTGGCTCATGTCGATAAATTTAGAGAAATATATCGATAATTATACAGTACAAAATAAAGGAAAAAAACAAAGGATTGTCTTTTCGGACAATCCTTGTCTGGCGCCTTCCATCTATAAAAAGGGCCATTGTTGCTAATATAAACCAATATGTAAATAGATGATTAAAATATAAACTTGGTACTCAAGAAGTTTGAAGTTCCATCTTCTACGATTTTATTGATTAAAGCTTTATTCTCTGAAGTGTCTTTCGTTGTTACTAAAGAGCGGATCGAGAACGAGCGAAGCGCATCAAATACCGACAATGTTCCTTCTGCGCTGTCCTTTCTACCCGTAAAAGGGAAAATATCTGGACCACGCTGACATTGTGCATTAATATTTACTCGACTTACTTGATTTACTAATGGATCTATTAATGAGCTAATCACTTCCGTTTTGTTACTGAAAATGCTGACTTGTTGTCCATGCGCGGAACCAATTATATATTCAATAGGTTCTTCTAAATCATCAAACGGAACGACTGGAATAACTGGGCCAAATTGTTCTTCTCGATAAAGCTTCATCTTCGCATTCACCGGATAAACGATTGCCGGATAGAAGAATGACTCCTTTGTTTCACCGGCATTCGGATTAATCAATTTAGCGCCGTGAGCAATTGCATCATCCAAACATTCTTTCAGATAAGCAGGTTTTTGAGGTTCAGGAAGTGGCGTTAATACAACACCCTGCTCCCAAGGCATTCCATACTTCAACTTACTAACTTCCTCGCTTAATTTATACAAGAACGTTGTTGCTACGCTACGATGAACGTAAATAATTTTTAAGGCAGTACAACGTTGTCCATTAAATGATAGCGAACCCAATACTGTTTCTTTTACAGCTAGATCTAAATCCGCGTCTTTACTAATAATAGCGGCATTCTTCGCATCCAATCCTAGTATGGCACGCAGTCGGTTTACCTTTGGATGTAACTTCTTGAGTTCATTGGCAACACGGCTAGACCCAATTAAAGTCAATACATTGATTTGTCCCGATTGCATTAATTGCGGAACGATGGTGTTTCCACGTCCGTAAATTGTATTCACAACACCTTTAGGAAAACAACTTTGAAAAGCTTCCAATAACGGATAGTGTAAAAGAGTCCCGTGTTTAGGTGGTTTGAACAACATGGTGTTCCCCATGATCAATGCTGGAATTAAGGTAGTAAAGGTCTCGTTTAACGGATAGTTGAACGGCCCCATACAAAGTACCACACCCAGCGGTGAGCGTCTAATCTGTGCAATAATCCCTTGCTCAATTTGAAAGCGAGAATTGTCTCGATCTAAATCTTTCAGTGCGTCAATGGTCGCGTAAATATAATCAACAGTACGATCAAACTCTTTTTGCGAATCAGCAAATGATTTACCGATTTCCCACATGATGAGCTTCACAACGATATCGCGTTTAGCAATCATTTTCTGTGTAAATTGTTCTACGCAAGCGATTCGATCCGCAACGCTCATCGTAGGCCAAATACCACGCCCATTATCATAGGCTTTCACTGCAGCATCTAAAGCCTCCATCGATTCCTTTTCCGTACATACCGGATAGCTACCAATTCGTTTTCGAACTAATCCATCTTTGGTCTTGACACAAATTGGCGAGAACACTTCACTGCTTTTGCCTGTCCAAGGATGCATTGCCCCATTACTTAAAAACTCGCGTTGATGAATCTCTTCATCTAAGGTAAACTCGGCAGGAATGTCTTCCTCCCGATAAAATAAATTCTCTAAATCGAATTCCATTTTAATAGGTTTAGGTTGATTGTATTTATGTTATTGTTTTAAAAATTGAAATATTCTTTTGCGTTATGATAACAGATATCGGAAACTAATTTCCCAACCCAAGGCAAATCGTTAGGTAGCTCGCCGTTCTCAATATCTTCCGCGAAGATATTACATAGTAATCGACGGAAATATTCATGTCTCGGAAAGGATAAGAAACTTCTAGAATCGGTCAACATACCGACCATACAACTCAGAAGTCCCATGTTCGAAAGCGCATTGATCTGTTTGGTCATACCGTCCTTCTGATCTAAGAACCACCATGCTGATCCGAATTGCATCTTCCCACGCACCGAACCATCATTGAAATTCCCAATCATCGTCGCGAAAAGCTCATTATCTGCAGGATTAAGATTGTAGATTATTGTTTTCGCCAATTGATCATTCGAATCCAACTTGTTGAAAAACGCCGACAGCGCCTTTCCTTGCACGAAATCACCAATAGAATCCCATCCGGTATCCGGACCATTCTGTTTCAACATCCGTGCATTATTATTACGCAAGGCTCCTAAATGGAATTGTTGAACCCAACCTTTCTCATGATCCCATTGCGCAAAATACACTAACATCGCAGATTTAAATTTCAAAACCTCCTCGGTAGTCAAGTGCAAACGCTGGCGTATTTTTAAGAAGATATTACTAACCTCGGATTCCGTATAATCAGAGACATAAATTTGCTCTAATCCATGATCAGATATTGTCCCGCCATGTTTAGCAAAATAATCGTGTCTACTTTTTATCGCATCTAAGTAACCTTTAAAGTCACTGATGTTACTATCCGCAACTGATTCTAGCTTATCAATATAGGCATTCAAACTATTTACATCATCCGCCTGCATAGCCTTGTCTGGGCGAAAAGCCGGTAGCATTCGAAAGCTTTGATTTTTTTTAGCGAAGGCTTGATGATATTCTAAATTGTCCAATGGATCATCGGTCGTACAAACGACTTCCACATTCATCTTATTCAGCAATCCATGCACCGAACGGCTGGCATCTTTCAATTGTTCGGTAGTCTGATCAAAAATTCGATCCGCAGAATCCGCGTTCAACTGTTCAGTAATTCCAAAATAACGCTGTAACTCTAAATGTGTCCAATGATATAAGGGATTGCGCATCGTATAAGGAACAGTCTCCGCCCATTTTTTAAATTTTTCACGATCGGAAGCATCACCTGTGATGTATTGCTCGGAAATTCCATGTGTACGCATTGCTCGCCACTTATAGTGATCACCATAAAGCCAAACTTGACTTAAGTTTTCAAATTTCGTATTGTTTGCAATCTGCTCAGGAATTAAGTGATTGTGATAATCAATAATCGGCAAAGAACTTGCGTAATCATGGTAAAGCTTCTTTGCTGTCTCACTCAGCAGCAGGAAATCTTGATCTAAAAATGCTTTCATACTTTTTTCGCTTATAAACTAACACCACGTTTCCATGGAATAAAATCATCTTGATTTAATTGAACTGCTTTCGGTATAATAACACCACTCGCTGCCTGAATACAATATTCCAATATTTCCTCACCCATTTGTTCAATGGTCTTCTCCCCTTCAATCACTGGTCCGGTATTGATATCAATAATATCAGGCATTCGTTTAGCTAAGGCAGTATTTGAAGAAACTTTTATAACTGGACATACAGCATTTCCTGTAGGCGTTCCCAGTCCCGTTGTAAATAAAATCAAAGTAGCCCCCGATGCCGCCTTTCCTGTCGTTGCTTCAACATCATTCCCTGGTGTACAGACTAAACTTAAACCTGGTTTATTTGCAGGTTCCGTATAATCCAATACATCGACGATCGGTGCAGTTCCACCTTTTTTCACGGCTCCCATACTCTTGATCGCATCAGTGATGAGTCCATCGCGAATGTTACCAGGAGATGGATTCATATGGAATCCAGAACCTACTCGCTCTGCCGACTGGCTATAAGCTTGCATCAGGGTAATAAACTTCTTCGCAGCTTCTTCGTCAATTGTTCGATCAATCAAGTTCTGCTCCGCTCCGCATAATTCAGGAAACTCGGCAAGAAGTACTTTCCCTCCTAATGCCACTAATAAATCGGCTGCATAGCCAACTGCTGGATTTGCAGAGATACCGCTAAAACCGTCAGAACCGCCACATTTTACGCCCAACACCAGCTTATCTAAGCTAACCTCCTCCCGCTCAAATTGATTAATGTCCACCAAGCCTTGAAAAGTTTTAGCAATCGCAAGTCTAACCATTTGTTCTTCGGTATAGCCTTCTTGATGTTCAAAACTGAATAGAGGCTTGTTGAAACTTGGATTTCGAGTCTTAATCTCGTCAATAAGTTCATTCAGTTGCAAATTTTGGCAACCAAGACTTAAAATCGTTATTCCCGCAACGTTGGGGTGATCCGCATACGCCGCCAAGAGCTTTCCTAAGATAACTGCGTCCTGTCTGGTACCACCACATCCACCTTGATGCGTTAGGAACTTAATGCCATCGACATTTGGAAATAATCGATGTGTATCAGGTTTCGCTTGAGCAATCGCATCAAAAGAAGAATTCGTCAAGGTCTCCCCTGCAATAAAAGCTTCTTTTAATGCCTGTGTATAATTTCTAAAAGGAGCACTAACCGAATAACCTAATTCGGCATGCATCACTTCTTTAATTAGATCCAAATTCCTGTTCTCGCAGAAAACGGTTGGAATAAACAACCAGTAGTTAGCCGTTCCAACGCGACCATCCGAACGAACATACCCTCTAAAAGTTCGATCTTTAAACTGATCAACGTTAGGAGCTTGCCATTGATAGTCAAAGTGGCGAAAAGCATAACCATCTGTTGCATGTTTCGTGTTCTCCGTACTCATTCGTTCTCCCGAGGCTACATCATACTGAGTCTTTCCAACCAATACGCCATACATCAATATGGATTCGCCAACGGCCATGTCCCGCATAAAAAACTTATGCTTTGCCGGAATATCCTCTTTTAATAAAAATTCTTCCCCTTGAAATATAATCGATTCACCTTTCGCTAAATCCTGTAACGCGACCAACACATTATCTTGTGGGTCCAATTGTATAATTCTTTGTTGCATGTCTTTACTTTTCCTCAAAAGCTTTTAAAAATCCTTTTTGCACAATTGCTTGCTTGTCTTTCTGCACTTGCTCCGCAAATCCAGGAATCTCCATTAAACTACTTCCCCATAGCTCTTTATCCTCCAATAGCTTCACTAAGCCCTCATGCCCTTGCTGATTATATTCGTATAACTTAGCCGCTTGATCATCTTGAAGAACAATACTTGAGCCGTATGCATTTTGTATAAACTGTCCATCTAATTCATGACTACGCATAAATAAAACATAGGCGGCAAAGCCTAAAGTCATACTTGATAATGGACAATTGGACAATATTTTACTCTTTATTAAAAGAGGCACATTGCGCATGCGCATCTTACTTGTATAATTCAACGATATACTCTCCCAGCGATGCGCAAGAAATGGATTTGCAAAACGGTCAATAACCTGACTTGCGAATTCCTTCAACTCTGACTTTTCCAATTCTGGATCGTCCATACAGGAAATAATCTCATCCATTAAACTGGACACAAACCGATTGAAGGATGTATTTTCCATTGCCTCTTTCACTGTTGCAAATCCTGCAATAATCGCGGCAGCACAACTAAACGTGTGTGTACCATTTAGCAGTCTTAATTTTATCTCCTTAAATTTCTTGATTGATGGAACTAAATGCACGGACTTATTAGATCTCGCAAAACTTAATCTATCTAATGTTCGTTGATTTTTTGCGCTAATTGCCCATAGGTAATAAGGCTCGGCCATGATCATTAAAGGATCTTCATATCCCAATCGGGCTTCAGCCACGACCTGTTGACTAGCATTTAATTTCCCAGGAACAATTCGATCAACTAGCGTATCACAAAAATCGTTGGCCATCACTAACCATTGGATAAATGCTTCAGGCAATTCAGAACGCTCCGCAACTTCCAAGACGAACTTCTTCAACATTGACCCATTATTGTCGATCAATTCAGTTGGCAGTATCACCATCCCTTTGTTAGGCGCTCCATCAAAATATTGGTATCTATGGAACAGAAATGCACAAACTTTCCCTGGAAATGATGTGGGTGGATTCTCATCAACAGAATCAGGACTGGATACGATCCCAACTTCCGTTGTATTAGAAATTAACACTTCTAATTCTGGGTTTTCCGCAGACTTCAAGATTTTTTGCCATTGAGTAGCTGCTGCACAAACTCTCGATATACTATTGATTAAAACATATTCATCTTTAATCGTGCCCGCTTCAACGCCATTGACGGCGAGTGTGTACAAATTATCCTGTTTTGCAAAAGAGTCAACCGCTCCTGATCCAGTCGACTGAACAACAAGAATACGTCCTCTAAAATCACCCTGCTGATTTGCCAAATGAACAATATAATCCGGCAGACCACGTAGCAGTACACCGGTTCCAAATTGTATCACCTTTTCCGGAAAATTAAAACTTTCGGCGGAAGGAAGACTTATGCCGTCAACCTTCAACGAACCAATATTGTCCTTATTTAGTAACATAAAATTATTCCCTAATATTCTTAAATTCTATTTTCTTTGTTCATAATTGGTTTCACAAACAATACTTTTTGGTCATAAAAAACAACTTAGATCTATCTTTTAACCCTCGTTAAATCTATCAAAGCGCTCAGATATTATAGAGCCCTTAACCCAAAAGTCGCCTGTCGATAATCCGATTATTTCAGTATTATTTACAGGTGGTTTATGTCCTTTATCGGGTTCAATTTCTTAATAATAACTAGCGAAAACTAGAGAAATACACGCAAACGATGCCGACATCGATTGCGTAACATAGCATGGAATGAAGATTTTATTCTGGATTTCAAATTATGTTCCTATTTCGACTCGATTTATCGAATAATATGCTCCTAACGAGTCAAAAAAACTCATTTATTCAAAAATGCTTAAAAAGTTTATTGACAGAGATGTCGTGAAAGTCTATTTAAAAAGAATTCAGTTGAAGGTTCAAAATAAGGTCAACAAATGGGGTTCTCTACGCTAAAGCCTTTGAGAAAGAAGTGCAATTTCGGAGATGCTCCTATGAAGTATGTAAAATACCATACAAGCAAAACAAGGTAAATACTATTTAGGGGATAAAAAAAGGAAGAGCAAAGGTCTGCGATTCCTTTGCTCTGGAATTGTTAATAGTAAAATAACCATAATCCATCTCTAAGGTAGACATAAATATTAGGATTCGGTAGGAATTGAGACTGTCTACGCAGCATCCTCACTTGCAACCAAAGAATGTAATCCCTGAAATAACTTATTTGATCATCATTCTTAGCGAACAATCTAGTATTTCAACGATTCCAAAGAACGTTGTTGGCTGAAATCAATTAACAGTAAAGGGGATAGAAACTGTAATAGTTAGGCACATTGTAACAGAATAATAATTGCAAACGTGTACATCGTTGAACTCTTTGTCAAATTCTTCTCAAAAGAGCATTTGTATGAACGAATATAGAATATAATAAATAACTTTGTAGTCAACGAGCTACAAATCATCCCTGTAGTCCTACCATTGATTAACACTTTTATTTATGAAAACCTTGCAACATTATTTCATGCGTTTTTCTTTATTCTTAAACCGGATCGCTTTGACGGGCGTTACGGAAGAGGCAAGCTATTTATTACGCAAAGAGATAAAAATGGTGAATGTTATTGCGCTTTCATCGGCGAGTGTATCCTTTATCTATGGAGCGGTCAATATCATGAGACTGCCCATTATAAGCGTAATCAATTTTGTATGCGTTGCTTTGATATTGTACGCGTTTAAGCTCAACAAGCAACAGCGATATCAAGCAGCCAAGAGTTGGATGTTGGTTGTATTTATGTGTTTTTTGGTACTCGTTAACCTTCTTGCACCGAACATTGCAGAGTATTATTTGATCATTGTGCTTACGATTGGACAGCTTATTTTTAAGAATAAAACAACGAAAATTAGCATCCTGATCCTTGTGGCTCTAGCTGTACTTATTCCAAAGTTTTTTCCCTATGATTTATCCTTTATTCCTGAAGTAGCGAAAGAACGACTGCTGATTAATTCAGCTTTAGGCCTTTTGTTCTTATCGGCGTTAGTTATCTATCATCAAACTATCCAAGATAAATACCAAGAATACATCAATGAACAAAGTCTCAAAATCGTAGAACTAAATAACGATCTAAAGCATCTACTTGCTGTAATTGCCCACGACATTCATTCCCCTTTGCAAACAACATCGACGATGGTTCAACTTATCACTGAAGAGAAGTTGGATGCTCAAAGTAAAGAAGAAACCTTACGGCTGATCAACAAGCAGCTGAAAACACTGCGCTCGAACCTGGACAACCTATTGGACTGGAGCCGAATTAACGTAGGGGGAATAGAAACCCAAAAAGCCCATATCTTACTTCGCGAGATTATGAATGATGCGATAGAATCTTTTGCAGCTCGAACGAGCGAAAAAAACATCAGCATGACCAGTCAAATCGATTCGACTACAGGTATTGACGCTGACCCAGTACAAATCAGTGTTATTTTTCGAAATCTATTAGATAATGCAATAAAGTTCAGTAATCCTGGAAGTAGTATCGATGTGTCTGCAAAAACCGAACGCGATCACATAGAAATTAGAGTCAGTGATCAAGGCAAAGGAATGAACGATGAACAGATAAACCATCTCTTTGAAGGCACACGAGAACCAGCCTACGGAACCTTGGGTGAAAAAGGAACTGGCCTCGGACTTCTACTTGTTCAGAAGCTTGTAACGGCTAACAGTGGCCAAATAAAAGTGGAAAGCAAAGAAGAACAGGGAACCTTGTTTCGAATACAATTTCCAAAACCGCAGTTCGTTTAATCGCTACTTTAATTTAACACGAAGTAATCGATCACTTGCTGTCATGTACAAATAATGATCGGCACCAAATGCAATGTTGGCTGTTCGGATACCCGAGCGAATCCTCCCAATAGCGTGACCATGCTTATTGATTACGACAACGCCGTCACCTGCTGCTGCATATACATTTCCTTTTGGATCTACTTTAATTCCATCCGCACGAAGCTTCTCTGAAGGAAAGCTTTTCCCAAAATCGAAGAAAACCGCTCCATCTCCAACAATATTCGCGTTTTCAAGCTCATAAACCATTAGATAAGGCTTTGCATCGTCACTTAGTGCAATATATAACTTCTTACCATCAGGAGACAAAGCAATCCCATTTGGTCTATCCAAATTACTTATAACCTGACTAACACTTTGATCTTTTTTATTGAAACGATAAACGCCATTCTGCTGTATCTCTCGATTTACCGTATCTGTCAAACGAGCAGGCAATCCATAAGGCGGATCTGTGAAAAAATAATACCCTTGCGGGTGTTCGCAAAGATCATTTGGTGAATTAAAACGCTTACCCTCCCAATTGGAAACAACAGCACTCTTTGCTTTACTTGTTAGATCTATCTGAGTAATCCTCCGATTTCCATGGTCACAAGCGATCAAAGTTCCTTCGGCATTGATCAATAGGCCATTGGTCCCGGGTTCATCGCTATACCAAGTTTCACCTTCATAACCGGAGGGCTTTAAAAACGGCCTTAATCCATTCTTTTTGTCCCATTGGAAAATAGTATTCAATCGAGGATCGCTAAATAACAAATATTGCCCCTTCTTGTTCCAAACTGGCCCTTCCGCCCACACCATTCCTTCACCTAAGTTTTCAATTTGAACATCCGTATGGATAATCTTGTTCATGCTCGGATTCAGTATTTCGATTTTCGTTTGTTGTCCAGAAGAATGCAGACTCGAAAATAATAAGAGTGAAGAAAATAAGATTGCTTTCATAAAAGGTTTAGTTCGATTGATCAATCAAAATAGGCATTTTTATCGAGAAGGAAAAACACAATGCACCTAGACGACGTTTCGTACGCAAAATACGGCGCCCGCCTGTGGGGTCTTTTGAAGCTGTGATTCGCTTAAAACAATCCTTGCTGTGGTAATAAATAGATCGTTCATGTTTATTCCCCCGAAAGCACAGGAAGTTACTTGCTTCGCTGGCACATGTATTTCTTGAACGACTATCTTTTGATGTATATCGATTTGAACCACTTTGCCTGCTCCCCAAACAGCAACCCATAGATTTCCATTCGCATCAACGCACATTCCATCAGGCAGACCTTCCTCTTCCGGGAAAGTATAAAGAACTTTCTTATTTGATATCTTACCACTTGCTAAATCGAAATCATATTCAACGACATTATAGGCAAGACTATCAATAAAATAGAATCGATCATTATCTTTGTTCCATCCTAATCCATTGGAACAGGTTACTTCACTAATTTTCGTTTCTACTCTACCGTCTTCGTTTAACATATAAAGCTTGCCCGCCCCCTTTTCGCCATTGACCTCATCCATACTTCCCGCCCAAAAACGACCATATGCATCAAGCTTCCCATCATTAAATCGATTATTTGGCTTATCATATTCCGGATCAACAATGGGAATAAACGTACAACGTTCAAAATCTAACGCAACAAATCCTTGATTACTCGCCGCAATATATTGGCCTAACTTATTTTTTGCCAGTGCAGTGATCTTTAACGAAAATTGATAGCAGGTATGCTCGTCGTTTGAGGCATTCCAAATATGAACCTTTCCTAGTGCTATATCTAACCAAATTAATCTATTGTTTTCTGCTTCCCAAATTGGTCCTTCGCCAAGTTCACAAGAAGAGTCGATTAGTAATTCGGGGGTTAAGATTTTATTTTTCACCAATAAGTATTTTTAGAACTTCCACTATCTACCCCTTACTTAAGCAAATTTGATGTAAAAGAACAAGACAATTACAGTAATTATTCCCCACCAAAGCGTTGGATTTCTAAACCCCCTTTGTAAATATCTATCCTCATCTGACAGTCTTAAGCTACTGCGATTCCATATCAATCCGACAAGTTCTTTTTCTTCTTTTTTCTTTGTGACAAGACTCACTAAAACTGAGGACACCATACAAACCCAGAATACAATTCCAGTTCGATTAAAAAAAGATAATTCTGGATAAGCGAACTCCAGTGCAACTGATAATGGAATTGTTAATAAACCAGCGAACACAGCAGCTGTATGAGTCGTCCCCTTCCACAATATTCCCAACAAAAACATCGTTGCTATTCCAGGAGTAAAATATCCATAGGCGCTCATCAAATAAATGAATATGGGCTTTTCAGAATACAATGCTATTAGACCGGAGCAAATAATCCCTAATACCACAATAACAACACCAGATATCTTACCAAAATTCACTGATTCCCGCTCGGTTGCATTCTTATTCATAAAAGGAATATAAATATCAATAGTCAGAATTGTAGTACATGAATTTATTGCTCCAGAAAGATGAGACATCACTGCAGCGATTAAACCCGCCATCACTAGACCAACGAGTCCTGTTGGTAATAAATTTTCAACTAAGAGCGAAAAGAGAAGATCTGGTTTATCTAAATCCGGAAATAATTTAACCGCAACCAATGCTGGAAATACTATCAGCAAAGGAATTATAAATTTAAGATAATCGCCAAAGATAATACCCATTCTTGCGTGCCATTCATTCTTCGCTGCCAACGTTCTTTGAACGATAAATTGATTAGTAGCATTGTAGAAAATACTTATGCAAAGCAACCCTCCAAGGTACATCGTCCACGGAAAGTCTGGATCATCCGCTGGCATAATTAGCTTCCAATCCTTAGTTGTTTCCAACACTGCAGAAAAACCTCCTGCTGCATCGATAGTCGTATATGAAAGTGCAATCATTCCGATAATCAATACTGCTAATTGAACCATTTCAGTCCATATAACGGCTTTCAACCCTCCCAAAATAGTGTAAATACCGGTCGTTACGGCAAGTATCAATACGCAAGTCCAAATAGGAATACCTAACATGGCTTGCATTGTCAATGCACCTAAATACAGAACTGCGGCAATTTCAACGAAAATATATGTCAAAAGCACCAGAACCGCATAAATTGTTTTTGCACCTGTCCCGAATCGCCTCTGCAAAAACTCTGGCATAGTATAAAATCCATTTCGGAGGTAGAAAGGAAGAAAAATCCATAGCAGTGCATTGAATCCAATCAAGATTGCGCCCCACTCGACAACCATGGCAACGAAGCCACGATCGTATGCAACCCCCATAACACCAACGAGTTGATGGCTACTGATATTTGCGGCAATAATGCTACCACCAACCATCCACCATGGTAACTTATCGCCAGCTAAGAAATAATCCCGCTTGGATTGGCTTGTTTTTCTTGAGGAATAGATACCCAGGCCAACAATTAATAAAATGTAGATTAAAAATATAGCAAAATCGATATACGTAAAGTTAGGACTCATATTTTTTTATTCGTTATTATTCAAGTTAACTATAGCCCGAACTACTCCGGATTCCAATTTTTCCAAGGAACCAGCTTCGAATGGTGTCTGCCAAACAGAGTATGCATCACTTTGATATAACTCTTTTGTTGGTAAGTATCCGATATATCCGTTTACAATATTAATGACCACCACAGGTGTGGGGAAAAATGCGTCTCTTATCTGCTTTTGAAAATGAACATAAGCCTCTGTACACTGGCCAACGATAATAGTTTCGCCAACTTTCCAAATCCACACGGGAAGTTCGAAACTATCGTTATCTCCTAAAATTCTCCTTAATCCAATTTTTCGCCAAAGGCGCTCCTTTTCAACTGAATCGGAGGATTTAGTCCAAAGAGATTGAAGTTCAAGCTCTGAAGGTAAATCTCGAACAGGAAGTTTTACATAAATTATCTGTGGAATTAAAGTTGTTGAAATAGCAACGTCTGTCAAGCCCCAGATCGCTAAAGATGCGCCAGATTCCACGCTTCCTTGAAACGCTAGCGACTTACTTACATCAATGAATTGGTAAATTGTAGACAAGACTGAATACCCCAATTGCCTACCATAATTATCAGCGACATCTACATCACCGACATACTGTATAGCCGGGGCTTGATCTCCTGAAGCTCCCTGTAGAAACATAAGATCCACTCCCACACTATCCTTGATAACTTCCCGCATAGCCCCAATATAATCTGGTGAAATTAGGTGGTTGTCCCAAGCTAGCGTTGTTGGATGACATGCATAATTAACGATCAAGAATTTGACGCGACTTTCCATATCAGTGACGCGTCCAACAAGCAGCGTATTATCTCCTGTAATTTCTGGGTTAAATCCTGTCAAATATCGATTTTCCTCTCCGCAATAGAAATCACGGTTTGTAGCTAAGTCGCAGCTTCCATATCGCCAATCTAATCGTCCACTAAAAGATGTATCTAGAGCAGTTTGTATAGCGGCAATACTTGCTTCCAATAGAAAATCTAAATACGGTTTTATTAATTCCCCACCTTTTTTTTGCGAGTCAGCTAATGATAGACTTGGACCAGAATGGGTATGCGAGAGACAAAACATGAGGTTCGGCAATTCGATATTGAAATGCTTCCTTACACCTGTTCTGATGTAAGCCTCTTCGTCTGGTGTTTTCCACCAACCGAGGTCAGCTGAAATAATAATCGTTGGAGCTGAATGCTCGTTTTCTTGCAACGTTAAACAATTAAGTTCTAAAGGTCGGTGAACGCCCTCACTATACTGAGAATCACCTGCACCCCAATTGCGAGTGTAAATACCGACTTTCGGTGTGATAATCTTTGTAGAGACTCCGATTATGCCTTCAAAAGCATTAGATATAGTTCCTTGTGCTGCTTTGCTTTTCATATTGTAGAGATGAAGCTTGCGTTAAATATTCACGCAATTTCTATCATAATTTAAAATCAGTTCGCTCCAAATATATTGAGGCCCTTAAACATGAATAAGATTTGGTCTACAACTAGGAAACTCGCGAAATTATCCTCGTTGTTATTAAAAATTGGTTCAAAACAGTCAAAAAATTCAACGATATTTTTAACACATCATAATTAACCAGTCTATTCGGTAAAAACAAATATATATAAAATGTATACAAAAACATGTCATTTTTGTAAATAAAAAAGAAAAGAATTTTGAGAACAAAAAAAGCCTAGCAATCGATTCGCTAAGCTTCAAAACAAGTAAAAGTCCCCCTATCCCAAATCCAAGGACTCCAATTCCCCGCGATGCAAATGCGATCTTAAAATCCCCATTGCCTTTTCGAAATCTTTATCTTTTATCGCGCTTAGAATTTCGCGATGTTCTCTATCTGTTTTTTCGTAGTCGTCCATTTGAGAGGCTCTACCTAACTTAAAATGAAAAAGTGGAATATTACTCGACTTATAAATAAGTGTTAGCTTATCATTATCAGCAATATCAAACAAACATTCATGAAACTTTACGTCGGCTTCACAAGCGCCACCATAATATCCGCTAGAAACCATTAAGCTAAAATCTTCACAAATCTTTTCCAACTCCAGGATTTGCTGTTCATTAATCTTCTGACAAGCAAGCTGCAGGGCCCCCAACTCTAAAACCTCACGTAGTTCTCTGATTTGCTTGAGGTCTTCCATGCTCATCGACTTCACGAAATATCCAGATTTCTCACCTTTCACTAATAAACCCTCACCCAGTAAGCGAATCAATGCTTCGCGTATAGCTACACGGCTTACTTCCATCTTCTTTGCCCAAGCATCTTCTTTCAAGCGACTTCCGGGAACCAATTGGTTTGATAATATTTTGCCTCGAATTTCTAGGTAAACTTTTTCTGCTAGTGAATCTTCTTTCATAACGAACTAAATCCTATATACAAATGTATACAATTTCTTAAAATACTCGCATACTTCTGCATCATATCAATTAGGAGTCGTAGATAATTGCTTACTTCCCCTAAAACTGAAGGCAAAGTGCTCAAAAATAAAGGCGGACTTTATTTCTAAAGACCGCCTTTACACGATTAAAACTACTCGTCATCCTTTTGTTTATTCTCGCTTTTCTTCTCTTTTTTATTATGCGTGATATCTTCGCCTTTGAATTCATTTTCTTCATGCTCTCGGCTATCTAGCTTATCCTTATTCTGAAACTGCTTTGCCTGAGTCGCATGATTTACTGGATTGTTTGATCTCCCTTGGTTATTTTGTGTTCCCATCTTCTTTTTCTTTTTCGTTCAACCATTGATGTCAATTCTTAAACAAGCCAAATGAGAAAAATGTTTTAATTTGATAACATCTTGACAGCAAGGATGTGTTTACACAGACCACGCTTACCCTGATGATTCGTAAACCAATCACATGTACAACGACTTTGTTCGCCTTGCAGAATAACCGTATGTTTAACATCGGAACCTGCTACCCTAGCTTCAATATAACCCTCCGTATCCTTTAGAATCTCCACGCCCTGCGTAGCAACAAGTTTCTTAGCATTCTTTAGTCGAGGATTTAAAGCCAAAATACGCTCCATTTTAAACGGTAGTCGACGATAATAGTGCTGCGAATTATGTAGGTCGTAACCTAACAGTCCAACTGAAGAAAGTGAGGCCGTTAAACTGTCCATTGTGCTAAAATCTACGTCATGCTCGATAGAAAGTAAAGTAGGATCGAACATCTCATTTGAATTCAATAGCGAATTAACGCCCAGTACCCACTCATCCGGTACATCTTGAACCATATTCTCCAACACATTACCTTCACCTGAAAAGCCACGAAAACTATCTGGCGATAGAGATAATGTCATGCGCATGGTTTTGAAATCAGCAACGAAGGAGCTACTCTCGCCATCCAACTCTTGGTATACCGTTAAATTATCAATGTATGGAAGAATTCCTTCTAACAGCCGAAGCCTTTGAATCCCGCCAATACGCACCGCCCCTTGACTTGCAACAGGCGTTAAGACAAATCGATTAGCACGCTGGCTCAGGTAAAATGTACCTTTCGTCGCTCCCTTTGGAATACTTTGAAAGAGTTGAACTACCTGTACTTTATTGAGATTAAAGCGTTGCTCCATACCAGCAAGATATAATTGAACAGAGGTCAAACCTTTTATCCAACGTTCCGGTAAGCGCACTTTCTTCTCTACAATTTTTCCTTTACTTGTGCTTATCGAAACCTCCTTACTTCCCACGCCTAAAATCATTTTCTCAGTCTTCTTCACTGCATTTAAGGCGTTTAACATCGGCTCATTGAAATCTACATTCGTTGTTCCACTGGCAAGAAACTCTCCGTCAATTGCATCCTCTAATAAATCTAATCGCGCGTAAACGCCATTGCAGGATGAAAATCCCTCAAAACGAATTTGATCAGTCCCTGCCGAAACAATCGGATCGCGTAAGCTTGGAGGGATAGGTCCAAAACTTGAACGAACGACCTTTGATAGTGTCATCAAACATTTGGCACTCGTTAGCGGATCTGTCAAATTACCCCAAAAAAAACAGGGCACATTATTTATCTCCGTTAGTTCGGCTTGATGTGAAAGAACAAGCTGCTGAATTCCTGATTTTTGGGTCAAAACGGAATTACCAGAATAGGAAATTGCAATATCTGTAGTCGCCATAGGTTTATTTTAATATTTTCTTAAGCAAAGGTTGAAGTGATTTATAGGCTTCAAATTGCTGTATTGATTGTCTTAAATTTTCATTTAATCTTTGTCCACTTTTCTGCTGTAAATCGTAGAATAGCTCAATTACTTTCTTAAAGTTCGTTGGCATTTTATCCTTCAGCACAAGTCCCTGAAGCAGCAGACTTAACAATTGTAAAATAGCATCATTATGCTTCGCTGAGACATCTTTGCTTTGTTCCAAAACCTCAACAAATCGACCGATAGGTCCAAAATCTCCATTCATTAATAATATCAGATGTTTTGATAGAAGATCCAGGGGCAATCTATTCTGTTCAACGGTTTGAAGAAAAACTTCCACGCAAGTTGCGCGAATGATTTTATCTCCATTAAATAGCGCGGTAGCCAAATATAAGGCGGAAGGATCGCGGAAAATATAAAATGGATAGAACATCTGTTCCAGAAGCCCTTTTGTTTGCTTTGTATTCCAAACGGCCATTCTATTAAACGATAAGGCATATAAATAGGCTAAACCATCAGGATTTTGCGGCACTAAACTATAGGCATAGCGAACATCATTCGTGCTCAGTGAATATCCTAAATTATTGTTCCTACCACGATTGAAAATATCCAATGCAAAAAGGAAGGTTTTCGGGTAGTCTTGGAAAGCTGGCAATTCCACATCTAATTCGTTCCCAATCAATACTTCTTCTTGTTTCTTCGTCTGGTAATTATATTGGCTACTATAGACTTCTTTTAATTTCAATTTCGGATCCAAGGGTTTCACAGCGTACACAGCAGAACCAAACACCGTATCTTCGAATGCTGGAAATTCATCCAAGGGATGATTGCTTCTCGCTATAGTTGCATAAACGCCAAGGGCTGCATCTTCCTTATTGTCTTTTCCTACAATCAGCTTGGATAACCATCCTTTCTTTTTAATCGGTATTTCCTTTATCAATCCGAAGGCATAGCTCAATGCGCTAGCGATAAAATCGTCTTTTATCAACTCAATTTTCTTCTCCAAGCCATTGACTCCCTCCCTAACGGTCCGACTTAACGCAATGGAAAAATCGATTAAATTGACTTCAACCGCAGCATCTTGATAAGCTAAAATACGATCGACTAATATATCCGGAGCAATCCAAAAAGGCTTATGGCTAGGTAAACTGAGCGCAACAAGTTGAATCCCATCTTTCCATCTTCTTTGCCATAGCTCCATTAAAGGATTAAGTAAACTTATTAAATGAGATACATTCGCATATTTATTATCATTGAAATATATTTTCGACGGATTATAGTAATGCTCAATAAAGATTGCCGAAAATATTTGACACCAACAGGTATCCGAATAGGTATTTTTTAATTTATTAATATATGGCTCGAGTTGTTTTTTGTAGTCCGACGGAAAATTCGGAAGCTGAAGCGTCCAAGCATTCATTAGAATCTCCATGTCCAATGGATCCTCGCTATGAATAACCTGCCCAACTTGGAACAAGATATCATTCCAATCAATGGGTAATACAACCTCCTCATTCAATTTGGTAGATTCTTCAGGAGCATAAGCATAACTGCTCGAATCTCCACCAGCTAAAGTTGCGAGCAAATCATCCTCGGTATAATAAGTGTCCGTCGTAGACAATGTTATATTCAAATCTTTGCTAATTGCCCCCAGCATCTGTGCACTGTAGAGGTTTAGCTTATCTGATAACTCGTCCGAGTAATTAGCTTGATGTTTCAGGATAAATTTGGCAGCGCGTTCTTGTAGCTGTAAATCTGAAATCATAAATGTGTCGGCAATGAGCAAACTTGCCTGATCTTTAAAGTCAGGATACTCTTTCAGCAATTTATCAATTTGAATAATCAAAGCCTTGATGCCTCCTTTCATATCCGAACGCATAAATACCGGTGGCAGCCAATTAAAGAACTCCTCCCTATCGAAATCTGGATGTCCAATAATGGGCTTAAACAAGTTGATCGCAAAGTTTACAGGCCCCGTATCCTCACTATGTAATAATGGAAAAATTTGATGTTGAGCCTTGATAATCGAATCCTCATCTAATTCAATTTGTAAGATCAAATTTCGAAAAAATGACTTCGTCTGATTATTCCAGTTTTTAGTTTGAATCTCTAAAGAACCATTAACCAGAAACTCCTTATCAATCTTTCCTCGAGATAAGAGCTTAGCAAAAAGGATGTGCCACAGTAGATCATTCGTTTTCTTTGAATAGTCGTAGGAATGGTAAATGTTGTTAATATTCGAGTCGTAATCAAATAGTAAAGGGACATCCCTTGTTATTGCCAATTCGTCTGTAAGGAAGTTTTCAATTAAAGCATCCTTTGCATCTTCTCGCTTTCTGGATGTAAAATTAACAAGCGCGTTCGCATAAATCTCTGGGTTATGCTGCAGTAAGCCTCTATCTTCCCAGAAACGCAAATTACCATAGTCTAGAAACAGCCATTCATTTTTTTGAAATTGCTGTTGCAAATAGTCGCTCAACCAATCCGGCTTCGCCCAATCCACAATATCAAAAACTAAGGGATCTTTGGGTGTGTCAATCAGTTCAACAAACTCCGTCCAGGTGCTCGCGTCAGATAAACTGAAAGTACCTAGCGCTAATAACTTGATCACTCGAATCTGCATCGTGGTACCGCGAAAACCCCAAGAATAGGTGTTGTGCATCTTGTAGGCAGGTTCATTTTTCAGGTCTACATAGGTCATGTAGAATCGCTTCGCGGAACGAATCTCCTTTTTTATCAATTCCAAATTCCCCTTTGCATAGGATTGCAGGAAAGGTAAAACATTGGCTTGCTTACCACTGATGATTAACTCCTTGAGAGCGGCAATTACTTCCTCTTTTTCTTGAGCGGATGCCGATTTTCTCGGCAATGCACCTTCTTTCGCAGGTTGCTTCGCTACGTTGACAGTTCCATCTTCTGAATAACCTTTCTTGGTTTTTTCATTGATCAATTTCTCTGCATCTTTTAAGCAAGCGTCTTCACTGTCAAATGATTTTGTCTTTGATTGCCCGTCGGTACCATTTCGACCATAGGTAACCGTATGACTAGAGCCTGATGTCTGTATTTCCCAAAATTTATCGGAGGTCCCGTCTATATACTTAAGATGTTTAAACATAGATGAATTACGCTTATAATAGTTTCTTAAAATAAAGATTAAATCTTTTAAAGACAAGTTTAAGAGAAGATTTAATAGAAGTTTAACAACAAGATATTTCCAATCGGTAGCAATTAATCGAACAATGATGGGACTCATGTTGTTCAGATCCCTTTCACTTCCCTTTCAACTCCTATTCAAATCCTAATCTTAACCGATCCACAAGGGAAATAAAAGAGTTTAATAAAGACTTGACAATTCTTTAAACCTGACTTAAGCTTCGATCATTAACTTTAATGAAAATAATTTAAATCAACAATAAAATGGCAACCACAAAAAACGGAGTACATGGATTGGTTTCTGGGAAACTCGGGAATGTAATCTACTACGAGCGCAATGGCATTGGATATGTACGTTCGGTCCCTTCGAAACGTATCGAACGTAAGCAGTCTGAAATCGCTCAACTCACACGCTCAAAATTTAAACTGGTACAACAACACGTTATTAATATGCTGCAGTTCATCAAATTTGGTTT
This sequence comes from Sphingobacteruim zhuxiongii, assembly GCF_009557615.1. Lineage (NCBI taxonomy): Bacteria > Pseudomonadati > Bacteroidota > Sphingobacteriia > Sphingobacteriales > Sphingobacteriaceae > Sphingobacterium > Sphingobacterium zhuxiongii. The sequence goes on from NZ_CP045652.1 coordinate 2,861,753, forward strand.
TCAGTATGGTACAGGTAATGGAACAGCTTACAATCGTGCAATGTCATATAATTTGCGGAATGCGGTGAAGAGTAATGATAATGGGATTGCGATGGACTGGAATTCGCTCTCTTTCAGCCGAGATATGCCCGACCCGTTAAAACAGGTTTCTTTTAGTTTAGACCGAAGAAAGAAGCTTTTGACGATTCGCTGGCAAATCGATGAAGACGCCTTAGTGCGTATCGAAGGATATGATATGCGTACGTATATTATGATTATCCCGAGCGATTTAGAAAATTGGAATGTACAAGGGTTAAGCGCTGGAAATTCAATTATGGATGGTTATCAACAGATTAGTATCCTGACTTACGATCATAAAATCACTCAGCATCTATATATTGCATTTGCATCCGTCAACTTACCTATTCGTAGTACGAACAGTCGATATGTTGGTGCAGTGGAGATGTAGCATGCGTAGGATTCATCAGTGAATCGTCATAAATAGATTAATAGTTTCGCTTGTTCGTTATAATCTCTCTAAATTAAGCATTTACAATACGCAAATAAACGACGCGTAAGCTTAACGGAACGACCATGACGAAACACTATTACCCCCTGCATTTACATATTGTTAATCAAAATGAGCAGCATGTTGGCGAGCAGGTATACCTAGCCGGGACTTTTAATAACTGGTCGGAGGAGCACCTTTTGCTCGGCACAATTCCCGAGAAAGGAAAAAGGTTAGACTTTATCCTTCCTGAACTGAGAGCTGCGGAGCATGAGTTTAAATTATCGCGCGGTAATTTCAAAACCTTGTTTGCAACGCCTTCAGGACAGCTAGCGCAGACAGTTTGGCTCAATCATTCCAAAGAATCAAACTTAGAAATAACGATTGAGGCATGGCGTGATGATTTTCCTGCGAGCACGGCGGGTAAACAGGTTACGATATTGGATGAACACTTTTACTTTCCGAGTCTAAATGTGCATCGAAAAATCATGATTTACCTGCCAAAGGGATATAGGCAATCAGAACAACGATATCCGGTTCTTTATATGCACGACGGTCAACATTTATTCGATGAAGCAACTTCAGTTGGGCGTTCCGGGCCTGTGGAATGGCAAGTTGATAAGACGATTGATAAATCAGCCCATGAAGCAATCGTTGTCGCGATTTACCATGCTGCAAATTACGAGCTCCGTGCACAAGAATATATGCTGTCGGCGACTGAAGAGATTAAAAACCCTAAAGGCTTACTCTATTTAGAGGATATCGTTCAGGAACTTAAACCATTTATTGATGATCAATACCGAACTTATCCAGACGCAGCAAATACGGCAATTGCGGGGAGTTCCATTGGCGGATTAATTAGCATTTATGCAGGTTTACTATATCCCGATGTATTTGGTACTATAGGCTCATTCTCTCCCTCTATCTGGATGGACGAAGAGGCGCTTTACTTAAAGACTCTAAACAAGTTGTTGAAATATGCAACGGAATATAGTAATCAGACCTTATACTTTTACGTTGGTGGGAAAGAAAAGCGATTTGACAATAAAACAAGTGAAAATGATATGAAGAAAGAACTGGAGAAATACATTGACTTCCTTGCCAAGAATTATAAAGGATCAATTGAGCTGGATATCAATGAGCATGGAAAACATGGCGCTGCATATTGGCAACTAGCCTTTCCTAGATTCTTTGAACATTGGAACCTTAATATGGGGAAAAATATTTAACTGCATTACTACTATTTATTTAGATTAATTATAAATAACTGTTATCTTTGCAGAGAAAATGATTATAAGGGCGAAGATAAAGGAGCATAATGAATGGTTGTTTTGGGAGGAACTCTCAGAAGAAAGTAGTTCTAATCGAGATTTATCTGAGAAAAACATTACGATCAGTAAGTTCCCTATTCAAATTAGCTCCTACCAAATATTAAGTAAAGGTATTTTTATCATTCAAGCGGAAATGACTTTTAGTGAAGCTGGGAGCATTCAAGCAGAGATTGATAGTGAAGCAATTGTCAGTCAATTTATCATCGGCGTAAACCAACACAACAAGCCAACTTTCAGCAAGCATAATATTCGGTACTTGCCCAACATGAATGAAGAGCATGTTGTCCCTGAAAACCAGCGATGCTTGTATATTCTATTGGTCATGACCCCGAACTTCTATCATAACTTAGTTACCATCTACAATCCGCTGCAAGATCAATTTAAGCAGCGTATGACCCAACGGAATGCAGTTTCTATTTTTAATGAGGATTTACCGGCGACGATTGAAATGCTACATACCATCGAAGAACTCGGGAAAATAAAAGACAAAAAAGAGCTAAAACAGATCTTTACGAATGCGAAGGTATTAGAACTTATCATGTATCAATTTGAACAGTTTGGATTAGCTGTTGAGAAAGATATTGAAGAAATCAGGACCGAAGATATTCTAAAGTTAGAAGATGCAAAGAAGATCCTGACTCAACAATTTGTAGATCCACCGACGCAGCGTCAATTGTCGAAAATCGTACTCTTAAATGAGTTTAAGTTACGCAATGGTTTCAAACGATATTTTGGGACTACCATTTATAACTTCATCACCCGCCTGCGCATGGAGGAAGCTAAGCGACTAATCTTAGATGAAGAAAAAAACATGTATGAAATTGCTACCCAAGTAGGTTTCAAACATCAGGCAAGCTTTACGCATGCGTTCAAAAAATATTACGGTATCCTGCCTAGCGACATCTATCGATCAGGACAGGCTAGCCATTAATACAGTATTAAAATGCTGCAAATCGTATTCCATCGGAATCGCTTGAATTTCAGTTCTCAAATTTTTCGGATTAATATGAACTAAACTATCGATACCAAAAATAGTATAGATATGCTGTTGCTTAAAGACTTCGTTTGGACTACCATACCACCATACCCTGCCCGCTTTCATCATCACAACTCGATCACTATATTGCGCGACCATGTTTAAATCGTGTAATACGGCAATCACTGTAAATCCAGCGCTACAGAATGCTTTTGCTATCGCCAGTGTTTGATGTTGATATTGAATATCCATACTCGAAATCGGCTCATCTAAGAGCAATATTCCTTCTTCTACGTCCCATAATTGAGCAAGAACACGCGCTAAATGTACACGTTGTTGTTCTCCTCCTGATAACTCGCGGATAGAGCGTGCTCGAATATGATTCAGGTTACAGATGTTGATGCATTCCTCAAGAATCTTTTTATCGAGGGCAAGCGTCTGTTTCATGTATCTTCCCATAGAAATAACCTCTTCCACAGTAAATGGGATATCCATTAAATTATTCTGATGAAGATACGCTCGGAACGTCGACATTTCCTTCATACTTAGCGCAGTAATATCCTTGCTTTGGATCAGAATCTTCCCACTATTTCCCTTTAGTTCTCCCGCCATTAACTTGAGTAGCGTACTTTTGCCAGCACCGTTTGCTCCGATAATACTGATAAACTCCCCTTTGTCAATAAAAAGATGGAGATCCTTGATAATGGTTCTGTTCTTTACTGCATAATTTAGCCCTTGGATTCGAATCATGATTTATAACTTTCTTTTTTCTTTTAATAATATTCCTAGAAAAACCGGTGCGCCAATTAATGCAGTGATGACACCGATTGGTAATTCTAGTGGTTGAATGACCGTCCGTGCAATTAAGTCTGCTAGGTTTAATACAATTGCCCCGCCGAGGAGAGACGCAGGAAGTAAAAAGCGATTGTCAACTGTTCCGATCAATCGAAGCGTATGTGGAACTAGCAAGCCTACAAAAGCGATGATACCAGCAAAAGCAACAGAAGCGCCGACGGCTAATGTGGAGCAAACAATAATCAATACTTTTAATCGCTTTGTATTTAGTCCCATCATCTCCGCTTGGGACTCCCCTAGTGCAAATAAATTCAACGATTTACCAAAAAACAAAAGAGGTGTGACAGCGATGATGCTGAAAATCGCGAGGATATTTACTGATTCCCAAGTCGCCCCTGCCATACTTCCTAAAGACCAAAAAGTAATATTCCGTAACTGCTGTTCCGTTGCCATGTAACTCATCAAACCGGTGGCTGCACCTGCGAGCGCATTGATCGCAATACCAGCGAGGATCATTGTCGCGATATTCGATTTCCCGTCGACCATCGAAATACGATAGACTATTAAAACCGCTATCGAAGCGCCTATAAATGCCGCAATGGAAATTAAATACAGATTAAAGGCGTTGCCTAGGAACGCGATTAAACTAGCTTCAAATACAATCGTTAGTGCAGCGAAGAAAGAAGCGCCAGCTGATATGCCAACAAGACCAGGTTCAGCAAGTGGATTTCTAAATATCCCTTGTATCGCTGTTCCTGTAATTCCTAATATCGCACCAATGAGGGTGCAGAAAATGATTCGTGGAATACGAATCTCTAATAAGATATTCTTCAGCAGCTCGTCTTCTTCTTTCAAGTTGGAGAATCCCAATGATTTGTATAATAGCATAAAGACTTCTTGAAATGGGATTTTCATGGTGCCAGCTCCTAATGAAAAGACGATCAAACAAAGCAGAGATATCCCCAATACGACATAAATAATACTATACCTCATCCTAAAGTACTAGTTGTTGTAGTTTGGAAATAGCTTCCGGAAGACGAAGGCTATAGTTGTTTAATAAACTCGCATCCATAGATACGATTCTTTTGTTTTTGCCTGCCTTGGTAAGCTTCACTCCTGGCATATTTGCGATACTTTCTGAGCCGCCTAAACTAGAAAGTCCGAAATTAAACATCAAAATGACATCGGGATTTGCTGCGACTAACGCTTCCGTATTATACGTTTTATAACCCGTAAATCCTTTCATTGCATTCTTAAAACCGGCATTTTTAATAACCGCATCAACGGCAGTCTGTTGCCCTGCAACACTCATATGACCGGCACCGCGCGCATAAATAAACAATACTTTCTGCGTAGAATTCTTCGACTTATTCATTAAAGCAGTTAGCTCTTTGCCAAGACTTTGTGCAAGTTGCTGTCCTTTTTCCACTTGATTTACAGATTTAGCAATGTTGAGGATAAAGTTTTGAAGTCCTGTTTTCGAGAAATCTTGTGTGATCAGCGCAAATGGTATTTTAAGTTTCTGAAGTTGAACTTGTACATCCGCCGCTAACTCCCCTTCAAGGGCAAGAACTAAATCCGGTCGAAACGAACTAAGGGATTCAATCGTGACACTTCGATTCTTACTAACTTTCGGCAATTCAGCAATGTACGCGGGATAATCGCTCGTTAAATCAACTGCTACAATTTGCTTCCCCATACCTAATCCATCGAGTACTTCGGTAATCGATCCACTTAGCGAAATAATACGTTTTGGATTGCTTGCTTTAACGGAGATGCTGACAGAAATCAAAGTCAAAATGATCAGAATTGATCGTGATAATGGATAAATTTTCATTGCGTGTTGTGCTAATATTGAACACAAATAGAACACTTATTTAAAATAATTCCAAATAAGCGAACACAACAAAAGATTCGAAAATCACAATACAACAAGGATACAACATTTTTAATAAAACACTAAATATCAATAACATAAGACACTTGTTTTATAACAAGCTTTCAGCTGAAAAATCTGTATACCACAAAAAAACATACATATGCAACAAAACAAGCTACGTTTTGAATAAACTATTTGTCGCGAATATTGAGGAATATTGCACTATTATTTAGAATTAATACAAATAGATTGCAACTCAAACATATATACCGTATCATGTTTTTAGCCGTCCTTATCCATAGCAGCTTCACCCCGATCTTTGCTCAACAAAAAGCGAGATTCAAGGGCTATGTTATTGATAGTTTAGGGCAACCAATAAGTAACGGCTCTTTACGCTTTCAACCGGATCAAATCCAAGCATCGACAAACGAAAAAGGCTATTTCGAAACCGACCTTCATTATACGGGTCAATACCGATATACAATTACAGCTTTAGGCTATCAGCAAGATACTGGCTCCATAAATTTAACAACGCGTAGACAGCCTATCCGTTTCATGCTCTCGAACGCTGAGCAGCAAATTGCAGAAATTACCGTCGTTGGACAGGTATTGAAAAGACCCACTCTGATTGACCCTCGAAATTCTGCCATGCCTGTCACGATCATCGATCGTCGAACTCTGGACCTCCTTGGAAGTCGTCGATTAGATGAAGTGCTACGTGAACAAACAGGAATGGCCATTGTCAATAATACAGCCGGCGGGAGTCGTTCTGTGGGTGTACAGATGCAAGGGCTTTCTAGTCAGTATATCATGATCTTAATCGATGGGCAACCATTACTCGGGAGACAATCTGGAAATTTAGACCTATCGCGAATTCAAGTTTCTAACATTGAACGGATTGAAATTATAAAAGGAGCATCATCTTGCTTGTACGGAAATGACGCCCTAGGTGGAGCAATCAATATCATTACTCGCTTTGGAAGTACCTCTCCACAACTGCATTTACAAGCAAACTATGCAAGCTTCCATACGATAGACATGACTGCTGAAGCGGAGCGTAATTTCAACAAGAACAAGGGCTATTTACTTTTTTCAAGCAATTATTATAGAACCAATGGATTTAATAACAATAAGCGATATATGGAAGCAGGAACTACGGTTCCTCCATACACTAATTTCGCTGTGCAAGGGAAAATACGACATCAATTAAAAGATGAATCTGAGCTATTAAGCCTTAGCCTACGCGCAAATAATAGACACTCTGAAATGACCAGAAAATATGCTTCAGATTACGAAATTATAGATCAGCAAGATGAGACAGATTTAAATGCTTCATTATCTTTTGATAAACGTTGGTCTAGTCAGTGGAAAAGTCTTACGAACTATTATTTTTCTCATTATCAATCAGATATTGCAGTAGACAATCAAGAGGCTTCAACATCACTTTCAAGTGATCGATTTCGGCAAGCCATTCATAAGATCGAGCAACAAGCGGCATATCACAGATCGGGTTTCAATCTGACTTTGGGTGCAATGGTTCAACTAGAAAAAATGAACGTGGAAGCTAACTTGAATCAGCGGCAGCAATTGACCAGCAGTGTGTATGGGCAAGGAAACTATAATTGGGGAGCACATGTACTTCTTACAGCAGGAATACGATTTGATCATACGGTAAATTTTGGATCGCAGTTAAGTCCTAGTCTAGGAACGACCATTAAACTTTTAGATAATCTCAAATGGAAAACGGGCATTGCAACTGGCTTTAAAGCTCCTGACTTCCGGACTCGATATCAGGTATTCTACAATCCTTCAGCAAATTATTATGTGCTTGGCAATGAGGTTTTACGTGAAACCGTTGAACGAATGGATGCCGCTGGCGAACTATCTGAGATTCGTACGGCAGTGCTCAAACAATTAGATCAGTCTCTAAATGCTGAAAAGAACACCTCTTTAAATACAGGTTTTCATTATACCCCCTTCAAGAACAGCCAGATTGAACTGAATGTATTCTATCACCGATTGCGCAATCAAATCAACAGTATTCAGGTTGCGACAGGTCAGCGTAATATGGCAGTCTACTCGTTTCAGAATCTCCCAAGTGCAGTAAATAAGGGAATTGAAGCCAATTGGCAAGCGGAAATATTTACCGGACTACAGTTATCCGGAGGTTACCAATATTTAATCGCGAAAGATCTATCGGTACAAGACAGCATTCGGGCAAATGTATGGCCATACAGTCAGAATATACATGATCCCAAAACAGGAAACGCTTATAAGCCATCCGCTAAAGATTATTGGGGATTGGAAAACCGATCGAGACATCAATTTAATCTGGGAGTAATCTACCGCTATGAACCTTGGAATCTAAGTTTCAATCTGCGTGCTATTTTTCGAGGAAAATACCCATTCATGGATTTAAATGGAAATCGCTTCATCGACAAATATGACAGCTATGTGGATAGCCATATCATTTACTACGCCGGAATCGAAAAGAAATTCAATAGTAGGCCATTAAGCATTCGTGTGAATATGGATAATATGACAAATTATATCAATTACATGATTCCTGGACAAATGGGACGAATGACAAGTATCGGTCTATCCTACCGTATTATTAAAAACTAAAGAACATGAAAAATATCAACTATCTAAAAATAATAGTCCCAGTCCTGTTGCTGACGTTTACAGCCTGCAGCAAGTCGAATGAGGGACCAACTGTCGACTTGGAAGATGGGGTAAGCGTGCTCATCAGCAATCTGGCCGGAGATGTCGATGCTTCTGTAGGAAGCACAGGACCAGGCAAAGAGAAACGTGACTTTCACACCTTTTTATTCCGCTTCGCCGATAAGAAACAAACCTGGCTTAAGAATGCTCAGGATTCAGCTAGTCATTTATCCAAAACAGAGTGGGATTTAGCATTTAGTAACTACTATAATAGTAGCATTTATATCAACAATGGGAGTCAGCAGAATGTTCCATTTTCAGGAAATGCTTCTAAGCATAAAATGCTCTTAATAGAGAAAGATTACGATTCCGTTGATACCGCTCCCTCGGATTCAGAATTCGACAAAAGCACGCTATACAATATCGGAATGGTAACTAGCGAGGATTCTAAGGGTTGGTATAACTATAACATGACCTCTCATCTGGTTCAAGTGATTCCTAACAGAACCTACGTGCTAAAACTCAATAACGGCAAATATGGGAAACTGCAATTCATTAGCGTTTACAAAAACAATCCGCCAGTAGTAACCGACTTAAACTGGCCTGCCCCCTACTTCACCTTCCGATATTTCATTCAGGAAGACGGCAGTAAAAATCTTAGAACAAAATAAATACTTAAATAGAATAATTATGTTGAGCGAAAGAATCAAAACAGCAACTAAAGACGGTCACCAAGAATTGGAAAAACAAGTGGTATACCGTATAAAAGCAATAGAAAACAACAAAGACTATGTTGAGTTATTAAAATATTTCTTTGCTTATTTCGAGACCCTAGAGCAACAAATTGCCTCCTTTATACCAGATGCCCTGCAAGATTACTTCAGCGTTCGCCGAAGTGCTAAAGATATTGCTAAGGATATTGAGGTCTTGGGTTCATCAGTCGCAGATTTACCACAAGCTTTTCTGCCTGCAATTGAAAACAAAAATCAAGCTATTGGAGCATTGTATGTTTTAGAAGGGTCTATTATGGGAGGTCCATTTATTGTAAAAATGTTCGAGAAAGTGGGTATTGAATCAGGTTTCAATTTCTTCCAAGGCTATGGGGATCAGTCGGCAGAGAAATGGCTCGAGTTTACCAAAATCATAAACCAAGAGGTTAATCAGGAAGCTGACATTGAAGAAGCCATCGCGAGTGCGAAAAACACGTTTGAACAATTTGCAAATACTTTCACAAATACTATTAACGCATAACTAACATGATGAAATCCTTTAAATCTACATTCCTTTTATTCGCAGTTACTGGACTGGCTTGGACTACAATTAGCTCCTGCTCAGACGACAAAGAAGTTGCTACTCCAAAACTCTCAGACAGCAATGCTAAGACTGAACTTGCGAAGATTACAATTCCTCCGAGCAAGAAGGTCTTCTTTGATTTTAAAACCAATAGCCTTCAAGACAGCGCAAAAAGCATGGTAAACTTATCGGGGATGTACGGTTCAAATCTCAAGAATTCGCGTTCAGATGTGTACGCTATGGGCTATTTTGATAAAGAAAATACATCTATTGAAAAACTTACCTTACAGGATGTTTTATCTCAAAAACTAACGTCTACTGACGCTTTTACTATCGACGCTTCAAGTGCTGGTGCCCCGGCAACAGGACCTACATGGATTATTTATGACTTCAAAAATAATCATGCAGTCTATCCTACTGCAAATCGATACATCGTCATGTATAAAGGCACTGCGCTAAATGATGAAGCCGATGAGCTTTATGTTATCAATGCAGCTTCGGTTACCGCCGCACAAGGCACCGCTAACTACGAAATCAATGTAAAAAAATTCGTAAAATAGTATAGCTGGCTCGTTTAGCTGAAAAGGACTGTTAAATAAAACAGTCCTTTTTTTATGTATCCGATCAAAAAAAATCTATAATCAGGTTTACCTGAAAATTGAAAGGTTCAATCTAAGCTATTTTCTAACTATTCTAGGCGAGATCGTATATGTGTCTTGCGCAAAATTTAGCTTGTTACCATGGTCGAATATTTAACCGTTCACGAGCATGAATATGGATACTTACTAAATAATCGATATCAATTTAATGCTCAATAACTCCAATTTTACGCCTAAATTTCGTACATTCATTTCTTCTAACCAGAGCCAAAAAACACAACGATGAAAGTCTTTATCAACAAAATTATCCCAGAAATAGGCATGCAATTACTAGCACGTCCTGACATCGACTTAATCATGCCTGAGAATCCTGAGATCAGCTATGATGAATGGATAAGTTATTGCCAACAATGCGATGCTATCTTGAATATTGGGGCATATAAGATTGATGCTAAATTCTTTGATTTATGTCCATCGGTAAAAGCTGTATCGCTGTTCTCTGTCGGATACGATCAAGTAGATTTAGCAGAGGCTACTCGAAGAGGAATCCCTGTTTCCAATACTCCCGATGTATTAAGCAGAGCAACGTCTGACATTGCTTTTCTACTAATGCTGATGGTTTCTAGATTAGCATCCTTTCATACGAATCAAGTACGTTTGGGCGTCCGGTTTAAGTACTTTAATCCGGTTGCGAACCTAGGACAGGAACTATATGGTAAAACACTAGGTATATTCGGCTTGGGAAGAATAGGCATTGAAATGGCATTGAAATGCCAAGCAGCATACCAGATGAAAATCATCTACCATAATAGAAATAGACATCCAGAGTTAGAAGAAAGCATAAATGCGACTTATGTTTCATTTGAGGAACTTTTAGCTCAATCTGACGTACTTTCCATTCATGCGAATTACGCGCCAGAATATCGTGGAAAATTTGATGCATCAGTCTTTCAGCAGATGAAATCGAATGCTATCCTAGTAAATACAGCTCGAGGAGGATTTATTAATGAGGATGATCTCTACAAAGCGCTAAAAACCGAACAAATATGGGGAGCAGGTTTGGATGTATCTGATCCTGAACCTATGTTACCGGACAATCCTTTACTCGATCTAGAAAGGGTCTGTGTATTACCACATATTGGTTCCGCTACATTTGAAGCAAGGTCTGGAATGGCAAAAACAGCCGCCGAGAACATCATTGCTTTTGTGGAAGGAAAACCTTTGCTTACTTGTTTAAACCCTGAAGTCTACACAAATTCCTAATGATGAATATCTTAATAGCCCCTAATAGTTTTAAGGGGAGCCTTACTGCTGAAGAAGTTGCTGACGCGATTGCTGAAGGTCTCAATCAGAGTAAAATCAAGGCTAATTTGGTAAAGTTCCCTATTGCTGATGGCGGCGATCACACCTCGTTCTTAATGACCAAACATCTAAACGGCAGCATGCATACGCTGCTAGTTAAAGGTGCCTATCTTCAAAATACAGAAGCACATTACGGTCTACTAGTTGATAGAAAAACTGCCATAATAGAGGTTGCAGAAACATCTGGATTTAAATCTATTATTGGTGAATTGCGAAGTCCTATGCATTCAAGCACCTATGGTTTGGGCGAACTTATTCTCCATAATATTGAAAAGGGTGTGCGTTCATTTATCATCTGCCTAGGAGGATCAGCAACAGTCGACGGGGGATTAGGTATGTTGCAAGCACTCGGATTAGAATGTCTCGATAAATCAGGTAAGGTTTTGCAAGCAGGGCCTTCAAATTTCGTAGACGTCGCGAGCCTTGACTTAAGTAATCTAAATAAGACAATAGCTGGTATAGACTTCACGATCCTTTGCGACGTAGAAAATAGACTATTGGGTCCAGAAGGTGCTGCCGCAGTATTTGGCCCGCAGAAGGGAGCTTCAGAAACGGATGTGATTGCATTAGAGGAATTCCTATCTCAATTTGAGTACTTAACGAAAAAACATACTGGAAAATCATTGAATAAAGTAATTGGAGGCGGTGCAGCGGGAGGTCTAGGTGCTGCTTTCAAGGTCTTTATGCATGCTGACATGCAGAAAGGGGCAGCTTATTTCTGTAAACTTACCCAGATTGAATCCCAAATTCAACAAGCTGATTGGGTTATCACTGGAGAAGGAAGTATTGACTCGCAATCTTTGGAAGGTAAAGCACCGGTAGTCTTAGCAGAATTAGCAAGAAAAGCAAACAAACCAATTATTGGACTTGCAGGTAATATTCCTAGAACTATAGATTCACAATTACAAGATTATTTCACAGCATTATTCGCCATTGGAAACAGACCTGAAGAATTACCGAAAGCAATAAAACATACGACAGTAAATCTTCAACGAACAGCCAAGCAAATCGGGATGTTGTTAAATGTTTTAAAATAAAAAATCGGCTGCTAAGTGTAAAATTGCAGCCGACTAAACATCACATGATTGAAACAAAAACGATCTTTAATGATTAGAAATAACCATATTGCTTTACGTCGCCATAGTTTAGCGCGACTTCCAAACGCTTGACAACAAATATCCCGCCTTTAGATAAAATACTGACTTCATTATCCCCTTTTATTAGGGCATTCTTTGGAATTTCAAATACATATACTTCTTCTCCATCCTGCAGACCTTTGATACGGTCGTATTTAACCGCAACGCTGCTCTCTAAAGGATTAACTGATTTCCCGTTAATCTTCACCTCCATTCTAGCTTTCTTATCCGCACGGAGAAATAGAAGCTGTGATTGAATACTTTGAGAATTCACTTGATCAGCGACAAAGATTCCAACTTTGCTCAACTTTCCATTACCGCATGCCATCGGAAGATCCGCAACCTGAAGGACACCATAAGCATTGGTTACCCCGTCTGATGCGCAATAGATCTTATTACGCTTACTCAACAAAGCAGGGTCTCCTAGGTCTGTTAACAGTCTTTGTGAACGTGTTCTGCAAACCAATCCACTCTCATTTACTGCCTTGGCGTAATCTACCTTTGCATCATTTTCAAAATAGAAATTGAACAAGTACAATCCGTCAGCACCTTGCCCTAGAATATGGGAAGCCATACCGCGATACATACCTTCGGAGAAAAACTCCCGAGGTTGATAGCCGCCATCATCAATTGAACCATAGACTGGAATGGTTTTACTAAATCCTTTAAATAAATCTCTTTTAAATTTAGCAATTGGTGTCGCTGTCTCACCTCGCCAATGTGCACCAATAGATATAAAATCTATTAATCCTTGCTTATGCCATTCGCGTACATCTAATCCTTTTTCTAAGCTACCATCAACAGTGATTGGAACGCGTACGGAAAGTAAAATTTTCTTTTTTCTTACAGTCGCTACTGAATCAACCATATGCTTGACCGATTTAACAAATGATGTTACCAACGGCGCCTTCGCTGATCCTTCACCGGTCTTAAACAGCACAATAAACCGCATAAAATCCAGATCATAACCATCTATTTGCGGATATTTTTCTAGTTGCTCACGGATTAAATTCAACTTATGATTTCGTACTTCTTCATAGGTGAAATCAAGCGCTTGCGCACTGTTCATACCTTGTGAAGGGTCTCCCGTATAATATTGGGGATTGTTATACCAAAAATCAGGATAGGAAACTCGGCATTTAGACGCTGTATCTGCAAAATGCAGATCGTTTACACGGAAAGTAATGAATGCTTCCATTCCTCTTTCCTTTGCACGCGTAAGCGAAGCATCAATGATGTCAGTACCTTCTTTTTCTAAGCTTAGAAAGTTAGCGTAATAATGTTTAAAAGCATCACGCTCCGATGTACTTTTATCGCATGATAAAGTACCATTTCTATCATCTCCGAAAGTGCGCTCATATTTTGAACGGTAGTATACGAAGTCACTACCTGTACACATCATATACGTGGTTACGACCTTACTATCCGCTACAATATCTACATAGCGATTAATATCTTTTCGGGACAAATTACCTTTGCGATTGAACCACATATTGGCAAGCGCATCAGTTCCATCATTGTTGTGAATTATACGAAAACCCTTGGCTTTTTGCTGATCTTTGGGCTCTGAAGAAGAACTTAATCCTAATAAGAGAAGAACAGCAAAAAAGCATTTAATAAGGGTCTTGTGGTTTAGGTTGATAGTCATTATTAAATTTCGTTGAGAAGGTTGATCTCAAAAGCTCTAAAGCTTATGATACAATATTAATTATTTACTATCAGGTAACCGTCCTGTGCTTACCGCTTATTTTTGTGCATTAACGAGCTTCTGATTCGGCTTTATGAACAGTAAGGATACAGCCGATAGAATAATCATACCAGATGCAAATTGAAAAATTGTATGTAGGTCAATGTTAGAGTCACGTAGTGCGCCACCAAAATAGAGGCCTAATCCACCGACCAAAGTTCCACAAAAGTTCAGTATGCCATAACCGGTCGCTCTATACTTCTCTTCGACAACCATACTTAAAATCGGCATAGTGTTCGTGTCAACAAACGACTTACAGAAGGAATACAGAATAAAGCACAGAATCGAAATTGAAAGTATATAGGAATAGTTTGCCATAAATATGGCTGGGGCGGCAATGCACAAGCCGATGAAAGGCATATAAATCCGCGCCTTAGAATTTTTCTTACTCCAGATATCCGTTACCATACCACCGAATAGCACCCCAAATATGGCTGCTGTGAATACATAGCCCGTTGAATAAACACCAGCCTGCGTTTGAGTCAAACTAAATTTTTCTTGAAAATAAGTTGGGAGCCAGCCTACAATTAACCAGCCTACAATAGAGATAAATCCAAAGAAGGCCACGATAAATAAAAACGATCGATTGCTTATAAGGACTTTCAAGGAATCAACAAATCTGACTTTAGGTACTGTATTTGAATCCGCTGTAATTGCTGCTTTCGGCACATCTTTGATTAAGAAAATCATCGCAAGAGCATAACACATTCCGAATATTCCAAAAATTGTAAAAGCATAGTTCCAAGTGTGATTTTCTGCTAGCCAGCCGCCAACAAACCCCAAGCTTTGCCCTAACATAATACCGGCCATATGAACACCCGTTGCTAAGGATCTTGTAGGCCCTTTATGGTAGTCCATAATCAAAGCCAATGCCGCTGGAATATAGCAGGCTTCACTGATGCCCATCAATGCTCGGGTAATCAGCAATTCGTTAAATGTTGATGCATAGGAAGTCATCCAGGTCACCAAAGACCAGACAAACAAGCTAAATAGAATAACACGGCTTCTGCTATAGCGATCGGCTAAATAACCGGCAAAGGGACTAAAGAAACCATAAACCCAAAGGAAAACAGCAGTCAATAATCCAAACTCTGCATCGCTCATTGGAATAGAGTCGACAATGGAAGTACGCATGGTGGTAATCATCGTACGATCTATATAATTCAACATGGCAATGATGAATAAAAGGCCGACGATTAGCCAGGAACGGAATTTACTAGGTGGACCTTTGGTCACAAAAGAGAAGCTCATAATTTAAGTTTAAGTTGGTTGTGTGTTGGAATAATCTTTACATTTCAGATAGTACTTCGTTAACGGCTATTATAGCTTGATCGATATCGGCTTCGGTGTGAACAGCACTGATGTACCACAGACCGCGACCAATTACGCGAATCCCGTGATCTTGAAGTGTAGAGATAAACTTCCCTAGTTTTGCTTTGTCGCTCTGCAAGGTATCTCTGTAGTCAACTAGTTCATCTAAATCGGTAAAAAGCGTAACGAACATCGGACCTAAGCCAAATACCTTTAGATTTTGATTATATGTTGCCGCTGCTTCTTCAATACCTTTCATCAGTTTCTTACCCAAATAAAACATACGCTCGTAAGGCTGTTCTTCTTCCAGAACAGTGATTGTCGCTAAGGAAGCTGCAATAGTCGGATTGCTTGAATTCATCGTGCCAGCGTGAATTACTTGCGAATTAGAAATACAGTCCATCCATGATGTTTTCCCTACGATGGCGCTGATTGGATAACCGCTACCCATTGCTTTTGCAAAAATTGACAAATCAGGAGTTACCTGATAGTGAGTTTGTGCTCCACCTAGTCCAAGTCTGAAACCAGTAATAACTTCGTCCAAAATAAATGCGATACTATACTCATCACATAAAGACCGAATTCCTTCTAAGAAGCCAGCTTTAGGAGCAATACAGCCATTATTACACATCACCGGTTCAGTGATAATAGCGGCTATTTCATGATGATGCTTTTTCACAGTTTCTTTCAAAAGTTCCAGATCGTTCCATGGCAGAATGATAAACTCATCACGACTCTCTGGCGAAACGCCTTGCGACCATACATGTGCTGTCGGCTCAGCTCGATCGCCAAGTGCTTCCACACTCGGTGTTGAAATTCCCCAAGCGACATTATCTAACCATCCATGATAATGACCTTCAAAACGCAAGAATTTGTTCTTTCCTGTTTTAGCTCTTGCTACGCGGAAAGCAGTTTGAACGGCCTCAGAGCCATCAAGACAAAATCGGATGAGCTCCGCTGAAGGGATTAGCTCACATATTTTTTCTGCCAACAGGACCTCTTGAATATGTTGCCCAGCATAAAGCTGCCCTTTATCCGAATAAGCATTCACTGCTTCCAGTACACGTGGATGCGAATGCCCGAGAATCAGGGGGCCTTGACTCAATGTAAAATCTAAGTACTCATTACCATCGACATCGATCAATCTACTCCCCTTGCCTTCTTTATAGAATATAGCATGAGGATGATTATATTTTCTGAACTCTGACGACACGCCGCCCGCTAACACTTTGGAAGCGCGGTCAAGTAGCTTTTTAGATTCAGTGAAATTATTCATGTTATTTAATTGATTTAAGTTTATTTAATTGGATTGATAGTATGCTGTTGGTGCGCACGCCGGGGCCAACTTCCCCAGAAATAAGGTAATATTGATCAGCATGTTGTACCGCCGGTAATGTCAACCGGATTTGTTTCTTATCTAAGTTCCCTAATACTGACCAACTGTTGGTTTTAATGTCATAAGCAAGCACATCAGGAAGAAAGCCTGGATGGGTAACCGGATCTGCATGTTGAGCAGTTTGATGATCTAAGCCGCCAAAAAGAACTATTTGATTTCTTTTCTTAATCACTGCAGCACTTAATGGTCCAGCAGCCATTCCTTGTGGCAGATCAGCAAGTCGCTCCCATGTTCCGGAGGTAATTCCGTCATTTGTTTTACTTAGTGTTAAACGATAAGCATCTTGCAAAATATTCCTTTTGATCTTACCATCAGCTTCTGGAACCAGTTCGATACCGGTAAAAAGATAGAACTGACCATTGATCTTGGCACTCACAGCATTAATACGTTTAGCAGCTGGCAGTGTAGGTAAAGCCGACCAGACTTGATTTTTCAAATCGAATAATAACACCTGATCCGTAGGCATACTATTCAGTTTATCAGATCCAGCAGCGAAAACCACCTGCTCTCCTATCCGCTCTGCACACATATTTACGAGCGCAATAGGCATATCTTCCCAATGTTCAATATGCCATGTTTTATCCTTTTTATGAAGATAATAGACCGCTTTAGACGGTACATTATCTTGCTCTGAGCCCCCGAAAACAACAAGGCCATCTTGGTAAGATATAGCCACTCCATAAGCTAAAGCTTTAGGTAGTTTTAACGATAATTTCTCCCAACTTTTATGGGGCAACGAGTACACAAATATATCATCGTGCCAAGCCTTGTTTCCGCCTTCCCAAGGCATCTTATCTAAGAAGTTCGCTCCTCCAGCCGCTATAAGCTCGTCCCCTACCATCCCGGCATACATGCCAGCAAAGCCTAAAGGATCGGGTATCGGACTTATTTCTTCCGTAGAAGAAGGCAATAAAGTTTGTGACTGACTTTCCTCAGTATGTAAAAGCATCGTAAATACTATCATTAGTGTTATAATTTTTTTCATAGGCTTGTTCATTTTACCAACTTGTCCAGCCACCGTCGACCAGTAAGTTGTGACCGGTAATGAAAGAAGATGCATCAGAAGCTAAGAAGACAATTGGTCCGGCAATATCATCATCGTCAGCAAAACGCCCCAGTGGTGTTAAACGCTTGTAGTTATCAACAAATTCGTTCTCTCCAAATGAAGACGTAACCCCAGGGCCATAACCGCCAGGACTTAAGCAATTACAACGTATTCCAAACCGTCCGTAATAATTAGCGATCCATTTAGTAAATCCAACCATCGCCCACTTATCATACGTATAGTTGATAGGACTGGTCATTCCGGTATCTCCATAGACTGGAAAGTTTGGACCGACGGTACCTTGGATCGAGCCAATATTGATGATATTTCCAGTTTTCCGTTCTTGCATGCCTGCTACGACAGCTTGCGTCAATAACATAAGCCCTGTACTATTTATAGTTTGCGATTGCTCCCATTCTTCCTTGGTCATATCGGCAAGATTCTTAAATCCCTCCCTAGTAACCGCATTGTTGACCAAAACATCAATTCTTCCAAATGATAATTGAACTTCATTGACTAACTGGGTAATCGATTCTTGATTTGAAAGGTCAAGTTGGAAGGCAGCCGCTTTATATCCTGCTGCATTCAACTCATCAGCATAATCTTGACATGCTTTTAGATTTCTTGAAGCAATAAGAACTGTCGCGCCAGCATGCGCTAGTGCCAGTGACATCGGTTTACCAAACAAACCTGTACCTCCTGTGATTAGGACAACTTTTCCGTTTAGGAAGAATCTTTTCATCGTTATATTTTCCATAGTCGTGGGGTTAATAGGTCTTCAGGTATTTGTAAAAACAAAGGCATTATCTTATCAAATATTGCTTTAGGTATTTTGGGGCCGTCCAACAAGGCAATGTTTTCAAGTAGTTGTTCTTCTTTATCAGGTCCAATCAGCACACTACTCACGCCTTCCAGGTCCCTGATGTAGGAGAAGCACATCTGGCTTACAGACATATGAGCTTTATCCGCCAAATCTTTAAGTTGCCTCAAATATGGAGTTGCCAACTGTAAACTCCCCGTTAATTTTTCAGGGTCTTGCATCAACAGTCCTTTCAGATAGATACTTCGCACGAAGATGATTTTCTTACGCTTGATAAGATCTTGCCAAAATGATGTCGATGTTAAACGATGATCTAAAATGTTAATTGGAATTTGAAAAGCCTGATATATATCATTGTCCAAGAAGTGTTTAATCTCAAGTGGATGATCAACAGACACACCAGCAGTTTCAATTAAACCCTTACCTTTCAAATGCTCAAAAACACGTGGCAAAACTTCTTTCACAGCGGAGATATCAAATGATGAGACCATGTGAAAAAGACAGATGGGTAGTTTCTTAAGCTTTAACTCGTTTAGCGATTCTTCAACACTTTGAATTGATTCTGCCAAGGCCTTTTCAAAATCAAAACAAGCTTCATTAGTCCATTTAAACTTTGATATAATAGTCGCATCTTCTAGCTGACCAGTCTCGATTACATGACCTAGTAAGGATTCAGCAGTACCATACTCTCGAGCAGTATCAAAAGAGGAAATCCCCATTCGACGAGCTTGCACGATTAGTCCTTCTGCAGAGCTTTCAGAATTTGCGTTTTCCTGATCAAAGACGACATAGGGTAATCCTAACGCAACTGTTCCTAGGCTCAGTTTGGATATGTTCAAATCGCTAACAGCTGATCCTCGCTCACGTTGAATAATTCGAACCTTTCCTGGTCCTGGCTCACCTTCGCCGCCTGTCAATACGATAGTTTCAGGACTAACGCAGATATTACTACACAAGGTAATCTGGCTATCAAAGCTCTCTAATTGTCCTGTATTAAGGTGGTAACGGTGATATTGTCCCATTCCATAATGTGCAATCCAAAGCCAAGTATTGTTCTCTAAAAATAGACCATCCGGTAAATTCTTCGTCTCATCCAATGAAGGATGCGTTGGAAGCTCCAATAAGGTACTAACCGGATGGTCAGGTTGGTTAAGGTTGACTTTAATTATTCTATTTTTAAAACTCTCTGCTACATAAAGGCAGTTTACTTTTTCATCGTAAACAATGCCGTTTGGATAATCCAAATTACGCGCAATAAGTTGTGCTTGACCATGCTTGGGAATGAATACAATGGCCCCGGTTTTTCTAACCGAATCTGTAAAATATACACCCTGCTCACCTACCCAAAGATCGTTAGGACATTCAACCTGATATCCCTCAACGAGGCCTTGAAAATAAGTTTCTAAATGATTGCCCTCGGCATCAAAACGTTCAACACTACCGGCTAAACTATTACATACGTAGTGTGTACGATCAGCCGCTATAAACTGTCCATTCGGGCTTGTACAAGTTCCCCATTCTGTAAAGCGACCGTCTCCTTGATACTTAAGAATTTTCTTCCCCAACAAGTTCGTCACGAAGAGTTCTCCACTTGCATTGAATAATGGACCTTCGGTATAGAAATCGCTAGAGATCAACACATCTTTCCTATCCATCATATTTAACATTAAGTGCTTCGAAAGGCAACATCGGACGTCGTCTATACTTGTATTGATATTGCGTCGCATCCGCATTGCTTTCGCCTGGTGTCTGAATCTTTAAATAAACTGGGCAGATTGGACGATAGGCAGCAATCGGCGCATTTACGCCCTTTGCAACAATCCAATTCAATTTGCTAAGATCAAGGTTCAAAATCTCAATTTGCTGACTACTAAAAGGTGGAACGCGGAGACTGGTAAACAGAATATAATTGCATAATTCCGTTTTAACCAAGACAATCCTGCCCATATCGTAAGAAGTCTGTCCTCCATGCCTTGGCGTCAATTCAGAAAACGATCCATCCCGAACTTCTAAGATCTGAACCTTATAGTTTTGAATGCTATCTCCAGCAGTTTGATCGTCCAATATGATTTCTGTCCAACTTTCGATATCGAGATCTTTTAGTTCTTGTACTTTTTGGGGATCATAGATAACGATAATTCCATGAGTACTTCGATTGGCCTCTAGTGCTTTTAACAAATAGGAACTATTTCCCAAAGCACCAGCACCAACATTGTCTCCCATATCTAAAAGCAAGACCGGTTTTGCGTACGAATCCTCATTGTCGATTACCTCTTGAATGTGGAGGCGTTTGCCCGTAAATTGAGGGTAATAACTTTCAAAAACAGCCAATGCTTGTTGCTTCAAAGCAGTTGTATCAAACTGATTCTCCGACACGAGGATGAGCGAAGTTCCCATTTCCTCGACATCAGCATATGGAAAACCTAAGATAATGCTATGGGAAAGTATGGGAAGATTCCTGGTTAAATCAGCAATCTTTTTATACATCGAAAGACAGGGTTCTACACTGGTTTCCTGTTGCTCTAAGCTGAGAGAAGCAGGAAGCATTAGCAGTTCTTGTTTGATCGATAAGTCGTCTAAAACGACCCCTTTCATCAATCTGGCAATCTTTTGTCCGATCTCTCGTTGATCGAGATGGGGGTTTGTTGTATAGGATATCATTGCATCTGTTGCAGCAATCATCTTATTGCTTACATTGGCGTGTGGATCTAAACTCGCCATCATTGGAACATTAGCGCCAACAATCGCACGAAGCGCTGTCATCCAGTAACCATCAACATCGCGAATCTCCTCAGCGGCTGCTGCTCCATGAGCAACACAATAGATTCCATCGAGCGGCAAAGCAGATTGGACCGCATCACATAACTCATTCGCTAAACCTAATGCCACCTCTTTCTTTATCGTGCCAGAGGGAATTGCATCTGCCACAAATAGCGGTACAACTTCTATTTCCTCGGCTTGTATTTCTTGAAGAAAACCTGCAATCTCATGATGAGCATGTTCAAATCGTTCAATAATTTCTTGTCCACGAAAAATATGTCCATTGGTGAAATTTTCCCATTCGGTGGGAATTGAACTGAACGTATTCGATTCATGATAAATACCAGCAATTGCAATGCGCTTCTTCATTGGTTTTATTTAATAAAAGCCGTTGCGTCAACTTCAAACTTTAAAATAGTACCAAGACAACCAATTAATGTCGTTCTTGCTGGAAAAGGAGCAGAAAAATACTCTCTATAAATCTCATTGAACTTAACCAAATCCTTCTCCTCAGCTACATAATTACGTACTTGTACAATATCGGCCATTGTTAATCCCGCAGCTTCAACGATACGCTTTAGATTGTCAAAAGAACGTCTACACTCATTCTCAAACGTGTCGTTAACAATCTTTCCATCCATATCCACAGACGCCTGACCAGAGATAAACAAAAACTGACCACATTTTACGCCCGGTGAAAACGGTAAGTGACTTTGAGGTACATCTTTTCCAAATACAAATTCTTTTTCCATGATTCTTTACTTTTCTATCTTTCTAATTATTTCTTCTTTTGTGTTAAGCGTTTGATCAACATATAAGCAATCTGCTTCTGTATATATTCGTGAAAGGGCCTGTTGATCTTTGAAACCATTCCCAGTAACGATGCAAACGATATGATCTGTTGCTTTTATTTTACCCACCGCTAATGCTTCTTTAACACCTGCTAATGCCACAGCACCGGCAGGTTCGCAATAGATCCCTTCTAATTGCGCAAGCATTTTCTGACATTCAAAAACGTCTTTATCCTCAACCAAAGCGGCGTCGCAAGCGGTAGATTTACTTTCTTCAAGAATGGCATCGACATCCAAAAGAGAAGAGACTTGTAATCCCGAAATCTTTGTCGTGCTATTTGCTATTGCTTTAGGTACTAACTGATCGCCAAGTAATACGGATGCAATGGTATCATTTCCTTTCGGTTGCACACAAAACAGCGTTGGAGAAACAGCCTTATTTACTTTATTCTTCCATTTCGCAAATCCGCGAACGATCGATAAATAAAGACCTCCGCCACCAGCAGGA
Organism: Sphingobacteruim zhuxiongii; assembly: GCF_009557615.1. Lineage (NCBI taxonomy): Bacteria > Pseudomonadati > Bacteroidota > Sphingobacteriia > Sphingobacteriales > Sphingobacteriaceae > Sphingobacterium > Sphingobacterium zhuxiongii. The sequence goes on from NZ_CP045652.1 coordinate 2,884,653, forward strand.
ACAAAGACTTGATTGACCTGTTCTAGCTCGTCAGCAATTTCGAAAGCAATTGTTTGAACGCCTTCCATTCCGTTTGGAGAGAATTTATAAGCGCTAATCTCCAATGAACAGTCATGTTTATCAGCAAGTTCATTTAGCGTATTCATCACCTCAACAGTGCAATGATCATTGATTCCAAAATCCTTAATCATTAATAATTCTGCGCCGTATACCCCCATCTGTTGGACTTTCCCAAATGGTGCTCCATCAACCAAACAAATGATGCATTTCATGTTAGCCGCAGCCGAATACGCAGCCAAAGCAGCACCCGTATTTCCACTGGAAGTCGCCAGAATGGCGTTCTTCCCTTGCTCCTGCGCATAGGCTACAGCCATCGCGGCAAAACGATCTTTATAGGATCCACTAGGGTTGAGATTCTCCAACTTAAAATAGAGATTTTCCAAGCCTAGAATTTTACCAATCTGCCTTGACTTGACTAATGGGGTATTTCCCTCTCCCAATGCTATCTGATAATCTTCACTTACCGATTGAAGTAATTCTTTGTATTTCCAAATACCTTTCAAAACTGGTTAGGTTTAAGTAATTTCTTGATATCGTAAGGATTGAAATTATGTTCCAATCCACCATCTATGGTGATGCAAGTTCCAGTAATAAAGCTTGCTTTTTCAGAGGCCAGCCAAACAAGTGCTTCAGCAATTTCTATCGCTTTTGCAGATCGATTTAAGGCTGTCCGATTTTCTACTTCGCGCTGAATATGACTACTCACATTATCGCCACTTGGATCCTCGTAATCTGTAGATAAGGAGGTATCAACACTTCCAGGGCGAATAGCAACGGCTCGAAACCCTTTTGGTCCGTATAACGTAGCCAATTCATAGGTTAAGCTCTCTATCGCACCTTTACATACCGTATAAGCAGATGCATAACCCGAGACGAAAGTTGACATCACGCTCGAAAGATTAAGTATACAACAAGACTGCCCGAGTGGAATGATGGCTTCTACGACATATTTCGAAAGAAATGCAGGTGCGGTGATACCAATTGCAATCGTCTTGTTCCAATCTTCCAATGTGCTTTCCGCAAGGCTTTCTGCCTTTCGCCAAATTGCGTTGTTGATCAACACATCAATTCTACTCCATTTGTCAAGTACCTGTTCTACTATCGATTTTAAAAATAAATCATCGGTTAAATCGCCCGTGATAAGTAAGGTCTGATCAGCATAATCTCTTAGATATGGATTCGCATGATGCATATCCTCTTCCGATTGATCGATTAGTGCTAAAGCATAGCCCTCCTCTAAAAATCGTTGAACTAAGGAGCGACCTATTCCACCAGCTGCCCCCGTAATGATGGCTACTCTTCTTTTCATAGCTATGACTTTATTTTTAAAATTCCACCGAGGGATTCCCCTTTCTTGACGATGGGAATCGAACGTATAAAGAGGACAATCCCATCCATATCTGCTAAAATATCTTTGGGGTTTAACATGTCGACATCGTAGATAATTCCCCAGCGATCACCAGCTTTTATCTGTTCGCCCACATGAACGGTCGGTTTAAACACAGCGTCGTATGGAGCGGCCATTTTTCCCTGCAGATAACCACCTCCAGGGGTAGGATCTTCGACAACATATTTCGGGCGTTTTCTACTTTTCGGAATAAAATCGAGCATATCTAGATCCCTGAGTATATTCAAACAACCTTGGATATAAGCATCGATAACTTTAGGTCTAACAGGTCCCGGGCCACCGAATTCTACATAAATTGCAGGAATTTGATGATCGCGGGCAACAGACAATGTTCGTCCTTCCGGCAAAGGATCTGTACCCCAGATTAATGGTAGTCCAAATGCCCTGGCCATTTTACGCTGCTTTGCTAGAACCGCTTTATCCTCATGTAGCATATAACCTGCTAGAGGATACAAATCAAAAAGCTGACCTCCCGTATGTAAATCAATTAAATAGTCGGATTTCTCAATCTCTCCAGCCGCCTTTGCTGCATATTGCATGGTGATTGAACCATTAGCGTCACCTGGACAGCTACGCGCCAAATCCAGACCATCTTCGCCACAACGAGCGCCTATTTCGAAGGCGCTCCTATTGACGATAGGCATGATTCTTACGATTCCTTTCTTTAGCTTGTTGCCTATAAATGCTTTCAATTGTGCAGCTGCAATCATGGGCTCATATTCATCGCCATGTACACCTGCCAATATGAGCACCGTAGGACCAATTTCGTCTGACCGAATCTCAATTAATCGCTCTATATTTTTCATCGCTTTCACGTATATCCCTGTCCCTTATTTTTCAGTCTTATTTGTATATATCTTTTAAACTCAATAAAGCTATATCCGTTACGTTTAGGTGAGATCGCTCTGATTGGCTACCTGCACAATACGATAACAGCACATTCTTTTTATCAAAATGAATACCCATATAGCAATACCAACCGTCAGGATCGATCTCAATATTTTTAACTTTTTGCCAAGTCTTTCCGTCATCTTTAGAGATTGCAATCGTCAATGGCGTACGCTCCCCTTTTGTCTCTTTATTTGATCCGTCATTGTTATTCCAAATCGCAAATAAATCACCGGTACTTGGTATACGTTCTATACTTGCTGGCGACAGCGGAGAATCTAAGTTGTATGCTACTGCAGCTGTCCAGCTCTGACCCTTATCTTTCGAATAAGAAACTAATTGCTTACCGCCTGTAGCACGTATAAACATCATAATATCGCCATTCTTCAATTCCACCACACCTGGCTCTTGCGTAATGATACCTTTAGGTGCCAATGCTTCAGAACCAGCTTTCCATGTTCTTCCATTATCATCCGAGTAGTAACTGAATAGATTACCATTTCCCGACATCTCTGAGTTCAGATTTTTGTGCCATGCAACCGCCATTAATAGACGCCCATTTTTCAATTGAATAACACGATCGTTATTTAAAACGAAATACCCTTGCTTATCTTGAATACATGCGATTGGATCCGACCATGTCTTTGCTTCATCTTTCGAGAAGCGAACATATGGGATACAATCATCTGTTGTGTTCTTACGTAGGTAGAACATCGCGATTTCTCCATTTTTCAAACGTAATAATGAAACAGACATCACATTCATGCCACCTTCATTGTTGAGCACACGCTCATCCGATGCAGTCCACGTTTTCCCACCGTCTTTTGAAATCCGACTCGCCAAATATGCTGGATCATGGTCCCCGCCATTGCCAGAAGTGTAGTGAGAATAGACAAATAAAATACTACCGTCCTTTAAGGTAACGAATGAACCTTCGCTATTACGAGGATTGGTTTGACTAGGTGCGAGTTTAAGTACAACATTATTCTTTAAATGGGGCACTTGTTGAGCTTGAGCGTCCGCAGTTCCTGCAAAACTCAATGAGCATACGGCCAAGCAAATGGCAAAGAAGTGTTTTTTCATAATGATCTATTTGGTTATTGTAGATATGTACTACATATTAAAATCTAAACTAGGGAATATTTTGTTAGATCGCAAGCCTTTTCGCAAAAAAAATAGATTCAAAACGTAGGTTTCTGTCCATAAAAAAACAGAAGATATAAAATAAGTATTACTTATATTTGTTGGCTAGACAACAACAAATTCTTAAAATGAAACTACAGGGGATAAAACCGATTGAAAACATGACGCAAGTCGACCGAATCGAGATGAACTTGCACGATTATTTTCGAAATGAGAACTTCTTACCTGGAGATTCTATTCCAAAAGAAATCGAACTAGCCGAAGCCATGGGCGTTAGTCGTACAGCAATGCGCGAAGCATTAACACGCTTTAAAACCTTAGGACTTATCGAATCTAAAAAGAACAGAGGCATGGTAATGACCGAGCCTGACGTCTTACAAAACATGAATGTGGTGATGAATCCTCGATTGTTAAATCAGGACACCATGCAGGACTTTTTCGAACTACGTTTAGTCATTGAAATGGGGATTGTCGATTTATTGTACGTCCGTAAGAACGATGAGAGCATCAAGAAATTAGAGGAAATCATTGAGAAAGAAGCGAATGCAAAAACCATCAATGAATCCCTAAAACTAGATATCGAATTCCACAGTACCCTATATAAAATTTCCGGTAACCATACAATTGAACGCTTTCAACGAATCTTGATGCCTGTATTCGATTACATGAAAAACACGTTACATATTCGCAGTCAAGAACAAACAGAAGATTATGTTTCGCATAAAGTCTTAATTAAGATTTTGAAAGATGGTACCGTTGAGGATTTCAGACAAGCGATGTACAAACACTTGATTCAATATTTCGAACAGATCAAATAATTAAGCATAATAATTAGAACAAAGCTAAAGGGGATGTATTAAGTACATCCCCTTTTCTATTTGGTTTTTAGGCTATCTTCCACTTTGACATATTTCATATTTTCCTTAGACCTGAAGCCTACTTTCAACGTAGCTTAGTCGTAGCTCAACCCATCATTTACGATCGAGAAGGTTGAAGGTCCGTATATGATAGGACTAAAGCATTAGGATGATTAATACAAGTTCAATCTAAGATAGCCTGAGAAACGCTGACAAAAAAAGCCGCTTGTGAAAGCGGCTCTTTTTGAAAAATAAATGGAAAATATACTATAAATAACCTTCGTTTTGTTGAATTTTAGGCTCCAAACTTAAAGTCGTCTCAGCAATCGGGAACAACTTTAAATAGTCTTTACCTTTTTTCGCCTGTAGTGATGGCACAAGATCAAAGGCTTTGTCGAAACGAATCAAATCCCACCAACGTTTTCCTTCTACTGCCAGTTCCAATAATCTCTCTTTTAAGATTGCATCATTGGCCAGCGTAGCCGAGCTATGTACATAGATGTGATTTGAATAATTCGCTCCATAGGCTCTTTTACGAACTTTATTGATAGCTTCCGTTGGGTCTTGATTTAAAGCGTTTTGCGCTTCTGCCTTCATTAATAAAACATCTGCATAACGGTAAAGAATGATATCATCAATAAAACGACGATTACCACCAATTACTGTTCCGCTAAATTTCGATACAGCTGAAGCAAAGACCTCTGTTCCGCCACCTGCTTTTGGAATATTGACTTCAATAAAGGTCGCATCCCGACGTTGATCATCGAGTGTAAACTGATTGCGTGCAAGCTGACTCATCGCCATAATTGGGAGTCCACCGAGTACGCCCAACTTATCTTTTGAGGCTTGATCTGCTGCGGAAGTCATATAAGCGCCAGACATATAGATGTTAGCAAAAATATTATCTCCAGCTTCCAAGTCTTGGAATCGAACCGCCATCAGCACTTCCTTATTTCCTTTGTTTTCGTAATCAAAAATCGAAGCGTAATTGTCCAATAAAGCGACATCGCTTTTTTCAATTTCTGCAATCGACGTCAAAGCTGCTTGGAAGTCATTTGCTCCCCCTCCCATTGTTTTTCCTGTCCACAAGTTTACTTCGGCTTTCAACGCATAGGTAGCAGGTTTCGACCACATATTTCTACCTGTTTTGAAATTCGAGTTTGGATAGAGACTTAATGCCGCTTCCATATCCGATTTGATGAGCTTCATGACTTCTTCTTTCGAGGAGCGCTCTTTCATAATCACTTCGGGCTTATAACCTTCGGTTGGGTCCGTAACGATTGGCAATGCTCCCCAAGTTTTAGTCAATACGAAATAAGCGTATGCACGCATGGTATAGGCTTCCGCTAGGACTTGATTTTTAACTGCATCAGAAGAATATGTAATTCCTGGTGCGAATTTCAATAGCAAATTGGCATCGTGAATGACCGTGTACATTCCTTGCCAAGTTGAATTAACCATTCCGTTACCGGCTGCAGTTCCTACATTTGCACGATCTAACTCATTAAAATAAAACACCTGCAAACCTGCTGCACCGGCAAGACTACGGTCCATTGTTTCTGCTCGTAATTCACCCCAGGCGAACAGGTTGCCTATCGCTTGTCCACGTAATCGAACATACATGCCATTCAATGCGCCTGTAACGTCGGCTTCGGATTTCCAAAAGGACTGGTTAGAAATTTGACTAACAGGATCCAATTCTAATGTTTTTGTGCAAGAAGCCATTGACATCAATAGCACTGCACTATATGTTAATAGATTTTTTACTTTCATCTTCATGGTCTTAAACTTAAAATGTCAAATTAGCACCAATAACTATTGTTCTTGGAATCGGATAACGACCGTTATCAGTTCCTCCTTCTTCTGGATTTAACCCTCTATACTTAGTGAAATAATGAAGATTAGATCCTGTCACATTGAATCTCAATTGACTGATTTTCAATGGAGCAATTAGTGACTCGGGCAACGTATAACTTAGGGTTACCTCACGTAAAGCTAGATAATCACCTTTCTCATAATAGTAAGAGTTTCCACGGAAAATATTACTGCGCGCCTGTTGATCTGCCCAATACACACGTGGTACATCAGTTACATCACCCTGCTTCTGCCAAGAATTTAATAATAAGGTTGATAAGCCATTTTCTCCTTGAAATTGACCTACACTTGTTGCTAAAGTATAGTTGTAAATAGTGTGTCCGGTTGTATAGTCCATACGCACGGATAAACCTACATTCTTATAAGCAAATGAATTGGTAAAACCACCCGTCCATGTCGGATATATATTTCCGACAAAAGCACGGTCGCGAGAATCAATCTCCCCATTTCCATCTAAATCTTCCCAATTCACATCACCGCCAAATTTAGTTTTATCCGTTAATGGCACCATCAGGTCTTTTGGTCCTTTTGCCGCATCTTCATCAGTCGCATAGATTCCTAGCTGATGGTAAGCATATAAATCGCCCGGTTTTCCACCTTCCTGTAAACCACCTACCCATGCATAATCCCCTTTTGAAGGCACATAAACATAATCCCCGCCAATACGATTAAACTCAACACCGTTGGCTGGTAAACTCTTAATTTTGTTTTTAACATGTGCAGAATTTAACGAAACGTTCCAACGCAAAGGAGAGCTATCACGTAAAATGCCAGCGGTTAATTCCAGCTCGACACCTCTATTTTCTAAACTTCCTAAGTTGGTTAATATACTAGCAAATCCAGTAGAATGCGGTAATGCCATGCTGGTTAATAAGTTGTCCGTCACACGACGATAAACGTCGACCATCAGGTTTAATCTTCCATTAAAGAAACCCATGTCTGTACCAAAGTTTAGAGTTTTCGACTCTTCCCAAGTCAGTTCAGGATTAGCTAGTGTATTGTTCATAATGGCTGCTGAGCCGGCATAACGTTGACCTACAGAATACTGTCCCTGAGCATCATATGGGCCTAATGCGCCAATATTTCCATTCACACCATAACTTGCTCTAAGTTTAAATTGCGACACGGTGTTCTTGATATCAGACCAAAACGGTTCGTTATGTACGTTCCATCCAGCAGAAATACCTGGAAAGAATCCCCATTTCGTGTCCCCTAAATTGGAAGCCCCATCATAGCGGAGATTGAAAGAAAGTAAATATTTCTGCAAATAATTATAGTTTATTCTGGTAAAGTAACCAATGATTCGCATTTGCGTTTCTGTTCCGTTGACAGATACAGCCTCTGCGGATCCATTTAATGTTGGAATTAAATCTGTCGCAGCTTTACGGCCTGCGGCAGCAATGCTAGAGTTTACATTTTGGAAGTACGAAAAACCTACTTTTGCTTCGATATCGTGCTTTTCATGGATATTCGTTTTATAAGTAAATACTCCATCAGCTTGGTGTTGTTGAAGCTTCGTAAAACCAGCACTCGCGTCGCGAGCATCTACATATGTACTTACCCCATTGTAGTAGGCTTGTTGGAAGAATCTATTATCTGTTGTTACTTGGTATAGCGAAAACTGCGGAGAAAAGTCCAATCCTGGAAGAATATCCCATTTACCGCCAACAGAAATCGTTAAGTTATCATTGCTATTCTTGGAATCAATCTTACCTAAGTAGTATTCTGGATTACCAATCGTACTACCAATCCCTGGTGCTAAAGATCCGTCTTCAAAAGTATATTTAGCAACTGGAGGCAAGGCTAGTGAACGTCCGAACATATTGTTTTCTGTACCGAATACAGACTTATTGCGCATATTAGAATAAAGCAAACGTCCAAATACAGTCAAGTTTTCGGCAGCTTGTACTTCACCATTTAAGTTTACAGAAAGTCTTTTGTAATCGGTATCTAGCGCAATCCCCTCATTGTCTAAATACCCCATTCCTAGATTAAACTTCGCTTTTTCACTTCCGCCAGCGAACGATAGGTTGTGGTTGTTTGTATTACCTGTATTAAAAAGTACATCTTGATAATCGGTACTTTTAAAAATAATCGTTCTCGATGGATCGATTGGATCTGGCATGCTTTCCCAACCCTCATTTAACTTATGCTTATTTGCATCTGTTAAATATTGCGTTGTAAAGGCTGTTTTATTGGTTAAATCATTCCCTGCACCACCGCTAGTTGCTAAGCCGAGCTTTGTCAATTGCGTAGGATCTTGGTTTGCTCTAGCTGCAATACCCAAGCGCTGGAAGTAAATATAATCACGACCTCCAAGCAGGTCAAACTTTTTCTGCACGTTAGAGAATCCTCGATCATAACCATAATCAACTTGTACTTTTCCTTCTTTACCAGATTTTGTTGTCACTAAGACAACCCCATTAGCACCACGCGCACCATAAATCGCAGTGGAGGCCGCATCTTTTAAAACCTGAAGTGACTCAATATCATTTGCGTTAATATTATTGATATCTGAGCGCAAGATTCCATCGACAATGTATAAAGGTGATGCACCATTGGGATTATTAATTGAAGTTCCGCCGCGTACTATGACACGTGGAGCGGCACCTGGTTGTCCGGAAGTGCTTTGAACGCGAACACCCGGTAAGGTTCCTTGTAAAGCACTTGCCACGTTTGCCAAGGGTACATTCTCCAACACTTTTTTATCGAGTTTCGAAATAGAGGTTGTTAATGTTTCTCTAGACTGCGTACCGTAGCCAACTACAACAACTTCACCTACACTTGTATTATCGTCGGCGAGCGTTACATTGATTGTCGATTGACTTCCTACAGGCACTTCCTTAGGTTGCTTGCCGATATAATTGAACACCAAAATTGCCGAATTCGATTTGACAGTTAAATTAAAGGCTCCACTTTCATCTGTTGAAATCGCGTTGTTGGTTCCTTTTTCAGTAACGGTAACCCCTGAGAGCACCGTCCCGCTTTCATCGGTCACTTTCCCCTTGATAGCGGTTTGGGCAAATGCCAGATTGACCAATACCACAAGAAGAAAAGTTAGCGTCATTTTGTAAAACTTCTCATTGATTTTCATAATTCATTTATTTGAGTTTATTTAATCTTGGTTATTTCATTAGGTCTTTGCGTTGATGATTATTTTAATGTAGACTCTAATTGGTTCAATATTTTTCTTACTTCCTCAGCATCCCAAGTACCCTGTCCTTTGGCCAAAGGTGCAACGGTATCACCGATATCGATTTGATATTTTTGCTGCATGGCAACTCTTAAGAAGGTCCAAATATTCGGCAATACATATTCGATTATGCGCTGAAACTCTAACATAAAACGACGTGCAAGTTCGAAATCGCCCGCTTTGAATTTATTAAGCACATATTTACATTCTGCTCCCCATAGATTGTAAAATGTACCTATCGCACCAACTGTACCGGATAACGCAGCTTGACAAATCAGCTCATCCGCTCCGCTAAACAACTTCAATTTATCTCCTGCGATATTATGGATACGACTAATTTCTAGCATATTACCGGTGGTTAATTTCATCCCCTCAATAAATGGGATTTCTAATACTGCAGCAATAAAATCCTCGAAATTTCCGGGTATCGAATTGTTACCTAGCTGATAGGGAAAGAAGGGCAATTGTCCCGCTTTAGCTATTTCAGAATAATGGTGTAAAGCCATTTTTGGTCCGCCTCCAAAATAAATAGGTCCAACAGAAGATACTGCAGCTGCACCTACTTCTGAGGCATGTTCAGCAAGTTTACAAGCATCTCTCGTCGCTAATGTGCCCACTTGTACCATCACGGGAATACGCCCTTTGACAACCGTCAAAACCGTCTCTAATACTTGCTTTCTATCTTCATCATTAAACAAGATTCCTTGTCCGGTAGATCCTAGCACGTAAAGGCCATCAACCTCTTGTGTTACTAATGTATCACATAACTTCTCTAGCTGTGCAAAATTAGGTCGTTCGTTTTCGGAGACAGGTGTAAATAGCGCTGGCCATAGCCCTTTGAATTGCGTTTGATTATTCATTTATAAGTATTTTGTTTTTATTGGTTATTCGAATACATTAATATGTATTACATATGTAAATATAAACAAGGTTTTCAAATAAAAAAATGAATCGAATAATATTTTTTAATTGGAATGCTGGGAAGGTGTTACGATGATTGGCGTAGCTCGCCAATGGTAAATTGACCTACATTACGTCATAACAAGGGCTTTTTAAATCAAACAGGGCATGAAAAACCTGTCGTTTAAAAGCGTTTGATTGGCCTTTAAATAAGACCATTTAAGATGAGAAAAGGTACTGCGAAAAGAAAGTATGGTTAATCTATAATCTTCAAATTGGGATGATCTTCATGATTGATATGTGCCTTATGCCCTGCCATTTCCAAGGAGGTTTCTTCAATCATCTTACTCATAGCATTTAATGCTAAATCATTGGCTTCGCTTCCGAAAGGTTCTTCAATTTCGTCTGCAATGGCTTCAAACGCGACAAACGTGTAGGCAATAAAAGAGACGATAAATGGTGTGAACCAACTTAAGCTATCTACTAATCCAAAAGGTAATAAGAAACAATAGATGTAGACGGTTCGATGAAGTAAAACAGAATAGCTGTAAGGAATTGGAGTGGATGCAATTCGTTCACAACCACCAAGAATATCGGATAACTTATCCAGATTTTCGTCAATTCGAGCCTGCTGTATACTATCAATATACTGCTTGGCTCTAATGTCCTGTAACCACTCGCCCATCAGTTGCATAATGACTGCTGGTTTATACTTTGCTTCCTTTGCGCGTTTAACGTGCAGTTCAGACAAATGAATTTCCAAATCAGCACCTGCATCACTACCACGTAATTGATGCTTCAAGGCATATATAAAAGCAATATTTAGATTCAGGAAAACGAGAATTTCTTCTTTACTAAGGTATCCATTAGTTAAGGTAATTACCTGACGTGTTAGGGCTCGAGAAACGTTGAGCAATGCGCCCCAGAGTTTACGTCCCTCCCAAAATCGATCATAGCTAGCGTTATTTCTAAAACCTAGAAATAATGCTAAGACGAAGCCAAATAGTGTAAAGGGTGCTGGATTGAGTGGAACCTTATAATCAAGCAACGTTCCATGGAAATAAACCACAAGTACAGAAAGTATAAAAATGAGGATTAAACGAGGCAACACTCTAGGTAGTACGGAGCCTTCCCAGATAAATAACATCCTAAACCAATTTTCTTTTTTACGTACAATCATGAGGCGAATTCTCGAGGCATATTGATTTGATCGAAACAAATATAACACCTTTTTTATCGAAAGAGATAGTCTCGTATTGTTGAGCCTAGTGTTTGTTAAATTTGACTTATATAAAACTAGAAACCCTCGACTTGAGATCGAGGGTTTACATGAAAACTAATTTAACTAATATGGAATTTTTATCGAACGAATAATGCGTTCTCTGTTTGTTCTAATGTACTATAGACTTTATATAAGGCTCTAGGAACGTGAAAACATCCTTTCCATTTACCACCTTTTAGCGTTAGTAATGGATTTCCTTGACGATTCAGGTATCCGTACCACTCGCCGAATTCTGGATCGCTAAATCTGTTGAATGCATAGTTATCCAACTTCTCAAACCATTCTTTACAATCTTGACGTCCTGTATACGCATAACCTTTTGCCATACATACAAGCGCCTCAAGATGTACCCACCATAATTTCTGATCCCACTCTAATTGTAGAAGTGGCTTATCTAATATATCCTTGAAATAAAGAATACCTTCAAACTCGTTATCCCATCCATAGTTTAGCGCACGGATCGCAATGTCAATACAGCGGTTCATCAATTCACCATCTTCTCTACGTATAGCTAGGTCCATCATAAACCACATAGCCTCGATAATATGACCTGGATTCACCAAACGCCCTTCGAATGTGTCGGAAAACGATCCATCAAGATTAACACTCTCCATGATAAGCCCGGTATCCTTTTGATAAAACACTTCCATCACTTCATGCATTACCTCATCGATCAAACGATCGACAGTTTGCTTATCGATTATGTGTTCTAATTCCAGTGCTAGATTACTAAGAATCATAGGTAAAGAAAACCCTTTAAGGGAGCGGGTATTCGGGAATTGTTTGTTGTATTTTCCTTTCGGGTTGTCACGACGCTCTAGAATTCGATTAAACGTATCTACCGCGACTTGCGCATACTCGTCTTTATTTTCGATTTTGTATAAGGCACTTAAGCCCATGGTTGCGAAACAATCTGAAAAGATATTATAGGGCTGCACTAGAGGTTTTCCTGTGCGGTCTAAAGCAAAATACCAATCTCCTTGTGCATCTCTTCCATTCTTCAAGATAAACTCTGCCCCTTGGATCGCCATTGCCTTCCACTCTGCATTTTGCTCCACTTCGTTATACATTGTCGCCATAGTCCAAATTTGACGTCCTTGCAACCACATAAACTTATCGGTTTCAAAAACGCGACCTTCGCGATCTAAACAGGTGAAGTATCCTCCAAATTCATTATCGTTCGAATTCTTCGTCCAAAATGGAAGGACATTCTGCAGCAGTTCCTGTTTATACTTATTCACAAAATCCATCATATCTTTTGCTTATTTCAATTTTTCTAAATACTCTTTGTATCGGTTAAATAAATGTCCAGCCTGTAAATAAGCAGACTGTGGGCTCATAAAATGTGAAAACTCAAACGTTATTGCTTTATCATAACCAGCATTACGTGCGGCTTCCAACTTAAGTCTTAATTTTTCAAATTTAATTGGCAAGAACTTAATCGGCATATCGCGGTCGAAAGACTCAGCATTGGTCCAGCATTCCATACCATATCGATCTGCAAGTTTTTTATTTACAGAAAAGAAGTCTTCAAGTTCATGGTAATCGATGTGACCATCTTGAAAGGCAACTGCATCTACGGCGTGGTGTATTTCATGGAAGATCTCATCCCATTCGCGCTCATGTTCTTGGATAGAAACGACATCAGCCTTCGATAATGAAGAAGAGGAAGCCATAACAGCTTTCTTACCATCAATCCAAGGAGATATCAAGGTCGGAAGATTATTACTAACACCTTTACATTGCTCCCCTAAAACACGGAAAGCTGTAGCAGCACCTTTGGTTTTGCGACTAATTTCCATGCTGAGGTACCAACCGCCAAAGCTTGAATAATGACCATATTTAGACCAAACCTCATCGATCACATAGCGATTCGCATCGATCTCATGTTGCATATTTCCAGTATCCCAATAGCGTCCGCTATCGTAAAGTCCGAAATAAAACTTTAAGCCATGCTTTTCAGCAAGCTGAAGAAACATTTCGACCAAGTCTTCACTTGGCGCATAGCATCCATATTCTTTTTGCAACCAAGGTGAAGGATACGTTATAAAACGACGGTAACCGCTACGAATCATGATGACTGTATCGATCCCGACGGACTTCATATGTGCAAAATCCTGATCCCACTCTGCTCTTCCCCAGTTTTGATGAGGAATATCATGACTGATTTCGTCAATAAAAGTTCCTGTAATTCTCATTATAAATATTTCTTAGCTTTCAGATATTCTACCCAACGGATATAACCTTCCGTATTAATGTGAATACCATCTGATGTATACTTTTCTAATAATTTATCTCCCTCGCCGAGTACATTGCTCAACTCAACATAAGTCAACTTATATTTTGTGGCAAGCACTTGAATTCCGGTATTTAAATTTCTAATCGCCTGTGCTTTGCCCTTCAGATAATCATACTTGATCACATCTTCGTTGAGTGGCAAGGTACTTTGTACATATATCTTGGTCTTCGGACTATTTTTCTTAATAATTTGAATCACTTCCTCATAGTTTTTTAAAGACCATTCTGTTGGAAGCCCTCTTCCGATATCGTTAATGCCCATCATTAAGAATATCTTTTTCGGTTTAGTTTTCACAACATCAGCAACACGAGCTTTCATCCCAAATGTATTATCTCCACCAATACCGCGATTTCCAATTTTAAGCTTTCCGCCAATCAGTTCTTGCCAAGGACCACGCTCCGTGATACTATTTCCAAAAAACACCAAGTCTGTCTTTGTATCTTTTAATCCTTGATAAAGCTTCTCACGCGAAACGTAATACCAGTTATTGTATGTGCTATCTCTAGACAGTTCTTTCTTCTCCTGTGCGTTTCCTTGTGTAAAGCAAAGAAGGGTCGCTATAATCAATAAACAAGTTTTCATCTTATAAGTATTTCTTGGCTTTTAAATAATTGATATATGGGATATAGGCTGCTACTTCCAAATGAATACCATCTGGTGTCATATCCGCTTTTAACTGACCCTTTTCATCCGCAATTACTGGATATAAATCAACGAAAGTAACATTTTTATAAGTAGTGCTCAATTGCTTCAACTCCGTATTGATTTTTGATAGGTCTGTATTTTTAACCTGCTTAAATGCTTCGATTAATTTAGCGTCATTGATAGGCAATAGGCTACTCAAATAGATTTGAGTTTTAGGGGACTCTTGTTGTATACGTTTAATAATCTTATTATAATTTGCGATTATCATAGCTGCAGGTACATTTCTCTTTAAGTCGTTCACCCCAATCATCAAGAAAACCTTTTTAGGTTGATGACGAATTATCTCCTCCAAGCGAGCAACAACACCGAAAGAAATATCACCGCTAATTCCTCTATTTAATATTGGCAATTCAGGAGCAATATCTTCCCAGCGACCCGCCTCTGTTAAACTGTCACCCAAGAAAATAACAGCGCCCTTCTTTACTGGCATCTTATTGAAGAAAGCGACACGATCAGTATAGCCAGAAAAAACATAATTACTATCTACCGCCACTTGCGCGTTAAGACTCTTAGTCAAGAGACCTAACATGATTAAACTAAAATATTTCAATTTCATTTATGTATCGTTAGTATGTTTATAATCGAATTTATGAACGCCAAAACCATTGACGTCTTGTACAATAACCGGTAAAAAAGATCATGAGCACAATAAATATGACTGTTCTAATTAGCCCTAAATAGGGACTTGTACTACCAAGTTGATCTAATACAGGCAATACCTGAATTAATCCTAAGATCGGCGTAATAAAAAACGCGGAGACACTATAGGCAATCATTGGATTTTGACCACAGCGTACTAAGGATTGGATAATCATATTATTCTTCCAGAATGTTACTAAGTAGTCACATGTTAGATAAAATATAAATGCCAATCCGCTTGTGATAAACCAATAGCTGAAAGTTGATGGATCTTTTTTGATCCCACCATCAAGGGGCTCGAAGAATAAGCCCATTGTTGAAAATGCAAAACCACATAATACTAACTGTTTGTAAAAAGCGATTTTACCTACCGTTTTATCTTTCAATAGAAAATAAAACACCAATGCGAACAGGGCGTGCCCTATTAAATCAAGCATGATCCATCGTTCATATAAACAAACAACATGGAATGCGACAAACAAGAACCCTAGAGTTGCAAGAATAGCTGTTGATTTCTTTTCTTCATCAGTAAAAGGAGTTTGAAAGATCTCCTTATGCTTCCATATCAGATCTCCCAATATAGAACCAGGTAAGACTATACATAGGTATTTTAGAAATGCAAAGTTATAGAACCAGTGTATCTCAGGATGAAAATTCCAAATGTAAGCCGTCCAACTTCCCGGGATATCCTTGGTAAACCAAATACCCATGAAGCATATAAGAATTACAATTCTTATAAAAATATTATTGGCCGATAGCAGCCAAAATAAGGTTCCGAATACTGCCATATTGGCTAGTACTAGAATGATAATATTACTTTTTTCTTTGTGAAACGTATTGCCTAATACCTCGCTATGATAATATGTGAGTAGGATAAGTATCAAGGCCCCTAAGGCTTGAAGACCATATTTTCTCCATACGGTTCCCTCAAAGCGCATAAAAAGTAAAAAGAACGCGGCAAAGGCTGTTAATGAGCTAAGATAGTTTAATGTCTTACTCCCAGTTAGATTTTCTGGAGTCAAATATGCTAATGCAATTGCAAATACGACAAGTAAAAGTCCTCTCCTAAGTATGATTTTACTTATCGAGCCGAACTTTCCTGCATCATAAGATTTCTTGAGGGCAAATGGGAACGCAGCCCCCATAGAAAAAAGAAAAAAAGGAAAAACTAAATCTACCCATGTTATGCCAGGTCGATCTGGATTAAACTTGAAGTCAGGTGGGGCTACTTGTGCATGATACATCCAACCTGGAAATTCAGATGTCCAAGGAATCACTGCAGCCAAAACCATCCCAACTATCGCCAATCCTCTTAACAGATCGATACTGAGATTTCTATATTTTTTTACAGGTGTATTCAAGTTATTATTCCTTTAAATTTTGTTGTAAAGGTCTGTTTCTGTCGAGCAGTAACAGACCTAGGTTGGTTGATTACAATATTTTTATTTTAAGTCGATCGGCACCAAAATCATTGGCGTCGGTAGACAGGATGCACCCGGAGGCGAATACGTGAAATTAATCTCTTGAATTTCTTTCTTCGGGTCTGGTTTGTAAATCTTAATTAAAATCGCTTCAGGAGCAGCTCTAGTGACAAGCTGGTTGCTAGGATACTGGCTTATTGATTTTTTGCCTTGCGCATCGAAAACCTCCATCGTTAATCCCATGCCGCCACACCACTGATTGTCTGCAGAACGACTATTCCATGTGATTAATGCAAGTCCTTTACCGTCTGTACTTTTCCACTTGATATTAGTGTCGTATAATACGCCGTAGTTTCCAGCATTCTTGGCAGGCTGTTTATCTGAACCGATTGTACCTGTGATCCAAGGATCATCTTCACCATCAGCAATAATCAACTGTTGAACCCCTTGTTTAGTATCTAACGTATCTGCACTTACAATCTTGTAGTTAGATACTGGGAATATGCCACGTCCTGCATTCACATGACTAAATGGAACGATAGTATCTATTTTAGAAAACGCTTCTGCTGTATTACGATCTGGTGCCGTTTGAACAACAGAAATCAAAGCAGGTTGATCTACTACAAATTCATAAATACCGTGAACAAGTTCATCGTATTTAGCAATTTGTTTTTCCATTTGATCATCGATTGGAATTACTTCTCCTGGTTTGATTACTTTCACTACATTCACTTCTTCCGATCTGAAGTAATCTTCTAAACCTTGCTTTCCAATTTTGAAATAATTAGTACTTGGTGCTTGAGAAGAAAATTTAAGCATTCTTAAGTGCAAATTTTCTTTTCCAAGATTCTTAATAACGGCATTAATTTTTCTAGAAATCTGTGTCGGTTCCTTTACACCATTTACATTGTAAACATATAATCTCACTGCTCCAAGAGCTACTTGCTCTTGCATTACGATAGCCTCAGGAATACGAATATATTCAGGGTCATCGGAAATCAAAAACTGAGGGCCAGGAACAACGGTTTGTTTAAAAGCAATTTTCTTAAAATCAGGTTTTAGAAAGTTCTTTAAAATAACCGTCTCTCCTTCTTTCGCATTTCTCAGCGTTTTAGAGATTGTAGATAGATTTTCTTGAGCCAACGATACTTGTTGAAACAAGAACGGAATAGCAAGTAATGTGATAAATTTTTTAAGCATGAAAATGTATATTATTTTGTTAAACCTTCTTTTAAATAATCCCACCATCCATAGTTAATGACATGGACGATATCAAATATCATTGAGCCTTCAGATTTTGCTCGGCACATCTTTAAAGCCTTGACAAACTGCTCAGGGTGCCCTTTATATTGCTCAACATAAAGTCCTGCATATACTGGTGTTTCGCCCATAGTGACGCGATTTACTAACTCTGCAGATCCCTCAACTGTATACCAATCTTCTTGTGCGACAGTTAAACCAGACTCCAACTTCTTTTGGTCATCTTTCTTCAAAATCTCAGATTTCTCTACTTCGAAATAATAATTACCCGTGGTAAACAAATCTAAAGCCTCAGCATATGCGTAGTTTTTATACTCCGCAGACGCCCATTCAAATTCCTTTGAAGGATCATAATTCTTGCTGGCAAAGTTTACTCCTACATCGTAATACAATGGATACCAAGACCCTGTATAATCACCGAAAACAATATTAGGATTGATACCTTTAAGTGCCGCTCGTGCTTCAAAAATGAAGTCATGAATAATCTTCGCTCTCCAAGTCAACCATTCTTTAAAGTAGATTCCATCAACGCGTTTGCCATCTTGATATTCGTAAATATCTGCCGGAAATTTCGCTAATGGTTTTCCCAAATAGTTCTCAAACTGCTTTTTACTTTCCTCTGAAAAATCAGCATTTAAATTATCAAAGCGAACACGATCGAGAATTATTCCATCCAATTTAGGATACATTGAAACGAGTTCTTTCAAAATTGAAAGCTCATATTGACGAACTTCCGCTAACACTGGATTAATCATCGCCGAATACTTATTCTTCTGCTCAGTGATTAGCTTAAACCCTTCTGGTAAATAAGACTTTGTTCGCCAATGAGCCTTTGTCGCGTCATCATAAACAACGCCACGATCGAAATAATTATGTCCAGCAACAAAAACGTTTGTGGACGCATGAATCTTTAAGCCTAATTGATGTCCTTTTTCAATAAAATAGCTTAACATATCCCAAGAAAGATCCTTTTTTGTTTTTGATTCACCCCAAGAAATCATTACAGGTGCAATCTTACTAGGATATAAAACTTCGCCAGTAATGGGTTTCACATCCACTACGATGTCTGTCACACCTACTTCTTTCGACTTTTGAAGGTAAAAAAGAATAGAGTCTTTATGACAGAATCTATCAAAATTCGCTGTCGCATCAAACCATAGAATATTCCTATCAATGAAAGGCTTATCCTTAGCTGCTTGTTGCTTGCGAACTCCACAGGAACTGAATAAAATTGTAATGATAAAAGCTATACTTAATAATCTCATGTCTTTCGTTTAGTTTTTCACACCATCTTTAACGGCATCAAATAATTCTTGTTTTAGCATATTATATTGTGGAGCATACATATGAACAACATCAAAAAGCATCACTCCACCGGATGTTCTTGAAAGGATATATTTAATTGCTTTACTAATCTCAGCTTTGTTCGCGTAGTTGATATTACCTACGTCAATACTACCGTAGATTGGCGCCTTCCCTTTCGTGATATAATCAATACCATTTAGCGAACCTTCGATACTCCACCAGTGATATTTCAAATTTGCAGTAGCCGGATTATCTGCTAGACGAATCTGGGTAAAATAATTACCTGTCATCAGCATATCCATCTCTTCAAAATACCCAGTTGCACTGTAACCGGGATACCCCCAGTCAAAACGCAATTCAAAATCCTGGAAAGGATCGTAATCTTTACTCGCCCAATTCACACCTACTTGGTAGTAAGTCGTGTACCATGCGCCAACATACGCTCCGAATTTTGCTTCCGGTTTTACTGACTTGACAGCTTGACGCGCCTTCTTAACGAAATCTTGAATAACGCCAGTTCGGTAGACAAGCCATTGCTTATAGTACTTCCCAGTTACATTTGGTAATAGTTGCCCTGATTGTTCCTTCCATGAACTTACAATATCCGAGGGAAAATTGATCTTGTCCGCTTGGTTATCATTATATTTTTCTTTTAAGAAGGATATGAACTGTTGTTTACTATAATCAGAGAAATCTGCATTAATATCGGTGTAACGAGCGTAGTCTAACATTAGCCCATCCAATTGAAATTTAGCAGTAATTTCTTTAATCATATTTAGCACGCGGTTTTGTACTTCCGGCTGCGCTGGATTAACGAAGATATTCTTTCCAGTTTCAGAAATTCGACCTAACTGACCTTGCGTATTCTTCACCACGATCGATTCGTATTTGTCTTTGAAATCCGCATCATCAAAAGCGTGGCCCATATTTCTACCCCCGTCACCTTCAACAAAAGTAACGATCGACAGATAAGCTTTCATCTCCCGCTTTTTCGCTTCAGAAATTAAGAATTCCACATAATCTGCTGGTTTATTCTTACCATCTAAACTTGTAAACTCCTTAGCATAGGCACTATTATACATCGTATAACCCGAGCTAGGCTTAACATCAATGACTAAACCGGTAACTCCACAATCTTTTAACTTATCGAGAATCTTTACAATTTCTTCCTTGCTATTAAACTTACCATAAGTACCAAAAACATTCGAACGAGCGTCTACCCAAACAAGCACTTGCTTGCCAGCTTCATTAGTTGGTGGGGTTTCCGGATCAGGTTTATCAATTGGTTTTTCTGTTCCTGAATCTTTAGAACAAGATCCTAAAGCGACAATCGCTAATGCAGCAAATATTGATTTCCATTTCATCATTCAATTCTTTTAAATAAGCAGCAGTAATGATACTGCTGCTTATAGCTACATAAATATCTTACAAGTCTACGCAGTCATACTGCACGCCCACTACATAACCATTCGTGAACATGAAATACAAATACATATAGAAGCCATTGTCAGAAACAGCCATGATTACATCGCCAGTTCCGTTTGCATTAGCCGGTTGACTGGTTCCAGCACGACCATAAGCGCCTTTTGGTGCCGCCCAAACTAACCCTGGGGTAGTTGCCAATGAAGGATTTCCACTGAAACCACCTTCTGTA
The DNA here is from genome assembly GCF_009557615.1 of Sphingobacteruim zhuxiongii. Lineage (NCBI taxonomy): Bacteria > Pseudomonadati > Bacteroidota > Sphingobacteriia > Sphingobacteriales > Sphingobacteriaceae > Sphingobacterium > Sphingobacterium zhuxiongii. The sequence goes on from NZ_CP045652.1 coordinate 2,905,542, forward strand.
TCAATCAAGTAAACCTGATCTGCTGATCCCCAATCAAAACTATTGATATGGTTATAGGCAACATATTTACCATTGTTGAAGTTGGTAAAATCAACAGAATTCGCGATAAAGTTCGCATCTAGCTTTTCTAGATTTGCTGCTAATGAATTCGTTACTCCATTCAGTTTTGCTAACCTATTATCCGAATATCCAATTGCATAATACTCATTCGAAGGATCTGATGGATTCGTGTAAATGATATCAATATTGTTATTTGACCAAGCATAGTCACTGACCGTAACAATAGTCGGCGTATTAGAAACTAATACCCCATTCGTTACTTGCCAACGAGCAAATGTTTTATCATTTGCTTCATGGAATGGAGCAGTAATCAATGCGTTCTTGGTTACATCACCAATAATAGATACGCGTCTTCCTAACTTTTTACCAGCAGCATCCCATTCAATGAATGGAACCAATGGTGATGAAACAGAAGTCGCTTTCCATATTTTGAAAACATTGCCATCATTCGGAACCAAGTTGTTCAAGAAAAAGTTACCACCATCATCTGAGGTATTATTGAAGTTTCTTAAGCTTCCTTTTTTGTCTCCTAATTCAATAGCACCAAGTTTCTCACCTGTAAATGCATTGATGTATACACTGTTTTCACCTCTAGTATTCAATACTAAATGCTTACCAACGACTGCTAAGCTGTTTGTCATATTGTCTACAGAAATACCTAAATCAGCTTTCAGTTTTTTCGCAAACATAATCTTAGCACTGTTTTGACGAATACCTTTTGGAAGTTTTATCGCATCAACTGCTTTCAAACTGTATGTGCGTGTCGCATTTCCAGCCGATGAAACGGTAAATGGTAGTGCGGTTGACAAACTAATTGAAGAACCATTCGTAATGGAACCAGAAGAATGCTTATTTAAGACGTAAGTTAACTTTGGATTGACTAATTGCGTCCCGGGAACAATCGAGAAGTTCACGACATTTCCAACAACAATTGCATCAACTTCCTGAGGAACGCCCGCTTGATCTTCAAAATTGATCGTCGCGCCGAAGATATCTGTATTTCCTTTTTTGCTTGCGACAATCACATATTGTTTAGAAGAGCCGTCACCAGCGATCACCGAAACATTGATAGGCTTCGATAAATCGCTAATCCCCTCTAAAGAAGGTTCAATGCGCGAATCAACTGGAATAGAAGCTTTTAAAAGCACTTTCGATAAATCCACTTCATTATCCGAGTCAATTGGATAATAATAATCAATATCAACATAGACCGTATCGTTACTGATACGACTTTCGAATAATCTTGATCGGCCAGAGCCATCCAATGTGGCATAGAAATCAGCGATATCCGATTTATCATTTGGCGCTACATAATCTGGCTTCTGACAAGAGCCAAATGTTAAGGCTCCAAGAAGCCCCGCCACTGTATATTTTATAATCTTTTTCATAATTGTTCTAGCTTAACGATTACCAACCTTGAATTTGTGTCAAACCTAAGTTAACTTGAACCTCAAGTTCCGGAATTGGCAGATAGTAAAGTTTTCCGGTAAAACTACGATCCGAGGCATCTGCTGGCATCACTTCGTATTTAAAGCCTGTACCTTCGGGCGTAATCTTATGTCCAGTCATTCGCTTGCCATTAAGCTCGATGTGTGCTTTTCTCCAACGTCTCAAATCCCAAAAGCGATGTCCTTCAAATGCTAACTCAACTGTACGCTCATGCTCAATTACTTCCATTGCTTTTGCTAGGTTTGGTAAAGAAGCCGCTGGTAAGGAGCGTTTAGCACGTAATGTCGATAAAGCCGTAGAGGCTGCTGCAAATTCACCTAACTGAGCTTTTGCTTCGGCTAGATTTAAATATACTTCGGCATAACGAAGTTCAATCCAGCTCTGCGAGCTTTTATTCACAACAAAGTTCGTATTGGTAGGATCTAACATCTTTTTAGCGTAGTATCCAGTAACCGTACGCTTCGGATCACCTTGCGTACCAAACTGAATAAAGCCTTCGTTTACATCAGCAATACTCGTATTAATCGTTCTCCCCTTCCAACTAGCGCCGTTATAAAGAATACTTGCATAAAAACGAGGCTCGCGATTAGCGTAAGGATCTGCTGCATGATCTGGATTATTCCAAGAAAATGTGCTTCCATCCTTCATCTCGAATTCATTTACTAATTCTGCAGTTGGCACGCCATATACTAAAGCATTTCCTAAAGCATCTTTGGGAGGTGCATAACCTAAGTCATATTGATGTGTGACGGTTGGCGCTACAAAATCTACACGTAGAATCGCTTCTTTTGTCTTTTTATTTGTGAAGATAGATTGAAAATCTGCATCTAATTCATATAAGCCCAAATCAATGGTCGCTTGTGCTGCTTCAGCAGATTTTGTGAAGTAAGCATTCGCTTTCGCTTGACTAATTCCTGTCAAAGGATCCGTATTGAATTGCTTTTTATCATTTTTCGCAATAGAACCCGCAAACAATGCAACACGTGACTGGAGGGCGTATGCTGCGCCTTTTCCAGCACGCCCATCCTTATTACTCTTTGGTAAGTTAGTCGCTGCGAAATCAAGATCTTCAATCATAAAATCGTAAACAGCTTCCTCACTAGAACGTGGATTATCCTTAGTCGAATATTGTGCGATATCATTAAAAATAATTACCGATCCGTGTAATTTCGCAAGCCAGAAATAGGTATAGGCACGAATAAATCTAGCTTCAGCTTCATATTTAACTTGATCGTCTGCGCTTAATTGAGACTTTGTTTTCAATCCTCCAATAAACTCATTGACACGGCGAATTCGTTCGTAAGCACTTGACCAATAATTTAATCCTACGCTCGCTGGCGAAAACTGATTCGCATTAGAAATCAGAATATTAACAGTACCATTACCTGGCGTGTTCGAGGTAAATTTCATACCGTCTGCTAAAGCGTCCATGGCATTATCGTAACCTAGGCCTGGGAAAACTCCAAACTGAAATTTCTTCACTTCCGCATACATCCCATTGATGTACAACTCTATTGTTGAAGGATCTGACCAGATACTTTCTTCAACATATCTATCTTGTGGAATAACATCAATACTACAGCTATTCATACTAAAGAATGCTGATGAAATTAATGTCAGTGCGCTATATTTTAAAACTTTTAAATTTCTCATAACTATGATTAAAAAGTGACGTTAAGACCAAATGAGTAAATCTTTTGTTGTGGATAGAAACCATTGTTCACATTTGGCATCTCTGGATCTAAATACTTTAGGTAATCCCAAGTAAATAAGTTCGATCCCGTAACAAACAAACGAACGTTTTCAATCTTAGCTTTCTCTGTCATGGTCTTAGGCAAAGTATAACCCAATTGAACTGATTTTAAACGTAGGTAGTCGCCTTTACGAATCCAAGCGGAGTTAGCATTTGCATTATGTGCAGACATACCCGTTGCTTTGTACGAACTTAATCTTGGAAACTCTGCATTTGGATTATCAGGAGTCCATGAATTCTCTACTAAGAAATAAGGAGAGTTACCGAAACCGTAAAATGTTCTTGTAAATGGCGTGTTATCATCAACGCCAGAAGTACCAGAAGAACCCTCATAAGTTCCCGCTAAATTCACGTCAACCAATGCCGCACCTTGCAATAGCGCTGAGAAATCAAACCCTTTGTAGGCTAAATCAATATTTAATCCGAAAGTCAACTCTGGAACATTCGAACGACCGATGAAAGTTCTATCCCCAGCAGCAGTTAAACGGCCGTCACCGTTAAGATCTTTAAAATTGTAAAATCCTGGAGCAATAACACCCGAACTTGGAGACATGGCATTATTTGCCTCTTCCCAAGTTTGAATCATCCCATCAACAACGAAACCAGTCTTCTCGCCCACTGAACGACCAATAACGCTTAAATATGAAGGTGTTCCCGCAGGCTCTTCATACTTCAAATATCTATTTTTCGACCAGTTAATATTACCTGTTAATCCTAAGCGGAAATCGCCATAGGTATCTCTATACTTAATTTGCGCATCAAAACCACGGTTATCCATTTCGCCAATATTGGCAAGTGAAGGATAATAACCTCCAATCGATGACGGATATAAGTTTCCTACACCACCTAAAATACCTGTGGTATAGCGATAGAACCATTCAAAGTCGAAACCTAATTTATTATCTAAGAAGAATGACTCAAACCCAACATTAAACATGGTTGATTCTTCCCACTTTAGTGTAGGATTAGGAATATTCGAGGTATAGATTGCCGTCACAGGCTTTCCGTCGATTACAACAACAGGAGCAGTATTTTGTACAAATGTAGCGAGATAAGGGAATGTACCAACTTGTGCGCGATCGTTACCAGATTTACCATAGGAAGTTTTCAACTTCAAGTAGTTAATACCTTTCAAACTACTAAAGAAGTCTTCATTTGACACAACCCAGCCTAAACCAACACCTGGAAAGGATTTCCAACGATTTTCAGGCGAAAAATTCGCCGAGGCATCCCAACGTGCTGCGGCTTCCAATAAATATTTGCTCTTATAAGCATAATTTACACGTGCTACGACACCTGCACGCGCTTGTTCCGCATCAGAAGTACCTGTCGGTGTTATAAAATCAAGTGGATCCTTCGAACCATAATTAATTTCTTGAATAATATCAATAGGTAGATTCGATGCGCCAGTAGAGAATAAATTTCCTTTTTGGCTAGAAAACTCATATAAAGTCAGTAAGGAAAGGCTATGATCTGTAGCGATAATTTTATCGTAATTCAGACTTGCTTGAAGTGTCTTTCTATAAGTTGCGGAATATGCTTGACGTAACGTACTCTTTGTAATACCTGGCAAAGTTGATAAAGCAACATAATCACCTGTAACTTGATCCCTAGCACGGCCCATAGTTTCATAAGGTGTTAACCAAGTTTTGCTCTCTTGGTTAGAGTAATCATACGCTCCTTGAACCTTAGCTTGCAAGCCTTCAACACCCGGTACACGCAATGTAACATTAGCCTGACCCTGAAATACATTAGCGTTATATTTTTGATAACCCGAATTATCTACTGCCGCCAATGGATTTACATATCCAGCGTTTGAGGCGTAGGAAGTAGGCAAGCCATTGGGCGCATACATCGGCATATTTGGCAATGTTCGAACCGCTTGGTAGAATGGGTTCATGTAAGCGGTGTTATCTGGCGAAATACCCGGAGTATTCGTTAACTGATTACGCAAACCAACATTCAATCCTACAGATAAATAATCTGTTAGGCGGCTATTTAAATTTGTACGAACGTTATAACGTTTGAAGTTCGTATTCTTAACCACACCATCTTGATCCATATGGTTCACCGCCGCAAAGTATTGCGTATTTGAGTTACCACCAGAAATCGTTGCAGAGTGATGTTGTGATTGTGAGTTATTATCAACTAACATACCTACCCAATCCGTATTTCCGAATAATGGATTTGTATTCGTTCCATTGCGTACTGCATCGATTAAGTCTTGAGAATAAACCAATGCTGCGGGATCTTGATTAGTATTTAATAAGAAATCATTATCTACTTCGATACCTTTATTATACCAAGTCATATAATCTGGTCCATCTAAAAACTTCGGGAAACGCGTGTTTTGACCAAGACTATACGAGAAGTCATAAGATACCTTTGCGGGAGATTCTTTTCCTGACTTTGTCTTAACGATAATAATACCATTTGCTGCTTGAACACCGTAAGCTGCAGTAGCTACCGCATCTTTTAAAACGGAAATAGACTCAATCTCGTTGGGATCTAAATAAGCTAATGTAGACGAAGGTCTTTCCACATCATCGACAATAACTAAAGGACTACGGTTTGAACCATAAGTACCGATACCACGCACATAAAGTGCTGATCCATCAGCTCCTGGACGACCAGATTGCTGTACGGCAGATAAACCAGGTAGACGTCCTGCTAATGTATTCGTGATATTTTGTGTAGGCGTTCTTTTTAACTCATCTCCTTTAATCTGAGCAACAGAACCAACCATTGTACCTTTCTTTTGTGTTCCATAAGCAACAACCATTACTTCTTCTAGTGCATTGTCTTCAGATGCTAAAGTAATCGTGTTGTTCGATGCACTATTGATTACAACTTCTTTCGATTTAAAACCGATAAATTGAACTTGTAATGTTACTGGTAATCCGTCGACTTGCACTTCAAATGCTCCCCGTTGGTCGGACATCACTGTCTGACCTTTACCTTTTACTTTCACAGTCGCACCAGCCACCGCCGCATTCTGATCATCCTTAATCAATCCGCGAACAATAGACTGCGCATAGGAAGCCATTGTTTGCATGAGTAAGAACATCAAACAGAACACCTTAAAAATCAAAGATTTGCTCTTTTTTAGATGATTCATAATTAAATGTTTATTAAAATTGTTTGTTTTTTAAATGACCCGCATAGTCAATTTCTTGACCGAACAGGTTAAGGACCTTATCTAAAATAACCGCAACGGTTCTTCTATTCAATTTGCTTTTATGATCTGTAAAAACAAGATTTTCCTTAGCGAGAATTTGTGCTAAAGCCTCTACTGACACATCCTTTTTTACATACTTTAACATGGCACTCATCGATTCAAGATCTAAAGCTTCCCCAGAAGCATCCCAATTCGTTTGAAGTGCAGGATAATATAAGCGAAGCCCCTGCATCAACTCATATTGACTCACTTCACGCTCTGGATAGAACCAGGTCTGATTAGCCCATTTGTAAGGAATTCCAGTACCCCTTAAAAGTCCAGTCGCTCCAATTTTCTGCAATTCCTTAAATTGTGGATCTGTAGCAGGCACATCTATATAAGGCATGATATAAGCTTTGTGATCTAGTAGTGCTGCTTGTACGTCTCTAATCGAGACTTCAGAAGGTTGCTTGTTTTGCTTAACCGCCACGGCTGCTAATGCACCAGACGCTTGTCCTATTCCTAAGACAACTGGTTGCAATCGAGTCGCTCCATTTACGATATTGCTCACCCCAATACTTTTTTCAGACACAATCAATCCTTCGAATTCCGCAGGAATTAAAGAGCCCATGGGAACATTATAAGAGGGAACACGAATTTTTACGAAATCAATTTCTGGAGCATTACCATATTTATAGTGATGATGATCGATTGTGTAATCGCCAACCGCAATTCCTGTTTTATAATAAGCTTCATCAGTTTCAAAAGGTGTCATTATGTGTTGAAGTGCAAAAAGAGATTTTGCCTTCAATCGACGCGATTCACGATGATAAGGAATCATCGGAAAACCATCCTTCGTCGGATATTCATCATATGCGATTCCAAGATGCTTGAAACCTAATTCATGTTGTATATAGTAAACAAAACGCAGCGTCATTTGCTTGGCTTCTTCTAACGCCTTCGTTCGCTCGCTATTTGACTTCTCAATAATGTTTAGATAGATATCATTGCCCTTCTTCGGCCAATTAATCATAAACTTATTGTTAGGCAAGCCGCCATACGTTAGCATCTTATAGCAATCATTATTATTCTTTAAGTGGGTAGCCGGATCAGAAACATCACAACAGCCCGCGAATTCACTCGGATCATAATTTTTTGGCTTTTTAATGGTTTTATCCGCACCTTGTCCAAAATCCTTTAACGTAATAACATACGTTAGATCCTGAATAATATCGTTGCCTTCATTTAAAGCAAAGCTCTCTTTCGTCAACGACTTACTGTCCATTCCTAAATAATAAGGAACTTTAAGATTCGCCATCACGTCACCCAACTCGGTAGCGTCGATAAGTACTTTGGCTTCAATATGAATGATCTTTCCTTTTTTACCTCTTGCTTCAATTTTCCAACCATTTGCCGTTTTTACAGGATTAGCCCAAGTCGTTTCAAACATGACTTGAATATTCGACTCCTGCCCTACCATCTCTTGAAGTATTTTGTTACCTATCGAGGGTTCAAAAAGTGTATTACTTACCCAGCCTGTTTCAACAGCTGCAGCCCCGCCGTAGTGGCTATATAATTTTTCTCTAAACTCCCCCCATAAGCCCGATGGCATTTTATGGTTACCATCAATAGCAGAAACACCGGCAGACGTTAACATTCCTCCTAACCAAACAGTTTCCTCTAGAACAATAGATTTTACGCCCAAGCGAGACGCTTGAATGGCAGCCATCGTGCCGCTAGCACCTCCACCGACGATAATAATATCAGTTTTGAGTTGTCCGAATACTTGAGTTAGCGATAAAAAGAGAACAAAGCACAATAAGTAAATTTTCTTCATATATGGTTTGATTTGTAATTATGTTAAATCGCACGCATCGGATTTCTCACAATTAGGTAGATCGTATAGCAGGTTCTAATACGGGAACTAAATTATAAATAAAAAAAATAATGACCAATTTATTTTTAAATATTTTTAAAAACAAACTGGTCATTAATATATTTTTTACTAAAAACAGGTTGTAGAAGATTCGCTATTCGGTCTCATTTTCTTCTGTTGGTTTGCGGAGAGGCACCAACCAAGTGACAATAAAAGCAGGAATAGTAGCAATTAAAACCCAGATAAAGAACTCTTTATACCCCAAATGATCACTTAAATAGCCACTGATCATGGAAGGAATCATAAATCCTAAATTCATCAATCCACTTCCAAAAGCATAATGCGCCATTTTATATTTCCCAGGAGCAATGTTCTGCATCATAAAAAGGATTAACCCCACAAATCCGAAACCATATCCGAAATATTCAACAATAACAGCACTTGCAATCAAATATAAATTCGTTGGCATCGCGATCGCTAGAAATGCATATGCGGCAAATGGAATGTTAAAAAACGCACATAGGACCAGCAACGTCTTCCTTGTAAGTCCATATTTAGCAACATAGTTTCCGGCTAAAATAGACCCCAATACAAAGGCTATTGCCCCAAAAACGCCATAAAGAAGTCCTATTTCTGAAGTGCTTAGACCTAAGCCTCCCTCCTCGCGGGTCGCTTTAAAAAATAAAGGAATAATCTTAATGGCCTGTCCTTCTGCAAATCGATAAAATACAATAAAAGCTAAGCTGAACCAGATATATTTCTTTTGAAAAAAAGAGATAATCACATCTTTTAACGTACTAAAACCTTCAGATAAGGAGCTCGTATTTGCTGCGGCCTGTCCTGAAGGAATCGCTCTCATATTATATAGACCTAATAAAATCATAATAATCCCATAAGCAAACATAACAATCATCCAAGCGTTGACCACGCCTATACTCTTCTCTAATTCGCCCGCCAAGTAAACCAACGCGCCCCCAGAAAAAACCTTCGCTATATTATAAAATGCACCCTGCCAGCCAACAAATTTTGCTTGAAGTGTAGCACTCAATTCATTGAGATAAACACCATCGGCAGCCGTATCGTGTGTAGCACCGCTGATAGCGATGATGGCTAATATTCCGATGGAGATACTAAAGAAACTATCTAACTGTAAGGAGATTCCGACTAAACCAAACAACAATCCGGTAAGTATCTGCGTTACGAATACAAAGAACTTCTTCGTCTTGTATAACTCTAAGAACGGACCCCAAAGAGGCTTTAACGTCCATGGCATCATAATTAGCGAAGTCCAAAATGCAATCTTTGCATCCGAAACTCCTAGATTCTTATACATTAAAGTAGCGGCAGTTGATAGGGCAACAAAGGGTAATCCCATTGCAAACCATGTCGTTGGTATCCATTTTAAGGGATGTACTTCTTTGCTGTTTTGTGTTTCTTTCACGTTTGTATAATTAAGGTTATTGATATTTTTGGTATATTATGCTTTCATTTAATAAACCCGCTATTTTTTCAGCCGCCATTTATAAAATGATTTTCACAGGTAGATGTTTTGTTCTATCTAATGATAAAAACGATCAATTATATTAAAAAAATATCAAAATCTAAAACTTGTTTTTAAAATTATTTAATAATATCAAAATTTTTACTATTATCGCAGTATAGTAGCAATTCCTATAAAAAACAGCTGGTAAATAAAGATGACCTTAAATTTTCTAAACGACATACAATTGGGAGCAAATTCTGGCGTAGCTTACAAAAACATACGTCTGAAGAAGCAGATACTATCCTATTTCGCTCAAAATGAAACGGCAACAATCGCTGAACTCAGCAAAGAGTTCAACGTCAGCATTCCGAAGATCAATGAGTGTATATCGGAATTAATTAATGATCAACTAGTGAAGGATTATGGAAAAACTTCCGCTTCAGTTGGTCGAAAACCAAATTCCTATGGATTAGTTGCCAATGCGGCCTATTTTATTGGTGTTCAAGTGGGTACGGAAAACCTAAGTATCGCGATGATAAACTTGAAGAAAGATTTAGTTGCACAAAACGAAGATATTCCTTTCCGTTTAGAAAACTCGGAAGAGTCATTAAAGATGATTTGCGATTGTATTACTGATTTTATCGCGAAACAACCGGTAAATAGGGAAAACATTCAAGGAATCGGAATCAACTTATCCGGACGAATTAACTACCGTACGGGATATTCCTATAGTTACTTCAATTTTTACGAAGACCCTTTATCTACTTATTTCGAGAAGGCACTCGGCATTCCCGCGTATTTAGAAAATGATACGAAAGCATTGTCTTATGCGGAATTTTCAAGCGGAATATTAACAACTGAAAAAGACGCGCTGTATATTAATATAGATAATGGTATTGGTCTAGGGATAATGATTAACGGTCAGCTATATTATGGAAAATCTGGTTTCTCCGGTGAATTCGGACATATACCAATTTTCGATAATGAGATTATCTGTAAATGTGGAAAAAGAGGTTGCTTGGAGACAGAAGCCTCCGGTCGCGCCTTAAGAAAAAAGATAATCGACGAGATCAAAGCGGGTGCTTCGACGATTCTAACCAAGAAATTTGAGAATATAGAAGATATCCGTTTAAACGACATCATCATTGCGGCTAAGAAGGATGATAATTTAGCAATTGAATCCATAAACTACATTGGAGACAAGTTAGGTCGTGGCATTGCATCATTAATTAACATTTTCAACCCCGAGCTTATTATTATAGGTGGTTCTCTGGCAAAATCGGGCGAATATTTAAGTTTGCCTGTCAAGAATGCGATCAATAAATACTCCCTATCAATCGTCAATCGAGATACTAAAATTACCCTATCGTCCCATGGTGAGAAGTTAGCTGCTTTTGGCGCCTGCTTACTATTGAGAGATAGGCTTCTAGAAATAACCGAATAAACGATTCTACAATCCAAGAACAATTAAATTGCAGCGATTCTATTCATCGATTGAATCGCTCAGGAAGATGCAAATAAACATCTCGATTTGATCTAAACCGTATTGCAACAAGCTTCATAAAATTCGAGTATTGTCCGAACAAGGCACGAAGAAGTCTGGAAGAAAACTTGAAAATTATGACACTCAATTAGGCAGCTAGACTTTACCATTTTTCAAGTCAACAACAGCATTAAACTCTAATGCGATTTAACGGGCAGAGTAGAACCGTTACTTGCGCTTGTAAGACTTCCATTTCTTTCCAAAATTCTCATCATTTTCGGAAATTGTAAAATATTTATTACAAAAATCTGTTTTTTTTTACAATTTTTTGAATCCACAATCGTTTGATAGATAAACATTTAGCCAAACCCGCTTTTGTTTTCCGAGTTTTTCAGTCCATTTTCCCCAAGTTTTTGCAAAATAATTCCTTCGAAGCTCCGTTTTGTATGCATACGTATCATTCCCGTTACAATTCATTTTGGAACTTTTTGAACTTAACTTATGCAAAAAACATTAACCCACCTAATGATATGGCTTTTAGCCATACAAATGGGCTATGCCCAGCAAAAAACACTAACCGGAAAGGTCATTGATCAACAATCAAAGACACCAATTTCTGGAGCTACAGTTCGAATTCTCCCCGGAAAAACCGCAGGAAAGACAGATAGTAGCGGTGTGTTTTCTATTCAAATGCCCGCTGACGCAAAGCGACTCAGCGTGAGCGTGGTTGGATTTAATCAGCTCAGCCGTCCCCTTTCAGTAACCGACAACGATTTGACATTGGAACTTGTTGCACAGACGGAGCGAATTGAAGACGTCGTAGTGACCGCTATGGGTATCGAACGGAAAGCAAAGAGTCTATCCTATTCGACTCAAGTTGTCAAAGGCGACGAGCTTACAAAAGTTAAAGATGCCAATCCGATGAACAACCTGACTGGTAAAGTATCGGGTATGCAGATTAATCGAAGCTCGTCGGGTATTGGCGGATCGGTTAACATTGTACTCCGCGGTTTTAAATCAAACCGAAATAACCAGCCGCTATATGTTATTGATGGACTTCCAATTACCAATACAGGAGGATCAGGATCCGAAGGCGCTTTCGGTGGAGGAACTGACCGTGGTGACGTCTTAAGTTCATTGAACGCCGATGACATCGCTAGTATCAACGTGTTGAAAGGAGCTTCCGCTTCTGCACTTTATGGTAGCCAAGGTGCAAACGGAGCGATTATGATCACGACTAAAAAGGGAGCCGAAGGAAACCTAAAGATCGACGTATCCTCGAGCATCACGGCAGATCAAGCGTTTTACCTTCCGAAGCTACAATATCGCTATGGGCAAACAACCGATGGCAGTGAGGAAAGCTGGGGTGAAAAAGGTTCTTTCAAAGATCCGGTAAACGACTTTTACAATACGGGTACGACACTGATCAATACCGTATCGCTAAGTGGCGGAACAAACAAAATGCAGAACTATTTTTCATACGGTAACACCACAAATAGCGGAATCATTCCAACAAATAAATTCAATCAGCATTCCCTAACTTTTCGTAACTCAACGAATTTCTTCGATGAGAAGCTTCATTTCGACGGAAGTTTGATGTATTCAAAACAAGATATACATAATAGACCAACATCAGGACTTTACTTTAGCCCAATCGCGGGTATGTATTTATTTCCACGCGGATTAGATTTTGACAAATACAAAACGTACGAGTATCGCTCACCAACAAGAAACTTATACCTACAAGATTGGTGGAATGTAAATGCTGACGCGGGACTTTCAGGTACGCACCACTCGCAAAACCCTTATTGGGTTTTACACAGGAATCCAACAAATCAAGACCGTGATAATATTATTGGGCAAGCGCAATTACGATATACGATCACCGGTTGGTTATCGGCAAGTGCTCGCGGTACAATAAATAAACGTTGGGATGCCTTCGAAAGACAAGTTTATGCCGGAACCCAAGGTGTTTTGTCCGGAGAAACCATCGAAGGAAAGCTAGCCGATAATGGTAGAATGATACGTGATGAGTCTGAAAATACAGCCATTTATGCCGATTTCCTATTAATTGGTAACAAGACATTCGCGGAAGATTGGGATTTGAATTTCACTGCGGGTACATCGATCAACGATGCTCGCTCTTCAGGATGGAGTATCGATCAAAAGAAGCTAGCAGTTGCTAATAAATTTATCTTAAGCAATATTTATCGCGACGCACCGATGAATAGCTTTAATGAGACGATAAGTCGCAGACAACTACAATCAGTTTTCGCATCGACCAACTTAGGGTATAAAGACAAGTTGTTTTTAGATTTAACAGCGCGAAATGACTGGTCTTCTACTTTAGCAAATACACCACAAGAGAAAAAAGGTTACTTCTACTATTCAGTTGGTCTATCAGCAATTATTTCTGACTTGATTAAACTTCCTGACTTTATCTCTTATAGTAAATTACGCCTGACGATGGCAGAGGTTGGTAATGACGTTGGTGTCTACAGTACAATTCCTGTGAACACACTAAATACGGGCGTACTGACTTCTAATGTTTCAGGGCCATACCAAGGCTTACCTTTACGTCCAGAGATTTCAAAAAGTTATGAAATCGGCTATGAAGGTCGCTTTTGGGATAATCGTGTAAACTTAGACGTTGCCTTGTATAAAACCAATACGACAGATCAATACTTTGCATACCAAGGTCCTGTGGGGCAGATTTACACGACCGTCTTTTTAAATGCTGGTAATATTCAGAACAAAGGGATTGAAGTTGCTTTGGGTGTTGATGCAATCAAAGGCGAAAAATTTAACTGGAATACCAATCTAAATTTCACTGCCAATCGCAATAAGATTTTAGAACTTGCTCCTAATTTGGGAGAGCGCTACAGCATTGGTGGCAACTTCAACGTACTACGTCTGAATGGTTCATTCGGAGATTTCTGGGCAAGAACATTCTTACGTGATGATAATGGTGTCATGGTTGTCGATGATAATGGTCGTCCACAGGTTGGTCCCGAAGGATATATCGGTAACAACAACCCTAAATCTATTGTAGGTTGGAATAATAGCTTTAGCTATGGTGATTTTGGACTAAGCTTTTCGGTTGATGCTCGCTTTGGCGGACAAGTTATCAGTGTCACGGATGGTTACTTAAATTCGTTTGGCGTCAGTGAGGAAAGTGCACTAGCACGTGATCGCGGTGGGGTGGATATACCTGCTGTGAAAACAGACGGAACGCCATGGCAAGGACTACTTCCAGCACAAGCCTATTATACGGCCGTTGGAAATCGTGATGGCATCATTGAAGGGCAAGTGTACGGGGCGACAAATATCCGTATGCGTGAAATTTCATTAAGCTATAAACTTCCCATTCAATCGAAAGCTGTTAAAGCTGCATCTGTATCCTTAACTGGAAGAAACCTTTTCTTCTTTATGAACGATGCGCCATACGATCCGGAGTTAAACACAACAACTGGTGCTGGAGGTCAAGGATATGATGCCTTCGCGCTCCCAGCAACGCGTAGTTATGGTTTAAATTTAAAATTCACCTTTTAATTTTCTTAAGCAAGCAACATGAAAAAACATATTCATAAAACAATAGGCGCTCTACTACTTGCGGGCACTGTTTTCAGCAGCAGTTGTACGAAAGATTTTGTAGAATTAAATACAAATCCGGCCGGCGTAACGGATGAAGAAGCAATGGGAGATTTTGCGCTCGTCGCTTCCTTCCTAGCGCAAGCACAACGAGCCATCATACCTGAGAATGTTGGTGAATACCAGGTGGCGGTAAATCTGTCTAGTGACGCCTATGGAGGTTACTTGGCGGCACAGAATCCGTTTGTCGGTAATGCCAATAACCTGACTTATGCACTGGTTCCGGGTTGGTATTCTTCCCTTTGGGTGGATCGATATATTCGAGGCATGAATCCAGTCTATCGAGCTGAGATCTTGACAAGAACAGATCAAGAACTTCAAGATATTTTTGCGTTTTCGAAAATCCTTAAAGTTTCCGCAATGCATAGAACCGCTGATAAAGTGGGACCTATTATCTATTCAAAATACAATACTCCTGATGCTTCCGATCAAATTGGTTATGATACACAAGAGGATGCATATAAACAGTTTTTTAAAGATCTCGATTCGGCAACTACGATTCTGAGCTCTTTAAAGGGTAAGCCCGTATCAGCAGCGATGCTGAAATCAGATTTAGCCTATACGACAGACAATTACAATCATTGGTTAAAATTTGCTAACACACTACGTCTACGTCTAGCATTGCGTATTGCTTACAAAGATGCAGCTTTAGCAAAAACAGAGGGTGAAAAAGCATTGAATCCAAGTAGTGGTGGATTGATGGAAACCAATGCGGACAATTGTTTTATTGCCCTAAGCACTGATCATCCGCTGAATATCATTGCGACCACTTGGTCGGATACCCGGATGAGTGCGGAGATGGAGAGTTTCTTATTAGGCTATGAAGATCCCCGTCTTGCGAAATTATTCGCTCCTGCGACAGATGCCGCTGTGAAAGGTAAATTCAAAGGAATTCGTGCAGGTATTGATATCGACGCAAAGAGCCGGTATGACAACTACTCAAAGCCCCTACCCATGCAGAATAAAATGCAGTTGATGATTGCTGCAGAGGCATGGTTCTTAAAAGCAGAGGCCGCACTTCGAGGTTGGTCGAATGCAGGCAATGCAAAGGCTAATTATGAAAGTGGTATTGAAAGCTCATTTGGTATGTTTGGCTTACAAGCGGGAAGTTATAAAACGAATGCTACGAAAAAAGCAATCCCATACCTTGATCCAAAATCTACCAAAGCAGGTGCAAATGATGTTTTAGCTAATTCTCCATACTTGAGTACGGTGACTATCGCATGGAATGAAGCAGATAGCAAAGACAGAAAATTGGAACGCATCATCACCCAAAAATGGATTGCTATGTTTCCTGATGGAGACGAAGCTTGGGCAGAATATCGCAGATCTGGGTATCCGATTTTATTCCCTGTAGTCGTAAACTATAGCGGAGGAACCATCCCTACCAATCCTGGAATTCGCAGAATGCCTTATCCTGAACGTGAATACAACAGCAATAGCCAAGCGGTTAATGAAGCTGTAAAGATGTTAGGTGGTCCGGATAACGGCGGAACACGTTTATGGTGGGATGTAGAGAATAAAAAACTCTAGTTAAACAAGGAAATGTTAGGTCTTCGATTTGTCTGATTTAAAGTATAAGATTGAAGAACATAAACAGCTAGGAAAGTTAGATTTCACTAACAGCTGTGCGAACGACAAGAAGAATGCCTCTGGATCACAGAGGCATTCTTTTTTTGTTTATATAATCTATATTAAGCATGCTAATAACATGAAAGAAGCAGATTTCGAACAATAGTTTAAAACTTGCTAACACTAATTATCTTCACTTTCTCTTCAACATCTAAGTTTATGAATTGAGTCGGTGTAACGCCATAGAAGGCTTTAAAAGTTTTACTAAACCATTTAGGATCAGAGAATCCAACCGCATATGCAACTTCACTAATAGTAAGTTGCCCACTACCTAATAGCTTAGCGGCAGTCCGCAAACGAATTGCATTGATTAGCTCAATAATACTTAAGCCCGTTAATTGTTTCACCTTCCGATATAATACAGGTCGACTCATTCCAAAGTGTGTGGTCAGCTGCATAACATTAAGTTCCTCTTCAGCGAGATGTTCCTCAATAAACTGGACGAGCTGAGCAAGAAAGCTCATCTCCTCATGTTCTTGTTTGTTATCTGTTGGACTATCCTTCAGCAAGTATTCGCGAATGAAATGTTTTCGGAAACTGTGTTGTGTATAAAGTATATTCTGAATCTTTAGGGCTAAGATCTCGATATTAACGGGTTTCGTTAAATAATCATCTGAACCTGCATACATCCCGGATTTAATGTCCTCTGTTGAGGAAAGTGCCGTTAGTAGAATAACAGGTATATGCGAAGTTGCCGCATTTGCTTTCATCATTTTGGCTAAACTGACGCCGTCAATTTTGGGCATCATCACATCGGAAATCACGATATCAGGTAATTGCTCTGAGGTTAATTCCCAAGCTTCCTCGCCATCACGCGCAAGAATCACTTGATAGTTCTTTTGAAGTTGTTGATACAAAAACTGTAGAATCTCTTCATTATCATCCACCAATAAGACCAATTTCCTTTCCTTAGCATCTACTTGAGAAGGCATATTTTTTTCTGCTCCTTCGACAGGTGTATTGAACAGTAGAGGTATTGCACTCGATGTTTCGAAATTGCTTGACTTCTCATCAACCTTCTCCTGCGTGATTTCTTCCAAACGGAAATGATCATTGCCTATTGGTATTCGAATAATGAAAGTGGTAAATGATGGTTTCCCCTCTTTTTCATTTTGGCTTTTAACAAAGATATCTCCATGATGAAGCTCCATAATATCTTTTGCGAGAGAGAGTCCAATACCACTACTATATTTTTTACTCGATAAATTCTGGTCACCTTGATAAAAGAGTTCAAAAACAGTCTCCAATTCTTGTGCTGGAATACCGGGGCCATAGTCTGTAATACAGAGCTGTAGAAAGCCCTTATTATATTTTTGCGTTGCCTCGTGCTTCCTGATCTCGACTTTTATTTCCGCTTGCTCGGGACTAAATCTCAAAGCATTTGAAATAACATTGAAACATACTTTTTCGAATTGTATAGGATCAACCCAAACCGAAGGAAGGTGCTCGTCTCGTTCGATTTTTATGGCAATATGCTTATTTAGAAAGTCGGTTTTAAAGGATTCGAGTACATCGGTTATCGCAGCATACAGGTCGTTTGACGATACTTGTAGTTTTAATAAACCCAATTCATTTTTTCGAACATCAAGCAACTCATTAACCAACTGTAGTAACCGCTGCGCATTTTTCTTCATCAGCTGCAGGGTCTGTTTATGAGTTTCCTGCTCTGTATTATTGGTCAACAATTGCTGCAGTGGACTTAAAATTAACATCAATGGCGTCCGAAGTTCATGCGAGACTTTGGTAAAGAAGTTGGCCTTCATCTCGGCGACTTTTCGTTCATGACTAGTCGCTAGATTCATGAGTTCCAATTGATATTTCAATTCGCTCTTTGATTTGATAAAGCTTATAATCATATAAAATACAGCGATTCCAAATAACACGTAAATGGTTATCGCCCACCAAGTAAGCCAAAAGGGTGGTAAAATCGTTAACTCTAGTCTATTGACCTCTTCTGACCATATCGCATCATTACTAGCTCCTTTAATTAACAGCGTATATTTACCGGGTGAAAGGTTCGTATAGGTCGCTGTCGGAATAGATACATAATTCCACTCCTCTTCTAAACCTTCGAGTTTATAAGCATACTTATTCTTCTCGGGAGTGACATAATTTAAAGTCGCGAAATAAATGCTGAAAGTGTTTTTATTGTAAGGTAATTGCAAGTTCGGATTTACAACGAGTTGATGAGTCAAAATCCCTCCAGGCATGGGTTCAACCGGTTGGTTATGGATACGAAGATCTGTAAAAACGACCTTCGGTTGATAGGAACTGCTAGCAATTTGATTTGGCTGAAAGGAAGTAATACCATGGGTTCCACCGAATAGCATCTCCCCTTCTTGACTCTTATAGGCAGCACCTATTGAAAATTCATTGCCCAATAAACCATCTTTTGTATTGAAGGAAGTAAACACTTTTCGTTCAGGGCTAAAGGAACAAATACCATTATTCGTACTGATCCATAGCTTATTTGCATCCTCGAGGATCCCAACAATATTATTTCCCGGCAATCCATCTTTCTGGGTATATCGTTTAAACGTCTTTGTTTTGTAATCAAATTCATTCAACCCTTCTTTCGATGTTCCAATCCATAAACGACGTTTACTATCTTCGAAAATGCTCAGAATGATGGATCCGCTGATGGAATTTAGATCATCTGTCTTAGGGAAGAAGACATCGAAATGTTCATTCCCCGCCCATCTTACATTTAATCCATTCTCCGTACCCACCCAAATATTTTGTCGGGAGTCTATAAATACCTTGCGTACCATATCAGAAGACAAGGCATATGGAGCCTTCTTCCCAGGTATATATTGTTCAAAGTATCCCTTTGTACCCGCTTTCTTTAGATTTAACCCTCCGCCATAAGTACCAATCCAAAGATTGCCCCCTTTATCTTCATTAATGCTATAGACATTATTGCTAGATAAAGAACTTGGATCGCTTGGATCATTTTTGATATGATCGAAGCCTTGTCCATCTGATCTCAGCAGGTTAATTCCTCCAGTATAGGTTCCTATCCAAACGTTCGACTTACTGTCTATAAAAATGTTCTTTACATGATTGTTTGAAAGCGACGAGGCCTGATGTTGAATATGCTTAAAATGCTTCTGCACCTTCTTAGATTGGTCTAAATAATCTAATCCTCCTCCCTCAGTACCTACCCAAAAGCCCCCTTTCGAGTCTTGGGCAATACTACTAACGACATTATAGGATAGGCTTGCTATACGACCATCCTTACTATAATGCTGAAAAACAGGTAAGTGCCTATCAAAAACACAAACTCCTCCATAATAGGTACCTATCCAAATGGAACCTCTTCGATCTTGAAAAACTGGACGTATTGAATTATCGGATAGTGAATTGATATCTGTTTCTTTCTTCAGGTAATGAACAAAGCCTTTCCCCTCTTCATAATAATTTAGACCATTTATTGTTCCGATCCAATAGCCTCCTTGCTTGTCTTTGATAAGACTGCGAACATCGTTACTACTAATCGACGAGCCTGTCGGCAGACTGCTTTTGGTGGTCAAATAGCTGAAGGATTTTTTAGACTCATCAAAGACGTTTATCCCACCTTCCTTTGTTCCAATCCAAAACAGCCCAGGTTTCATTTCATAAACAAAGCGTACTTCTTCTTGATTTAACTGGTTTGCTTTCTCTTGAAAACTATATAGCAACTTATTCAAACCTGTTTTGCCTCCTGCAGAAAATACATAAAGGCCACCATTGGTACTTACCCATAATCGGCTTTTCGCATCCTGATAAACATGTTGAATATTACCGGCGTTGTTTGGAAAAGATTGATTACTGATATTCCTGCCATTAAATGCCAATTGTATATCAAAGGAATCGGCATTTCCTAGTATTCGAAATAAACCCTGATTGCTACTAATCCATATATTTCCTTGCTTATCCTCAGTTATTCCATAAATAAGCGGCTGGGTTGCTGACTTATCATTAATCGGAATTCGTTGAAAGTCATCGGTATCTCGATGATATAAGTTAAGCCCTAAAGCTGTTCCGACCCATAGCCTCTTTTTTGAGTCTTCGAAAAGCATAGTGATATAGCTATCTGTTAGGGAACTTGTGTCTGATAGTGCGGTTCGATAAATTCGAAACTTACTAGCGTCGTAACGGTTTAATCCATCTCGAGTGCCAATCCAAATGAAGTCTTGATGATCTTGCAGAATAGAAAAGATTGTGCTTTGCGATAAACCATCTTTCGTTGATAAATGAAAAAAACGAGCCTGCTGCGATTGTGCGTTAACAAAATGCATTGAAATTAGAAAACAAGAAAACAGCATGGCACACAGGATCCTTCTCATACTTGGCTTATTTGGCATCTACATAATAGACATTTTCGAGGAATTATTCAAATCAATGTAGTCCTTATAAACAAATAATACCAACCCAATAAATTGGGTTGGTAAATAGCTATTCGCTAAAGAACAGTTTAGTCGATGTTGATTGTCCTCTTAAAAGCTGTTGAAAATATATCTACACGGAATTGCTCCTGAACATTATCTTGCAAATTGATTGCTACTGTACGCCTGCCAGTTGCAGCCGAATTGTTCAATAATTTGATATAGATCTTTGCTTGATCTTTCTTCGCCTTAGGGAAAATCAATTCGTATTTCCCAGCGATAGGATTCAACTTATTCCCCGAAGCATCTACTACCTCGAAGTCTTTTCCAATCTCCGCCGGGCTATTGATGCCATCTACACTTACAATATAATTGGCAACGGCATCGTAGCTTCTTTCAAATTCTGAATA
Organism: Sphingobacteruim zhuxiongii; assembly: GCF_009557615.1. NCBI lineage: Bacteria > Pseudomonadati > Bacteroidota > Sphingobacteriia > Sphingobacteriales > Sphingobacteriaceae > Sphingobacterium > Sphingobacterium zhuxiongii. The sequence goes on from NZ_CP045652.1 coordinate 2,926,863, forward strand.
GAATTGAACGGGTAATTCCAATAACGCAGTTTGGGAACGCTTTACTGTTACGGCAGAGTTGTTATTTGGAACATAAACAATATAATAATGATGTTCATATTCTGGCAAACCGGCCATCACATCACGATCTTCTTTACAAGAAAACAGCGTAGTAATCGTCATCAAAAGCACTAAAACTCGAACGGTATTACTTCTTATTTTATCTAAATTCGTTTTCATATTATTTCCAGTTAGGGTTTTGAACAACTGCACCACCACTTAACGAAATCTCATTCAAGGGTACAGGATATAAATAATCTTTCGATGGGTCAAAACGACGCGTACTTTTATCTTCAACGATCAGAATTTGATCGGCATTTAGATTTAAGTTTTTGATATCCGCCCCTACCCAGTCTGTTGCATTGTATTTTGCACCAAGTAGAGTTTGCGTTAAAGCATGTTCTGCTAACTTCCAACGGATAATATCTGGATAACGGAAACCTTCGAAAGCCAACTCCACATTTCTTTCACGACGTATTTCTTCCAACATACTTAATTGATTTGTTGTAACGAAAGCGTTCGACAGTGAAACATTCATTCCTACACGCGCTCGTAATAAGTTAATTGACTTATTCAAATCATCGTCGGAAATTGATCCATTGAGCTCAAATTGCGCTTCCGCATAATTCAATAAAACTTCCGCATATCGAATTAATATTTTATCTGTTGTACCAGAACCAGACGTTTGCCAATCGGGGATATTAAATCCTTTCTTAGTTGCATATGCCGTACGAGATCCTAATGTCGTTGTAGGTGTCCATGTTCCTTTATAGGCCTGTTCTCCAGCACGAAATACAGTCAAGCCTAAGCGCGGATCCCTATTGTCTAAAACTTCATTATAGCTGGCTTCTGCACCTTCAGCCACATAGAAAGAAGATCTTTTAGCTTTCAATTCGTTGCGTTCATTATATGCTGGTAATCCATCCGCATAAAGATATTGACGGATAAAATTACGTGTCATAGCAACGCGACCATTTTCAAGATCTCGAGAATAGTTATGGGCCAGAATAACATTGGAAGCATCAACTCCATAGATCTTCACAAAGATATTTTCTGAATTGGACGGTCCCTCTCCCTCTTGATTAAAAAGCTTCGAGTAGTCCGCCAATAGCTGATGCCCTTGTTGCATTACATAGCTAGAACCGTCGACTGCTTGCTGTAAATGCGTCTGCGCATCAGATCCACCGTGATATTTAGCATATGTTCCTAGGAATAAACCGATTCGTCCTTTTAAAGCTTGTGCGGTGCTTTTGCTAACACGTCCATAATCGGCAGCAGGAATAGATTTCATTGTTGGTAACCAATCCTTCGCATAATCTAAATCCTCATAAAGCTGCTTTGCAATTTCCGCCTTAGGCGTTCTAGGCATATTCAACTCTGGTGAATTAAAGTCCAATGTTTTCGTTAGAAAAGGTACATCACCATAGCGCTGTATCAACTGAAAGTACGCATAAGCTCTGAAGAACTTGGCTTCTGCAAAATATCTATTCTTAATGTCTTCACTTAAGCTTGCCTTCTCTCCTTTGATTAAGATATTATTGGCCGTGAATATCATTTTATAGGGGTCTGACCAATTTGCGCTTGTACTAGGAATACTCCATGCGCCGTTACTAGTCAAGTTTACAGTTTGGTTGACATTATCGTCGCCACGATTATCCAATTCGAAACCATCTAGCTGTTGGTATAATCTATTGGCAGCAAATCTTAGGTCAGATTCTGTATTCCAGAATTCTTGATCTGAGAATGTCGTTTCTGGGAAGCGGTCTAAGCTACAGCTGGCCGTCATACTTAAGGCTGCCACTATAGCGATATTGGTGAATATAGTTTTTAATGCTTTCATATGACTAGGTATTAAAGGGTCATGTTAAGACCAAATGAAACGGTACGGAAAAAAGGGTAAGTTGTCGCCCCAACATTATTTGGAACTTCAGGGTCGAATACTTCCATCACCTTGGTGGATTCCCAAAGATCTTGTCCCGAGAAGAATACTCTCAACTTCCGGATTGCTTCTGATTTGATTGGCAGTGTATAGCCAAGCTGAACATTCTTTAAGCGTAAGTAAGCTCCATTTTGAATCCATTTATCGGACGGTCTATAATTATGCGAGCTTGTCTGATACATTCGAGGAAATGTTGCATTAGAATTCTCTGGAGACCAATGATCTAAATGGATCGTCCAAGGTAAGTCTGCGGTTCCAAGCATAGGCGATAAGGTTTCTGTTGCAATAACAAAAGAACGTTTAGCAACACCTTGAAACATCGCGCTGAAGTCGAATCCTTTGTACTGGAAGCCCATATTGAAGCCGTAGAAATAACGACCATTGGATGTTCCGTAATTAACAAGATCGCCAGGATTGTTTGGTGTACCCTCTCCTGCCGAAATAACGCCATCACCGTTCTCATCTAAATACTTCACGTCACCAGCCCCAGCATTGTTTGGAAAAAACGGTGTGTTGACCTGCTGCTTATACTGTTCGTATTCTTCTTTGGATTGGAAATAACCATCGGTTTTATATCCCCATACGGTGTTCATCGGATAACCTTCAAGAAGGTCTACAACACCTTCATTTACGATATTTCTACCATCAAAACGAACGAGTTCATTTTGATTATCAGATAAGTTAAATCCTACAGAATACCTAAATTGATTGATTTTATCTTTCCATTTTACATCAAACTCCCATCCCCAACTTTTCAGTTCACCAACGTTGAAGTACGGCACGTCAATCCCGATGATGGAAGGCAGATTCAACGCAGCCAACATATTTTTGTTACGCTTTACGTAGTAGTCGCCAGTAAAGGCAAGGCGATTTTTCAAGACAGCGAAGTCAAGTCCAATATTACTTTGCTGAACAACCTCCCAGGTCTTTTGTGGTGAAGCCAATTGCTTTTGAAACAAGTATTGTTCGCGAACATCGTTGAACACCAAATACGGGTTATCACTTGCGCTTTCGCGAAGTCCACTTGACAATAGCGGTATATAGTCGTACAGTCCTAAAGATGCACCATTACCCAATTGTCCCCAAGAAGCACGAACTTTTAATAAATCGAAAACCGTTTGATCTTTCATAAAGGCTTCCTGATCTAGTCTCCATGCTGCAGAAAATGAAGGAAACATTTCCCAACGATTCTCTGGTGCCAACCTCGAACTACCATCATATCTAAACGATGCTTCAAATAGATAGCGTTCTTTAAAGTTGTAGTTCAATCTTCCAAAGTATGAGCCAATTGCCCATGTTTGAATATCATCTCCATTTGTCTTCGTTGCTGGATTACCATAATTCAAACTATAGAAGTCATTGGTAATTAATGATTGCGCTCCAGCTACCAATTCGTCTTTGCGATATTCTTCAAATGATGTACCTCCTAGAATCGTGAAGTTATGATCTTCAGCAACTTTGAAATTATAGGATGCAACCGCTTGTAGATTATTTAGATATCCTCTATTCTTTGCGCGATCGGTTGAATTTGGATCATTTACTTTCGAACGAATCGTGTTTGTTGTTCTTCCATACCATACGATTGTACGACGATCACGTTGCATATTGTAATAGTCTTGATTTCGAGAAGCCGAAATATCGATATTTAAGCCGTCTACAATATTCTTAATCTTTAGGTTCGCACGACCAGTAAAAGATTCGTATAAGCGTCTGTAAAGGCCACCGTTTTGTTGAATATCAATCGGATTGATTTGCAAGTCTCCATTGAAAGGCTGCCCTGTGATATCTTCGGCTGGTGTATATAGACTCTGACGTGTTCTGCTTCGATACATACGGTTAATGATCTGCTGCGTACCGTAGGCATTTTGATTAATTTCAGATCCTACATAATTAGCTGCGATATCCAGCTGAACATACTTATTTACTTCTGCTGATAAGTTCGTCCGGATAGTGTAGCGCGAGTTATCATCTGGTCCATACCGTAATACGCCATTTCTGTTATAATATCCTCCGGAGACATTATATGTCACCTTCTCACCACCACCACTTAAAGAAAGATTGTGATTATGCATATCGCTATACTTGTTCATTCCCTCCTTTATCCAGTTATTGTTTCCAAAATACTCCCAACGATCTTGTGTAGGATTCGGTCTGTACCAGAAATTCGGGTTTTTTAACCATTCTAGCTGTTCTTCTGTGAATTCAGGGTTCCCCGTCGCATTAGATCTAGCCTCATCAATTAAAACCTGCTCGTCCCATGAGTTTAAGCGCTCTGGACGACGCGCAGCGATATTGATACCGTAATAGTTATTGTAGTTAATTGTCGGTTTTCCAGCTTTCCCTTTCTTGGTTGTCACTAAAACAACACCTCCCGCAGCTCTAGCACCATATATTGCAGATGCAGAAGCATCTTTTAATACCGATATAGATTCTACGTCGTCAGGATTGATTAAGTTTAAATCCATCTCTATCCCATCGACCAACACCAAGGCAGACATGCTATTGACTGAACTGAAGCCACGAACCCGAATACCACTTCCCTCATCCCCAGGATTTCCACTACTGCGCGTAATCGAGACGCCAGGTAGTACACCTTGCAAAGCGGAAGTTAAGTTTACATTAGGGCGGTCTACAAGTTCTTCACCAGCTACCTGGCTCACGGCACCACTTAGATTTACTTTCTTTTGGGTACCATAACCTACGACAACAACCTCGTCAAGATTTTCTTGGTTTTCGACTAGCGTTACTTGAAGATTAGATTGAGTTCCAATCGTAAGTTCTTGTGTTTGATAACCTAATAATCGGAATTGTAAAATAGCTCCATTGGCAACTTGCAATCGAAACTCCCCTGCTTCATTCGTTGAAGTACCTTGTTGGCTGTTTTTAATAGATACGCTGACATTGGCGGCAGGCGTTCCGTCTTGCAGACGTACGATGCCTTGAATAGTTCGCAGAGTTTGCGCATATGATAATTGAACAATAAAAATAAGTCCAATTATGATACAGCAGCTCCTACTGAGGTGGATGCATGATCTCATCATAACTGATAGGTTTTAATTTGGTAAAATAAGTTTCTCGAGTAGACTCGAGTAAGACAAATGTCTTAATTGGTTAAAATTGTATGGGGTAGAAATTGCTCTATTAGGGGTAGAAATTGCTTTTTACAGCATTCTTTTCAAACTATTTAAAGAATCCACAGCAAGGGATGTCGCATCGGTGAATTTCGACGAACTTCCAATTCACTATAGTTTAAAGGCAGTTTCATCCAAGCTGCCAATAAGTCTTCTCGTTGATAATCCTGCGCTCCGAAAAGCAAGAAAGAATGTGCAATAGGCCAATTGTCCCAATACATAACATCTTGGGGATATGACCACTTTGCTTTATCAACTATATACGGATACATGAAGTCAATCCCTTTTTCTAAGTTCTTCCCATCCGCGGTCAATCTTGCGATATTTGGACTATGCTTTTGAAGTATACGCGTTATTCCAGCAAAGATATCTAAGTTAAAAAGTGAATATCCGTAGGGTTTTGTTCGCGCCAATTCTAACGGAAAACTGCCATTGTCAGCCATTTGATTTGGAAGGATTACTTCTTGGAAGCGGTGTACACATGAATCGAGGATAGCCTGATTTTCTGTATAACGCGCAAATGCTGCTGCCTGTAATAACCAGCACGAGGCATGATTATTCTTTGTGGCTTTCTCCTCAAGACCATATGGATGTGTGTTCATCCATTGCAAATAAGACGCAAACCATTCGTTGATAGCCTGCTGCTCCGTTGCATTCAACTCTCCAGCAGTTTTCAAATGCTCCATCGAACGGGCAACTTCAATCAAGTGAATACCATCAATCAATCCAATACCCCGTCCGGATGCTACCCCTTTAATTGCTTGCGCATAGTTCATTGAAGGATTCATATGCGTGTTTTTATCCATGAACCATGCTTTTGCGTGTGCAATTGCTTGCTTTGCATAGCGATGGTCTTTTGTTAATAACCAACCAGAAACTAAGTCGCTAACGATATCTCCAAAGCCCATCAATAATTCCCGATGCGCTACAAAGTTTTCCGGGTTGCTCATTCCATCCTTACGGATATAGGGACCGTCTGGATTCGCAGGATTTGGCCACCAATAATCGCCTTCAGAATAAAAGTCATTCTTTGTCCCTAAACTACGTTCGCTTGTAATAGAGCTGATCGTCTTAATTGGCGCTTTTAGAGCTTTTTCCGCATCTTGTATAACCTGTGTTTTCAAGCGTTCAATAACTTGATCCTTCACGTTAACTGTATTCCCTTCAATGGGCAATACTGTCGATCCTATTTGATCCCCTTTAACGGATACGACTCCGTTTTTCCCCGTACGTACAAATCGAATTAAGGCACGTCCGTTATAAGCTTGTAAACGACTACTCCCGTCAGATGTTCCTTGATCAATAATTAAAAAGCCATCACCCGCAGAAGCAAACTCTAAATACTCTCGACTATCAAGAACAGGAATTCCCTTTGCATCTAGGAACTTCGCCTCAAGCAAAACAGTATCTCCTTTAGTCTCTATGGCTGCTAAGCTGATACTCGCAGACTTACCCCACTTCTCTGTTTGATAGTGTTGGGTTATCTGATCTTCAATCTGTAATTTCCCTTTTTTAGCAATCGCCTTAAAATTATTCTCACCTTTTTTAAACTTCACCATCCAGCGCAGTCCGGCTGCAGGGAAGTCTTGGGAATTGCGTTTTTTCTTTCCAAGGCTAATTCCATTGTGGAATAACTCAACCTCCTCGACATTAGAATATACTTTTACCATACGTTCCTGCCCTTCTTCTCCCCAACGCGTTGGCCAGCTATGTCCGTAAATACGTACCATTGGTTCTTCTGTCCAGTAGGATTGGAATACATAAAATGATTCCTTTTTATTTAGATTACGTTCAACTACGCCCTTTTGATTCATATAAGGCACTGGGTTTTCTGGACGTACTGGCGTTGTAAAATCTTTAAATGGCCAATATGCGGTACCAGTCAACCAAGGCATTGTTTCTTGTTCTTTTAGATGCCAATCGATCAAATTGACAATATAACTTTCGCTCCAATCACCATCTTTCGATACTCGTGCTGGACCACCAAATAAGGAAGCATCACCTGCACGCTCATCGGCGGAAGTACTACGCATCACTTCGGATAAACCTTCGTCTGGCGTTTCCGAATGGCGACGAGCATGACTATCTCCCCCCCACTCGACATGTAAAAAATGGTTTACACGATCGAATTCTGTCTTACTTGCAGTCTTATAATCGGTATAGACACCGCGGTACCAACCCGCCCAAATCGATGGAGAATAAACGTCAACAATATCCTTACAGAAATCACAACGACGAATTGCCGTCTTTCTTGAATCATCAAGCTTATGAGAAAGCTGATGTAATTCGCTCATAAATGCGCGTATCTTTTGTTGGTCAAATTCATTAAAATCGCCAGGCCAGTCGTTTTCATTCCCCAATCCCCAAATAATAATGGAAGGGTGATTATAATGTTGTTCAATCATGTTTGTCAACATGCGACGAGCTTGCTCTTTGTAAACCGGGCCTCCTAAGCCTCCTCTACACCAAGGAATCTCTTCCCATACTAATATTCCTAATTGGTCACATGCTTCTAATACGATTCTAGATTGCTGGTAATGCCCAAGACGGATAAAGTTAACCCCCATGTCTTTCATCAGGCGCATCTCATCCCAAATCTGCGCTTCAGTCATTGCTTGCCCAACGGCAGCATGATCCTCATGCCGGTGTGTTCCTCGTAATAATAAGCGCTCACCATTGAGTTTAAACGGGCCAGATGCTACAAACTCGAAAGATCGAAAACCAATCTGTTGCTTCAATACTGCCGTATCTTTGCCTGCAATTGCAGCAAGCTCAACACGATAAAGATTCGGTTGATCAGGACTCCATAACATAGGTTTAGCAACTTGGAAAGATGCCAAACTAAAATTACCATCTGCAGCAATAGAAATCGTTTGTTGCTTGATTAAAATTTGCTTCCCACGAGGATCATATATTTTCGTTTGCAGTGTGGCTTCCGTTAGCTTAGCCGGATTAAAGAGTCTGCCCTTTAAAGCTACCGTAGCCCCTTTTAAATTGGGCTGAAGAGCAATATCAGAAAATACATGTTGTACAGAAAGTTTTGGAGTATAAACTAAGTTAACGTAACGATAAAGTCCTCCAAATAGTGTAAAATCAGACAAATCCGAAGGAATCATTTCTAGATCTCTACTATTATCTGTTCTTATTAAAACGGGCACTTTTCCTTTAAATCGCTTAGCGTCAGGCGATGCTTTAAACTTAGCAACCGCATCAGTAATATCTGCATACCATTCGTCATAGCCACCGACATGCTCCTGGACCAATTGATCAAAGACATAAACTTTTGTTTTCTGTCCAGATCCCTCGAAATGTAATAGCATACGTCCGTCTGCATAAGGATTTTCTAAATAAAGTTGCGTACGATACCAAGCCGGACCCTGATAATAATTCTCATGAGGATTTACCGCATCGCTAGCATTATAAGTATGAGGGAGCTGCACTTTGGACCAAATAGGAACCGATTCTGGAGCTCCATTCGGAACGGGGCGAATCCCTTCCCAAATGCCACCAAGATCAGATCTTAAAAACTCCCAATCATTAATCAGTCGTTGGCTAGTCTGAGCCTGTAAACTCCCAATGAAGGATAGTCCAAGAAGTAGGAAAATCGTGTGATAAATTTTTCTCAGCATAATATAACGGTTCTAAATCAGTTGTCCGAAGATGCTAGGAAATTAACTATAAGGGGTGTTGATATTGATTAAAGAGGGGGATTATTTGTTCAATATTGCCTGAATGGCGAGAAATACAGATTTTATTTAAAAAAAGAGCCGTTCGAATGAACGGCTCTAAATACGATATAAACTTCCTATTCAATTAGGAACGAACGTTTAATTTTAATGTGCTGCTGTTGTTTTTTTCTTCCCGAACAAGCTTTTCCCAATTGATACCAGCGCAAGTGCTAATAAACCACCTACAATTGCTGCCGCAAAGTTTTTTATAATCACAGGAACAGAAGGTAGAATATGATGTAAGTAATCAATATTATGAACGAAGATATCACCCGAAACCATAAGCAAAGCTATCGTTCCTATCACACCTAGTGATTTAATTATAATTGGCAATAATTTCACTAGCAGATGTCCAATCTTAGCAGCAATACCCTTATCGTTTGTTTTTTTGATTAAAGAATAGCCCATGTCATCCATACGTACAATCAAAGCAACAATACCATATACGCCAACTGTCGCTAATATGGCAACGACTGAAACCGTTAATATCTGAACCGGTAAAGATTGATCCAGAACCGTACCTAGAGCGATAATCACGATCTCGACAGACAAAATAAAATCGGTAGTAATAGCCGATTTAATCTTTGCATTCTCTGCAATCTCCCCCTGATCTATATCTTTTTGAATAACTTCACGCCCTTCCTTTTCACGATGAAAGAAGTAATGAATAATCTTTTCTACGCCTTCAAATGCAAGATAGAAACCACCTAAAATCAATATGTATTTAATCGCAATCGGAAAAAATGCGTTAAGGAGTAACGCAATGGGCACAATAATAAGCTTATTGACAAATGAACCTTTCGTAATTGCCCATAATACCGGTATTTCTCGACTCGCTAGAAAACCTGTTGCTTTTTCAGCGTTTACCGCTAAATCGTCTCCTAATATACCCGCTGTCTTACTTGTTGCTAATTTGCTGGCTACCGCCACGTCGTCCATTAATGCCGCAATATCGTCCAATACCGCAAATATCCCTGATGCCATAGTTCTGTTTTGTCTTTTACGTCTCTAAAATAAAACTATTTAAGAAAAATAAGATGAAAAATATCATCAGCAATTAAATCCTGTAGGCCGGCGCGTCAAAATATTTGCTTTTCTTGATATATGCAGTTCGACGATCTTGAGAAAAAATCCAATTAAAACGGCGTAATAAGTCTGCACCAAAATATCCAACACGCTGCATTTTTATCTCGCCAATAAAAACGCCCGCCGACATATTAACCATTGATATATCATTTAGATGAAATTCCGAAAGGATTCCTTGTTTGGTTATCATAGTCTGTCCTGCACTATTCATCAATTTCTTCTCCGCATAGACTTCAATATTCTTGTCCATCTGATGCTCATCAGCAAAACGATTTGAAAAAAGCAAGCCTCCGGCGTAACCCGATTGCAGCAGAAATTGATCTTGCATATTGACATGATTGATCTGCAAATCTAAAGTCAGAAATAACTGTCCATTTCGTACGTTTAATGGGATAGCTTGATATGTAGAAGTATCAGGGAGTTCTAAATGTGTTTTCAAAAGCTGTTGATCATAATCTATTTCAAAAACTTGTCCCTGAAATAAATCCAATCCAATTTTACCTTCTGCCGTTGGCCCTGTATGTTCATTATTAAAAACGATCATACTGTCTAAATGAATTTCCCCAATTTGAATCCGATTATTCACACTGACTCCCTCCGGAAATACAGAATGATCAAATATCAAGTCTTGAGCTTTAGTACCTCGATCCGGAGAAAGCGATGCTTCATTCATAGCAATTTGAAACATCAATGCTAATGTATCTTTCTCATTTAAAACGCCGGTTACCAATATATTATTCGCCCCATTTAACTTAAATGGAACAACTTGTTGCGCATTTACCTGTGTGCAAAGTATAGCGAAAATAAAATTGCAAAAAATCCCTCTAAGCATATTGTTAAAATAAAAGCTTAAGATAGGGATTATCTGCATTAGTTGTTTATTTGTTTCGATGCTTAGAAGCGAAAGGCTGGCGCTTCAATTTCTTGTATTTTACTTTTACGAAATTCCTTCATCATAGCAGGCTCTTTATCCTCTAATTCTGCAAAATCAACAACTGAATTTTGCTTGGCCCATTTAAAATAAGCCTGCGACAGCTGTGAAACAACTTGATGATTATGCGCAGCAACATCCTTTGTTTCCGTTGGGTCCGCTTCTAGATTATACAGCTCCCACTTATAAGATGGCCAAGTGGATACCAGCTTCCATTTACCTATTCGAGCAGCTCTATTTCCTGCCCTTTCCCAAAATAGCCCCTCTTCCCGATCCACGTGCTGATCATTGCTGGTCAGCAAAGGCAATAAACTTTTACCAGCTAAGGCATTCGTTTTCGTATCCTTAAAAGATGCAGGGTAAGTTGCCTTAGCTAACTCATAGAAAGTTGGCGCTAAATCTATAATATGGCCAGTACCTTGTTTAATACCTCCTTGTTGAATTTGTTTTGGAAACCAAGCAATAAATGGACTGTTAATTCCCCCTTCGTAAGTATAGTCTTTAAAGGCTTTAAAAGGGGTGTTACTAGCGTACGACCAGTTTTTACTCTGTGATTCATAGGATCCAACCGTACCAACGGATCCGTAGTTTTTAGAAGCGCCATGATGCCACTTTACTAAATCTTCAGCAGGCGCGCCATTATCGGAAAGAAAAACAATCAACGTATTATCCAGCTGTCCATTTTTCTCTAAGTGAGTTAACAACTCGCCGATACTCTGATCAAGACGATATACCATTGCAGCGAATACCTCCATCTTTTTTGCCCATAGCGCACGTTGATCAAACGAAAGCTTATCCCAAGCATATTGATCAGCATCTACGGTTGACGGGATTAAATCAGCCGGTATAACACCGATTTCCTTTTGTTTTTTTAATCGCTCTTCACGAATTGCAGTCCAGCCCTTGTCATATCTCCCTTTAAAACGTGCGATATCTTCCTTTGGAGCGACTAACGGCCAGTGTGGAGCCGTGTGTGCTAGATATAAAAAGAATGGATCCTTCTTGCTCTTAATACTGTCCAAGAACCCAATTGCATTCCGCGTAATAAGGTTCGTTGAAAAGGTCTCTTGCGTAGGATACCCTTCAGCGTCAGTTTTTGCTGTCTTTAAACCAGGTGCTCCTGAATTCGCATTCTTATCGTCCCTAGGGTAAACGTAGTCAAATCCCCTTTGCCAGGGATAACTTTGTCCATTCCCGGAAACATGCCACTTTCCAGAAGTCAGCGTGATATATCCACTTTCCTTCAGTACTTCGGCAATCGTTAAAGATTCCTTATTTAAATATCCTTGATAAGCAGGTAGACCTAGGTCGTTTGAAAAGTAGCCAACGCCGGCCTTGTGCTGGTACTGCCCTGTCAATAATGAAGCTCTCGTAGGAGCACAGATTGAATTGTTGTAAAACTCCCGGAGTCTAAGCCCTTCCTTCGCTAGACGATCCAGATTAGGGGTTTCAATTTCTGACCCGTATGCCCCGAGATCAGAATAACCCAGGTCATCTGCTAAAATCAAGATTATATTAGGTCGCTGTTCTTGTGCTTTCACAAAATGAATACTCGCAGCGGTAATTAGGTATATTAATATCTTTTTCATGTGTTTTCCTTCTTTAACGAATGATACGTTGTTGTTGAATCTTGCGGTAGTCGATCACTGCATTCTCCTTTGCCCAATCGCCATAATAACCAGCCAACTCCTTCACAATTTCCGGGTGTTTTGAAGCTAAATCAATGTTTTCAGCACGATCTTCATCGATGTTATAAAGTTCCCAAACGTTCCCTTTGCGAAAAATGGAAACCAACTTCCATTGTCCATACCGCACCGCACGGTTACCTGCGCGCTCCCAACATAAAGGTTTGTCGCGTTCGACTTGAACTTGATCTGAGTTTAACAGGGATCTTAAACTTTTACCGGGCAGTTGATTTGTCTCTACCTCTGCGAAGGATGTCGGATACTTCGCCTCTGCGAAATCATACAGCGTTGGCGCAATATCAATTAAATGACCCGTTCCGCGCTTAATGCGATTTGCCTTGACTTCTTTAGGGTACCATACGATAAATGGAGCAGAAATACCACCCTCATAAGGATTATCCTTATAGCTGCGAAGCGGTGAATTTCCTGTTTGCGACCAATTACTATTTTGTACATCGTAAGAACCTGCCGAACCTACAGTACCACTTGTTCGTGATGTGTAAATTCGATTCCTTTCGCCCCCCTGTGCCCCATTGTCCGATAAGAAAATAATAATGGTGTTTTTATCCTTTTTTAACTCCTTCAGTGTTTTCTGAATGCGACCAATATTTTGATCTACACGATCAATCATTCCAGCAAAAACCTGCTGGCGTCTCTTCCAATATTGTTGCTCATCATAAGTCAATCTATTCCAGGCCTGTATACTGCTATCGCGTTGCGTGATGGCCTGCCCTTTTGGAAAAACACCTTTCGCTTGCGCTTGCTCAAAACGTTTTATACGCAAGCTATCCCAGCCTAATGAATATGCGTCTTTATATTTCTGCGTTTCTTCCTCCGGCACTTGAAGCGGCCAGTGTGGAGCATTATACGCTAGGTATAAAAAGAATGGTTTATTATCTTTCTGCTGTTCTTTTAAGAATCCAATAGCCTGTTCTGTAATTTCATCTGTTAAATATTTATCCTTCGTTAAATAGAAGGGTTCATTATTTTTATACAAGCTTACCGTTGCACTGTCCGGGTTATTGATCTCATAGAAATTGGATGCTCCTCCAACAAAGTTGAAAGATCGTTCAAAACCACGTTGAGCGGGCCATTGATCGAAATCGTCACCCACATGCCACTTTCCAGAAATGATCGTTGAATAGCCTGAGTTTTTCAAAACCTCCGCCAGAGTAAGTGACTCTTTATTTAAAAATCCTTGGTAGGCAGGCAAACCTAAGTTCACATTGAAATAGCCTATTCCTGCTTTGTGCGAATATTGTCCCGTCAATAAGGAAGCACGAGTTGGCGCACAAATGGAGTTATTATAAAACTCCTGAAACTTAGTCCCTTCTTTGGCGAGCTGATTGATATGCTTGGTTTGCAACTCGTCTCCGCCATAAGGTGCTATATCTGAAAACCCTAAATCATCGACTAGAATAAGGACGATATTCGGTCTCTTTTCTTGAGCAAATACTGAAAGTGACAGTAAGAGCAAGAGGGCATTTATAGTAATACTTTTTCTTTTCATATTGATTAATGATTAATCCAGTCTGGATGCTGTTTCAAATTGGGGTTCAAATTCAACTCACGCTGAGGCGTAGGAAAGTGTAAGTGACGAGCGGCAGCATTCGACTTTCCAGCGGCCTTTAGCTTCGCGATGTAGTAATCTGCGCCTCTGCGGACTAAGTCAAACCAGCGTTGATATTCATAAACAAGTTCCTTTCGTCTCTCCTCAAATACTGCATCGCGGAATGACTCTTTCGAAAGATTCCCTGTCAGTAAAGTGGCATTTGCTCTTTTGCGAACCGTATTTAAGGCATTTTGCGCCGCAACACTTGGCCCTGCGATTTCATTCTCTGCTTCTGCAAAAATTAATAGAACCTCCGCATAACGTATAATCGGCGTATTCTTAGAAGATTGGCTTTGATTTCCAACGACAGACTCATCGTAATACTTGTTGAATTGCGGTGTTGAGAGGTTATAGAATTTTCCGTCGACTGGCGAAATTTTACCTAAGGTAAAGGTCACAGGAAGGCGTGTATCTGCATTTTCATAGGATGCATACAAACCGCCCTGCACATGTAAAGCATCCGCATAATCTCCATTGATACCTGGTATATCAGCAGGTGCCGATCGGCCGGCAAGGGAGTTCCCTTGATAACCAGAATTGCCTTTAAACTGCGCTGAGAAAATATGCTCTTTACCATTCTTTTTCTCCACATCAAAAACATCAGCGAATTCTTCAAATAAGCTATAACCTTCTTGTGTTATAACTTCATCCGCTTTTGCACGTGCGTTGGCGTAATCTTTTTGCGTTAAATACACTTTAGCTAATAAACTTTTCGCAGCCCCAGAAGTCGCTCTGCCCTTATCCTTATCCGCATAAGTCTTATAGTTTGGTAAGGCCTCTGCTTCCAGTAAATCTTTAATAATTTGCGCGTAAACTTGCTCTTCCGATGACTTGGAAACGTAAAGCTCATCTTTGCTCAAACTATTAATAGGAACCAACTGTAGCGGTACTCCACCAAACCAACGAACCAAATTAAAATAGTGAAGTGCGCGAAGGAACTTCGCTTCTAAAATCAATCGCTTTTGAATGTTAGCATCAATCTTAGCCGCAGCTATTTTCTCGATGGCTAGGATATTCAAATTTGATGCATTAATTGCATCATAACTCTGCTTCCATAATTGCTCCATCCGATCATTCGATGGATCGTGTGTTAGATTGCTAATCGCACGAACGTGAGCATTTCGAGCCCTCGGGCCCGCTTCGTAATCATCCGTTGCCATTTCAACGCCAATTTGAAATAATCCATTGTATAAGGATTGTCCCGATTCGTAAAGCTTTCTGTAAGTTCCTGTCAGTCCTGCGATTGCTTGCGCTTCATCGAGGTAGAATTGCTCATTAACCAATATAGCAGTAGGTTCTTCATTTAATTTCGAGCAAGAGCCTGTGAAAAGAGCAATAATAATGAATATGGATAGATATCTTTTTTTCATGTTAATCGATTAAAAGGTTAATGAAAGACCCAAAGACAGTGATTTTGCAGCCGGATAGATTCCCGCATCAGTACCTATTTGCACATTACTTCCAGAAGTTACTTCTGGATCAAATCCTCTATAATTACTAATTGTTAGTAGGTTTTGTCCAGTAAAATAAAGCTGAGCCTGATTGACATGCGCGTCGTTTAACCATGTTTTTGGAAGTGAATAAGCGAACCGTACATTCGCTAAGCGCAGAAAGCTTCCGGATTCAACAAACTGATCGGAAAAAATTGGTGCAGGATCTAGCTTTGCACGCGGATAACTTTGAGACGGATTAGTTGGAGTCCAACGATCCAATGCATCAATAGAAGCATTCTGTTGGCCAGTAAACATTTCCAAATTCTGTCGATTAATATTCAAAATCTGGTTTCCAAGCGTTCCTTGAATTAGAAAACTTAAGTCAAATCCTTTATAGGACAAATTATTGCTAAAGCCGAAGATTAAATCAGCCTGAGCGTTTCCAATGATTGTTCGGTCGTTCGCAGCGGTAAACTTCCCATCAGCATCAATATCTTTATACAATCGATCTCCGGCTTTTGGTGTCGCATTGCCCGTATAAATTCCCTTTGTAACTTCTTCGCCAGTTTGCAAAATGCCGTCGGTCGCTGTTCCATAAAATGTACCCAGCGGCTTCCCAACAGCAATAAGGTAATTACCACTGATATATTGGCTTGAGCCATCACCTATCGATAGCACCTTGTTCCGATTGAAAGAAACGTTTAAGTCAGAGTCCCAATCGAAATTACCTTGAATATTCCTGGTTTTGATACTAAGTTCTACCCCTTTGTTGCTTACAGAACCGAAATTCTGCAAAGAGGTACCGTAACCACTTGTCCAAGGGATCTCCACACTCAACAATAGATCTTTTGTACGCTTATAGTAATAATCCGCAGATATTTGAATTCTACTTTGGAGGAAAGCGACGTCAATCCCTGCATCATACTGATAAGTAGTTTCCCAGCCCAATTCGGCGTTTGGAACGCGCTGAGAGGCAAAGCCAGTCAGCACTTGGTTTCCGAAGAAATAATTTAATGCATATAGCGTCGCCAAAGATTGGTATTGTCCAATCTCTTGATTTCCGGTGGCTCCAAAGCTTGCCCGAAATTTCAAATCGTTAATAACAGGAAGTAGATTGCTGAAGAAATCTTCTTTACTTGTTCTCCAAGACAAAGCCAAGGAAGGGAAGTTTCCCCATTTATTATTTTTGCCAAATCGTGAGCTTCCGTCACGTCGTATACTAGCCGAAGCATAATACTTATTCGCATAATTATAATTTATTCGGCTTAAAAAGGAATGTAATACCCAGTTGTAAGCATCGGAGTTCGGACGAATAATAACTGATCCACTTTGCAAACTATTGTAAAGCAGCTCGTCGGTCACAAAATTTGAAGCGCCTGCGTTAAACAAACTCGTTGTACTTTCTTGTTGTGTAAACCCAACCAAGACGTTTAAATCATGTTGTCCAAAATTGCCGCTATAAGTCAACGTATTTTCATTCAACCAAGCTTGATTTTCTAGGTTCCCCAAGATTGCATTTCCCTTGCTTCCGGCGCCCTCATAGATATAAGAAGGTAAGTAGTATTTGTCATTTCGATTACTCAGATCGACTCCAAATAGCACCTTAGCAGAAAGTCCTTTCGCCAATTGATATTGCGCATAAGTAGTCCCTAAAACTCGTAAATTGTTAGACTGATTTTCTGTCTCTCTTAATGTTGCAATAGGATTGGCGAAGATATTTTCAAATGGGTTTCTAAGGGTGTAAGTCCCATCTGGCTCATAAACCGTCGCAGTCGGAGGCATAATTAGCAAGGCATTTACGATTCCCGACGGAGCAATTTGAGAATTTGTTTTATTAACCGTCAAATTTGCTGCAACATCTAATCGTTCAAAAGGCTTTGCCTGAATATTGGAGCGAAAGCCCAAGCGCTTAAAGTCTGTATTGATAATCACCCCTTCTTGGTCGAGGTAATTAGCACCAAGATAATATTGTACGCGCTCTGCACCTCCCGTTAATGACAACTGATGATTTTGCACTTGCCCTACGCGAAATGCTTCTTTCTGCCAGTTTGTTCCCTCTCCTAATTCGCTTATCTTCTCCTCCGTGAGATATTGATTTTTACCCTTGCTCGGATTCGTATCATACAGCACCTCATTACGAAGGTTGGCAAAGGCTGTTGCATTCAAGACATCAATTTGTTTTACGACCGATTGCCATCCAGCACTCCCATCGTAGTTCAATTGCACACGTCCGGCCTTTCCTTTTTTTGTACTAATTAAAATAACACCATTGGCACCTCTTGATCCGTAAATAGCGGTCGCGGCAGCATCTTTCATCACTTCGACGCTTTCAATATCACTTGGATTGATACTCGCTAATGGATTTACTGGTGTTCCACTATTGACGCCTGTGCTTTCTGTTTGATTATATACAGGGAAACCATCGATCACGTAGAGCGGTTCATTACCTCCCTGTATCGATGCACCTCCTCGTACACGAATACTTACACCTGCGCCCGGTTGCCCAGAAGTCTGAGTTACTTGAACCCCAGAAACAGCACCCTTTAATGCTTGATCGACGGAGCTCACTTTCTGTTTTAGAAAACTCTCTGGCAAGGAAGCTACAGCTCCCGTCAGATCGCGACGACGTTGCGTACCGTATCCGACAACCACAACCTCATCCAAATCTTCCGAAGATGGTGTCAATAAAATTTCGGCTGGTGACACATTGATTACTAGTTTTTTGGATTTATAGCCGAGATATGCGACTTGAATTGTGAAAGGCAATTTCTGTCCAGTTACGAACTGAAAACGTCCCTGTCGATCGGTCTTGACCGCATGAGTAACGGCCTCCAATTGTATGGTGACTCCCTCAATGGGCTGTCGTGTTAAAGAATCTAGAACAACACCTTCTAAAGATGCGTTAATGATAGGTTTTGGTTTATCTTGTGCATAGAGCTGAGAAATTAGCAAGCTAAAAGCCCATAGCAATAAACTGAAATACCGGAGTACTCCAATATTTTTCATATGTTTGCTTTAGTTTAATAGTGAATACTTACAAGTGCCAACGCCAATTGAAAACTTGTTTCATTATTGAATAAGAGGGAAGCCATGCTTCCCTTTTTTTTGTTAAAGGGAAATGACTAAAGACACATTCGCATGCACATGCGAATCGAAGTATTTGTTAGGAAGGTAGGTCGAGGTGATTTACTAGATAAATTGTGTTCCATAAAGTGATTTAGTTTAATAAAATAATACATACGGTTACCAACGCCAATTGAATAACATTTGACAAATATACAAGCTTTCAAAAATAAAGTCTACTATTTTAGTAGATTATTTTAAATAAAGTACGTAAAACACTGATTTGCAGTAAAATAAATATACCAAAAAGGACTATAGAACCACATTCATCGTATTAAATATTCAAGAATTACCCCTTCATAAGGCTCCTGAAGTTCCCAAGAGTATACGTGAACAATGACGCTCGTACAATCTAGAACATGATCTAGATTCAGCCTTTGATTAGTAATCATTCCTATCAAAACCAATCGTGAACTTCTTCAATACCTACGTTTATTTCACTACCTATTAGTGCCACTAGAAATCCCTATCATAGCCCTCTTCTTCCGGTGTTGAAAGGGATGTGATTGGGAAGTGAAAGGGAAGTGAAAGGGATGTAGACTGTTTCAAAGTGCCGACACACTTTAGGATGACTGATCAAAAAAGAAAGCGGACCTCAATGAGGTCCGCTTTCCAATTCAGGTTTAGTTTTGGATTACATCGTTTATCGTATGGTCTTGGCTTTTGCCAAGGCTTCTGTCGTAATAAAATATTTTGTCAACATATAGGATTTCTCCCATTCTGGCATCTTACCCTCACGTACGTAGTTAAAAAACTTGTTAGCGACGTGTGCAAAATGTTCTTCATGTCCTTCGACGAGTGTTTCTGGAACTTCAAGGATAAACCCTTTGTCTTTTTCTTTAAGTGTTATCCCTTGGTGGATTTTAGCAATCTTCTCAATTTCCGAGGCAATGTTTTTTTTCTCTGCATCGGTGAAACCCGTATTATTTACTGGTTCTATGTATAATTTCGGTTTATAATTTTCATCCTTTCCTTGCTTGATGGATACGATAGCACGTGTCCCTCTCACCTGTGATAAATGCGTATCACCAGAACCTGCAGGTGCTTGGTAATTCCATTGTACTGCCACTTTCACGTGGATGCCTTTCAGTGTATAGTTAATATCACCATTAGCATAAACGTTTAGGGTATCATTTTTCACATCCTTTTCCAAGAAACCCGGGAAATTCGTGCTCCCCGTGGATTGTTCAAATTGCTGCTTTGAAATCTTGGTTGGAAAACGATTTGCTCCCAACAATTGTACATCGTTTTTATAGTCAAATACGTTTTCAGGAAAACACTGCCATTGTACTAAATCGATAGCATGCGTCGTCACATCAACAATCCCCTCTCCTTCCTGCTCTACATCGTAATACCAGTCAGGTCGAATTAGCGGTTTACCAGATACTTCTTTATAAAAGTGATGAACCGAGTTTTTAATAATTGCTGGATGCTCCGCCGTTCCTTTTTCTAGCGTTCCGAAAATTTCCTTGTTGTGAATTAGTTCCTTTTGAAGGATGGAGAAAATATTATAGCGTTCGGTCATGATATCGTATAACATCACTTTTTTCTCTTCAGCGACATTAAAGGCATCAATTAAGAGGTTAAATCCTTCTTTATTAATTGCCATTGGCTTATCGGAAAGAACATTTAATTCAGCAGATACCGATTTATGAATATAATCGGTTTTTTGTTTATTATTCCCTGCTAGTACGACAATATTTCCGGGCTTTTCTTCCAACATCTTTGCTAAGAAATCGGAGCCAACATATTGTTCAATTTTCCAGTGCGTCGGGTTATCTGCTCTACTGTTGTATTGCTCCAACAGGCCGATATGGGATGTCAGGCCAAATGATTTCGGACCATAAACATAACAAAGGGAATCAATACCCGGCAACAAGCTCTTTTGAATTAAAGAGGCATGAAAATGTCCGGGATCTAAAGTCATCAAGGTGAGTTTCCCTGTATTCGTTTCCTTTTCAGTTTTACAAGCATTCATGCTGGCGATGATTAACAATGCAAAAGCTAATTTTCTCATTTCAATTTAGTTTAATTGAGCGGCGCTTTCCTTATCGATATATAATCCAGTATTTGGATGCGTACGCAAAATCGTTGCTGGCACGTCGCTCGAAATTTCATGATTTAACGTCATATTTACGGCCGATGCTTTTGTTGGTCCGGGCACCATACAAAACAGACTATTACCAGCGAATAAGGCTGGCACGGTCAGGGTAATTGCATGGGTTGGCACTTCTTGTAGAACAGCGAAACAACCATCATTCACCTGCTGTTGGCGGCTTGTTAAATCTAGATCGACCAATTTCACAAAATAGGGATCATTGAAATCAGCGATATGCGGTTCATTAAAAGCGATATGTGCATTCTCGCCAATTCCTAAGCAAACAATATCTATCGGAGCTTCCTTCAACAATGCCTCATAACGAGCACATTCTTCGGCTGGATTTTCCGCTATACCATTAATATAATTGGCCTTAGCAATTTTTACTTTGTCAAATAAATGCTCCTGCAGAAACCGACCGAAGCTCTGTGGATGTGATGTCGGGAGCCCTACATATTCATCCATATGAAAAGCCTCCACTCTTGACCAGTCAATTCCCTGCTCTTCGCTGAGTTGAGCTAAGGTCTCGGACTGTGACGGCGCAGATGCGAATATCATGCGAACAATTTTCTCTGGAGATTTTTGCAATTCGACAAGCCTGTTTGCCGCCTGCTTCCCGGCCGTTAAACCTAGGTCTCGTCTATTTTCAAAAGTATACACTTTGAGTGTACCGACTTCAATTTCTTTTACATCCATAGGTTTATATATAATTTGATGATAGGGTTTTATTCTTTTTAGTGTAGGTACCCGAATAGAAAGCAGAAGCTATTGTTGTCCATTTATCTATTCGGATACACATTAATTCTTGTAAAACTGTTGGTTTTCGCGATGAATAATATCGATAGGCATAAAGTATTCTTTTTCTTGATCTTCCTCAAACATCAGAAAACGATATAAAGCCTTTATTCCTCGATAGGCCTGCTCTTGCGGCTTTTCACAGATTAGAAAATCAATCAAACCTTCATTTAAATACGTGATGTTGTTTGGCAAAAAGTCATAACCTATCAGCAGAATATCCTTCTTTCCGATCTCTTTGAGAAAACGAGCAACTAATGCTACCCTGGAATTGGTTACAAAGATTAGATGTAGATCTGGATCCGCCTTAACGATTTTTGACAACGCCTTCTTTACCGCAGCATAGCTGGTATCATATAGATTTTCGGTCACTATCGTTCGAGGACTATTTTCTTGGAAATAATGCATAAAGCCTTCTTGCTTACGCAAAATATGGTGATCCGAGTCGATATCCTTCGCTATATTCAAAAGCAATACTTTATCAGCTTCTTTGGTTAGGTATTGTATTAAGTGCGCTGCAGTCTGTCCACTATGAAAAAGGTTTGGACCAAAATAACTTAAGCTCTTTTGTTGAGGTATATCCGAGTTAATAAAAACAAAAGGGATATTTCTTCGCTTGCATTCTTCAGTAAATGTGATTGCTTCCTCGACAAAAGCAGGTGCTAAAAGTAATCCATCAATATCGGTTTCCTTTAAAATTCGTTTGGTTTGTTCAATAAACGATTGCTTATCGTTCATATCAAAGAAGAATTTGGAAACTTTGACATTATACAACTTAATTTCATTTTCTGCTTGAAAAATACCTTGTAAAGGTACATCCCAATAGTCAGTCTCTGCAGATCTTTCTGGTATAAGGGTATAGAGATGCATGGTTTTTGAAGATGCCAAGCGTCTCGCAAGTATGTTAGGTTTATAATCGAGCTCTTTAATGATTTCAAGAATCTTTGCTTTTGTTTTCTCTGAAACACCAGCACGATTATGTAATACGCGATCGACTGTAGCGATTGACACTTTTGCCCTTCGCGCAATCTCCTTTACTCCGTTTAACACTTTTTCCTTTTTTTCCATATAAATCCAATGACACCGTATTAACGGATTGATTCACAAGATAACTAATTAATCAGTAAAACTTATTAACTCAAAAAACATTATTAATGTTATTTAGTAGTTTACTCGATTAATTGTACAGCGACTAATGGACCTGCACTTCCAATTTAACCAAAACGGCTATTCGTATTAAACCTTCGGTTCCCAACCTTTCTGGTATTCACGCTGCCAATACTTATTCATAGCATCCTTGTTGTTCAATATCTTACCTGTTTTAGGATCGATATCCAATGCTTTTCCAGTACGTTGAGCAATATTCCCTAGCTGCACCAATAAGGTACTTTGATGACCACCGATGATATCAGAATTTAATGCCGTACCGTTTTTAATTGCGGAGAAAAAGTTCTGAATATGTATTGCATCTAATTGTTGAGACGGATTGGTTAAGCTAGTCGCTTCCACTTTATTGGTATCGCGCACTTCTTTTATCAATTTACTATTTAAATCGTAAATCTGATATGCGTTATCTCCATTAATTTGCAAGGATCCTTTTTCACCGTAGAATACGACACCGACCGTTGCACCATCGGTTTTCAATCCGTTACAGCTTCTACCTTCCCAAGTAATCATGCTGTTATTGCCGAATTCCATACCTATCGTTTGTGTATCTGGCGTTTGCCAATCGTCTTTATGTGCATAGCGTCCTCCAACGGAAGTTACCTTTGTCGGGAATTCAACTTGTAGTCCCCAACGTGCGAGATCGACAAAGTGAGTACCATTGTTCAATGCCTCTCCAGTTCCCCAATGCCAGAACCAGTGCCAATTATAATGAAGAATATTGTCTTTATATGCCCGACGAGGAGCTGGTCCTTGCCATAAGTCGAAGTTTAACCAGTTTGGTACCGCAACTTCTTTACCGATACCAATAGGCGCTCTATTGTTCGTATACCATGTTTTTGCGAAGTATGCTTTTCCAATGGCTCCGTTATGCACTTCGCGTATTCCGGCTGCCACATTGGGCCAAGAACGTCGTTGATTACCCATTTGTATGACATTCTTATATTTCTTTACGGCCTCGATCAGCAATTCTCCTTCATGCGGATTATGGCTACAAGGTTTCTCTAGGTATACGTGTTTACCCGCCGAAGAGGCTAAGATTGCTGCAGGAGCATGCCAGTGATCTGGAGCTGCAACAACTAGTGCATCGACGTTTTTATCTTCTAAAGCACGGCGGAAATCGCCTTCCGCTTTAGGTTGATGTTTTTGACGTTTCATCACCTCTGGCATACAACGATCAATTGCACCCGAGTCAACATCACAGATATAAGTAATTTGTGAATTAGCCTGCAATGCAAAATTATTCGCTAGCGCTTTTCCACGGGCGTTTACACCCATCATAGCGATATTAATTCGTTCATTGGCCCCCATAATATTGCCGTAACTCTTAGCAGAGAAGGACGGTAATATTCCTCCGAAAGTTACCGCTGTTGTACCGATAACTGCCTTTTTAATAAAATTTCTACGAGATTCTTCCATCTTATTTTCGGTTTATGCTTTTATTAATGATACAGGTTTTCCTTGTTGACGCTTGCTTTCATCAGCTGCTTCTATAAATGCGCAAATTTCTAAGGTCTCTTCCGATGATACAGGAGGCGTTCCAGTTTCGAAGAACGTAATGATCTCTTCCAATAATGAGTCATAGCCTCTAAATTGACCTAATGTTGTATTTCCTTTTTCGCCGAAGACTGTACCGCCATAATCATGTTTTCCAACACGCAGTCCACGGAATGTACCAATGCGGCCATCATTCCATTTACCAACGACTACGTCCGTACCCTCTGTATGCACACGAGTAACCGACTCACAGCCTGTTCCCATCAATGCGAACAGAATCTCAATGCCATGGATACCGTACCAGAAGAAATCTGGGTGATTCGGTTCTAATGCCGCCGGACTAAACGTATCGGCACCTAACACTTTACCAATGCTTCCCGATTTCACTTCTTTCACTTTCTCCATAAAACGTAGAGAGGAAGTTGAAAAGACAGGTACTTGATATTGTTTCGCTAAATCAAATATCTGTTTAGCGTCTTTATAAGAAGCAGCAATTGGCTTATCGATAAATAAAGTTTTTTTGGCTTTGATTACCGGAATTGCCTGCTCTAAGTGAACTCGTCCATCATTACTTTCCAATAAGACAACATCCACTTTTTTCAATAAGGCCTGGATATCTTTTACGATTTCCACACCATATTTTTTCACTTCTTCGATGTATTTAGGAACGCGTTCAATAGAGGATGGAATATCCTTACTACCTTGAGCAACAGCTGCCACCACTTTGTACCCTTTAAATTTAGGGTCAGGATTTTCACCATTTAATGATTTGGTAAATGCCGTCGCGTGCGAAGTATCTAAACCAATAATTCCGACTCTTTTTCCCTTCTGTGAGGTAGACAGATGTTCAAAAAAATTAGTTTGAGGACCGAGCATCCCGATTCCAAGTGAGGCCATGGCTGTAGTTTTTATGAAACCTCTTCTGCTAACATCATTTTTCATAGCTATTTAAGTTTAAGGTATTTCTGTTCAAAATTCGTTCAAGGGTCTGGATCGCAAAAATTAAATGTCTTGGATGATGATAATTTTCTATCCTTTTTCCTTCCTCTTGGTTATTCATCTGCCGATTTCCATTGATCTTCCAAGGTCGATATGGCAGGTTTTGATTTATGAAATGTTCTTGTAGATACCTCAAGGTTTTGTTGAAGTATTGCCAAGCCCATTCGTCTTTATGCTCCTCAATCAATATAAGGCAGCCTACGAGCACTTCTTCCTGTGCCCAAAGGACTTTGTCAAGAAGAAATCGGTTCTCTTTAACATGATCTATTCCATGAAAGAAACCACCGAAGATTCGATCGTTCGCTACTTCGACATGATGTTTAAACCGCGTTGCCGCAAGATCGAACAACTGCTGATCATCTCGACGTTTCGCCTCCTCCATAATCATCCAAAGCGTCTCAATAGCATGACCGATATAGACAAACTGCGTTAATTGCTCATCAAGACCATTTTTAGACTTACTTGCCAGTTCAGGCATTAGATTTATTTCACTATCGTAATGTTGATGAATTAAGGCATCTAGACAACTATCTGCAATTTGCGAAATATTTTCATCCGATTTGATTGATAACAAACTTGTTGCTAAATGCAAAAAGATCATATAATGACCTAATATTTCTTCCGCAGCTGTATAATCTGCCGACGGTGAATATTCTAATAGATAGCGATAATCTTCAGATTGATATAGTTGAAAAGCGTGAAGCATAATCTCCTTCGCTTTAGCCCATGCGTTATCATCCCCTGAGGCCTCAGCATAACCGACTAAAGCTTCTGCTACAAATAAATTTCCATAGATATCGCCTTCGCGTTCTTGCAGATCCTTACCCAGGATATCATAGGACCAAGGCCAAAAACGAGCATCTTTTTCTTTGGTTTTAAATAATAAGCCGAGCGTCTGCTTGGCACGTTGTAAATAGAGCGGATTTGGTTCTATATGTTTATAGAGATAAGAATATATCCAAGTACCCCGAGCGTCATACCATGTTCTTTTATTTGTTGAAAGTTGCTTTCCGCGATAGGTACTATTCCAAAAATAGCCCCCATTCTCTCGGTCATAAATGTAGTTATCAATGAATGGCAGATACTCCTCGAACAGATACGTTTTATATTGTTCAAGTAGTTTTACGAGCTCGTCATTCGAATAACTTGGAATACTCTCTGTTAAGTCCTCTTTCATAGTCCTTATCTATTCTTCATTTATAGCGTCCAACAATGCTTCAGTTTTCTCTGGCACTTCATCTTTTGCAATGAATGCATAGCCGATATATAGGGTTAACGACATAATCAATGGTCCTGCTAATTCAACGGCAAGTCCAGTTCCGCCGATCACTTTTAATACGATAAATGTCAGTAATCCGCCGATGATTGAAAGCAATGCAGCGGTGCTTCCACTGCGTTTAAAGTATGGTAATAATCCTAAGATCATCGGAATTGATATTGGGCCTAAAAGCGCTGCAAACCAGGATATAATTAATCCAATTACGCCTCCAAATGTTTGTGCATTAAAGGCTATAAAAATGGTTAAAAGGATAAACGTAAAAGTTGTAATACGAGCGACCAACAACATTTTTTTCTTATCGAATTCGTTTATTCGTTTAAGCATTACAGGTAAAATATCTCTTGTTATAACAGATGAAATTGTATTGGCATCCGATGAAGTCATCGACAAGGTTGTCGAAAACAGCGACGCCACTAATAGGCCTAACAATCCTGGTGGCAAAAATTGCATCGCCATTAACGAATATGATGTTTCTGGTCTTTCAAGATTTGGAAAGAAAATAGGCGCTGCAAACATCGGAAAGAAGAGGATTAACGGCCATACGAGATATAAAATCGCTGATAAGATCGCTGCTTTTTTTGCGTCTTTTCCAGATGGCGATGATATAAATCTCGTTGCTAGATTCCATGTTCCGCCACTATAGCTAAAGAAATTTATGACCAAAAATGCCATGGCAAAGCCTACTGTATAGGGTGAATTGAACCAGTTGCTATGCTCAGCCGGCAGTCGATCCCACATCGTGAACACACCAGCTGCGCCATCACCTAAATGCATTAGTACAACGACAAACATCACGAGTCCAGATGCAACTTGGATTAAGAATGACATGAAGTCATTTAAGACATCCGCCCATAGGCCCCCTAAGGTTACATAGAATAAAGTAACTACGCCGGAAAGAATAATACCTGTAACAATAGGGATTCCCATGAAAGCGTTTAAGAGGATTCCGACAGCGGCCCACTTGGCCCCAACGTCGAACAACTTGACAATAACCCCGCACCATGCCATGAGTTGTTGCACTGGCAGATTATATCTCGTTGCTAAATATTCTGTTGGCGATTGTATTCCTGTTTTAGCACGTAGTCGCGCCCAACGTGGAGCAATAAATACGATGGTTCCGATCATGGCAATTGCGATCGTAAATGCCCACCATACGTACATCACAAATCCATGCGTGTATGCAATCGAGGCGTAGGCCACAAAGACAGCACCACTATATCCAGACACATGATGCGAAATTCCAGAGAGCCACCAAGGAAGCTTACCTCCTGCTGTAAAAAAATCAGCAGAGGAATTTACTTTGAAATAACTGTATACACCAATACCTATGAGGAGAATGAAAAATACGACAATGATGACATAATCAATGGTCTGCATATGGCTTAGAATAATTTAAATTATAATTGTAGTTAAGTACATTAATGATGCTTCATTGTGTACGTACCCGAATATATGATTTATTTGAAACCTTTGCAAGATATTTTTGAATTTATTTTTAAATTTACATTGGCTTCGTTCTACAATATAAGGAATAGAAAGCTCATCTACAAGACTGAAAATCAGAAAAATACGAAAGACCATGAGCCAAATAGAAACTAGACTAACGCAGGAATTTAACATTATAGAAAAAGTAGTGCAATGGCGAAGACACCTTCATCAGCATCCTGAGCTTTCATTTGAAGAGAAAGCGACGACTACTTATATTGGTTCAGTCTTGTCAGAGATTGGAATCCCTTTCGAACAGGTATCTCCTACTGGCCTTATCGGGTACATACGCGGAAATGGAAAGTCAGAAAAAAGCATCGCTTTACGGGCAGATATTGATGCCTTGCCGATCACTGAAGATAACAAACACGACTATGTTTCCTTAAACCCGGGAGTAATGCATGCTTGTGGTCATGACTTCCACTCGTCTAACCTATTAGGTGTGGCTTATCTATTAAATGAAATCAAACACACGTTGGATGGAAATGTTGTTTTAATTTTTCAAGCGGCAGAGGAACGTATTCCTGGAGGTGCTTCGGCTATTATTGCGTCTGGAATATTGGATCGCTATCAGGTTCAAAAAGTCATTGGTCAGCATGTCTCTCCTCAGCTTCCATTGGGAACTTTCGGATTTAAATCCGACTATGCGATGGCGTCAAGTGATGAGCTTTACATCGATATTTCGGGTCGTGGAGGTCATGGCGCACAACCGCAATTGAACTTAGACCCTGTCATAATTTCTGCTCAGTTGTTAGTTGGTTTGCAACAAGTCGTTTCAAGATATGCGGATCCGCGAATCCCATCTGTTTTATCATTCGGTAAAGTAATTGCAAATGGGGCTGCGAATGTCATCCCGGACAGTGTACACTTAGCTGGAACCTTTCGAACTACAGACGAGACATGGCGCGCAAAAGCATTAGAAAAGATAGAAAATCTGATCATTCAAACTGTGAATGCTTATGGGGCATCTGCTAAAATTGAAATCAAGAGAGGTTATCCTGCACTCTTTAATGATCCTACGCTTACCACGACCTTGCAAAGTCTGGCTGCTAAATTATACGGATCTGAGCACAGCATTTCTGTACCCACTTGGATGGCATCGGAAGATTTTGCTTACTATGCACAAAAATATCCTTCTTTATTTTATTTTGTAGGGACTCGAAATGAAGAGAAAGGAATTGTATCGGAATTACATACATCAACCTTTGATATTGATGAGACGATCTATGAGCGATCGGTAGAATTTATGTTTAAAGGAGCAGTTTCCGTTTTACAAAATTTGTAATCAGGAAACTGCATTTATAAACAATTACTAAATATTATCTTTACTTAGGAACGCTTTAACAAAAGCGTCATCATTTAGCTCTGGATAGCTTGCGTATATCCGTGATATTTCATCGGCTTGTCCTTCAGAAAGTACTTCATCTGGATTCAAACACCAAATTCCTTTCAGTAATCCCTGACGTCTTAAGACCTCATGAATTCCTGGGATACAACCATGAAAATCATGAGCTGGGTCGAAGAATGCAGCATTACTATCTGTAACTTTGATCCCTTTACTTAATAAAGCATTTAAATGATGATAATCTTTCGACGCCTTTGCTTGCTTTACTTGACTTAAAAGATCTACTGCTTTTCTTGTCCAAACTGCCCAATGACCAAGTAGTCCACCGCGAAACTCTACGGTTTTAGTCGTTCCATCAACTTGGAAATCATAGGTTGTCAATAAATCAGCGACGATATTATCGTCATTGCCTGTATACATGGCAACATCATCAATTCGCGATGAACTTGCTAATGCGCGCATCACATCTAGTGTTTGATATCTATTAAACGACGCACATTTAATTGCTTCGACGCCTTCAATTTCAACAAATTCTTGCCAGAACTTATAAGAAAATATACGCCCTCCTACAGATGGTTGGAGATAAAATCCAAATACTGGAATAACTTGTGCAACTTTACGAACGCGATCTAAAATTGCTTCTTCCGTCCATCCTTGTAGTCCACCCATACTAAGTAAACCGATATGGTAACCTAGTTTAGCTGCTATCTCCGCTTCTTCCAAAGCTTGTTCCGTTGGTCCACAAATGCCCGCGATTTTTAAAAAAGGACGATCTAAATTCACTTTTTCAATCTCTTCGGCAGCCAGTTCCAATACTATTTTAAATAAGTTGATATTCGGATCACGGATCTCAAACTGTGTAGAGTGAACTGCTACCGCAACACCCCCAGCACCCGATTCCATATAATATCTCGTTAAACGACGCTGGCTTGCCTCATCTAAGGTGCGATCTTCATTCAAGGCTAATGGATGCGCCGGAAAAACCTGACCTTCTAATAAAAACTTCTTTAAATCTTGTGAAAGCTTCTTCATTAAAACTGTCCTCCTCTTTCTTGAAAATGTGTTGGCTTTCCGAACTCATCTCCTCCGTTTTGTATCCAAGCAGCATTCAGCTCAATCACTTCTCTGATTGTTACTTTTGGATAACCAAATAGACGATGACATTCAGATGCATTGTTCAATAAAGCAGAACCCTCAGCTTCGAATTCAAATTTTGCTTCCTTACCGAAGATCTTTGCAAATTCTTTCGCAACCCATTTTGTCGATAACGTTTCCGGTCCTGTTACGTTTAATACTTTAGCCGGTGCTTCACAGTGTAGTAAGGAACGAATAGCAATTTCATTCGCATCACCCTGCCAAATTACATTCACATTTTCGGTACGTAAATCAATTGGTTTTCCATTCCATACAGATTTGCCAATTTCCATAATCACACCATAGCGGAAATCTACAGCATAATTTAAACGATAGATAAGCATCTCCGTTTGGTTTTTCTTAGCGAAATATTGAAAAACACGCTCTCTACCCAAACAAGACTGTGCATACTCACCGATTGGTGCAGGAGTTGCATCTTCATCAACGCCACCTTCATTTAACTTCACAAATGGAAGCACATTTCCTGATGAGAATGCTACGATTTTCGAATCTTTAAATTTCTCCGAAACCCGACCTGGCAAATAAGTATTCATCGCCCATGTGAAATCCTCATTGCCTACCGTTCCGAACTTATGTCCCGCTAAGTAAATTACATTAGCAACGTTCGGAAGATTGAATAATTCTGCATCATTTAATAGATCGCAAGCGATCGCAACGATTCCGCTTTCCTCTACTTGACTTTTTGCCTTTGGATCAGAGAAACGAGATACGCCATAAACTTTGTTCTCTTTTCCCGCTAATTTCAATGCATCAACTAAAAGTTTACCCATGCTCACACCCATCTTCCCAGCAATCCCCAACAACATGATATCGCCTTCAATCTGTTTCACGTCTTCAACTAATTCTCTAGAAGGAATAGCATACTTTTCTTCCAATTTTTTTAAATCCATAATAACTATTTATGATAATACTAATACTTTAAAATTCAATACTGCTAGTCCGATTACTAACAGGATACCCAATAGACCAACAATTTTTTGAAACAAGTTATTCTTATGCTCTCCCATTATATCTTCACTGTTGGCAATCCAATAAATTGCAATTCCAGTAAATGGAACAAGGAAGATGGTAACACTTTGCGCAAGCACAATAAGTTCCAACGGAAGGCTACTGAATAGCAAGGATATAATCGCTCCGAAAACCATAACAACCGCTATCAAAATCTTCACGTAGTTATTGTTCAAGTTTCCTTTCAAACCTAATGCATCGCCTAACATAGATCCCCCTAAGGTGGCATTTCCAATTAACGATGAGAACGAAGCTCCAAATAGTCCAATTAAGAATAGCAGACTTGCTTTCGATCCAAATAAGGGTTCCAAGGCCATCGCCATCTCTGAAGCGGAGTTTACTTTCATACCTTTGGTATGTAAAACTGACGCAGCACAGATTAGCACAACAGCACTCATAAGACCAAGGATTAAAATACCGATGGTACTACTTAATTGAGCATGTTTGTCTTCACTATTCCCTTCAGGATTTGATTTACGTTTCTCTTGTACTAAGTAAGATTGATAGAACGCGCCTACTAATGAAAAACAAGAAGCTATGAATGCGACGATTAATCCGGTCGATCCTGTTGGAATGTGCGGAACTAAACCATCTGCAATATGATTTAAAGAAGGTTGAATTAATATTAGGGTTACCAGAAAGCTGATTAACATTAGAATTACCAATCCAAGCATCACTTTCTCCAAGACTTGGTAAAATGATCGGAAGAAAAGTAATAGGATACCCGCAAGGTTAAACACGACAATCCAAATCTTTGCATCTGTACCTGTCGCTTCACCCATCGCAATTCCAACTCCTGTAGAGTTCCCCGCCTGGAATGAAATGGCCACTAAGAATATACCTGCACCAATAAAAACACTTCCAAATTTTCCAATTTTCTTACGAATTAAAGTAAGCAGCGAATCCGTGTTGTATTGGCCAATTCTAGCACTCATATTGGTAAAAATGAGCATGAAGAAAATCGCCAAAAAGATTACCCAGATGAGTTCAAACCCGTAATCTGCGCCCATTTTCGAAGTGATCGTCATTTTACTAGGACCAAACACTAAAGCAGCAGTTACGATCCCCGGACCTAAGATTGATAGGCCTTTTAATAACCAGTTTTTATTCATTTTATTTAGTTAATTTCTAAGTGCTTTAACAGCTTTAGGAGTTGTGGTTTTCTTATCTCCAAAGCTTTTCGATACATAGTTAATAATCTCCGCAAGTTCAACATCTTTCAAGAACTTGAAACTCGCCATATTTTGTTCATAACGAACGCCTTTGATTGTTTGCTTGTCTGTTGTTCCTTCAAGTAGAAGCTTAGTGAATGCAGGGAGGTCTTTAATTTTCGTTGAATTCAACAACGGAGGAAATGTCTTTTCTACCCCTTTTCCATCTTCTCTATGGCAGGAAGCACAATAATTCTTGAATAGAACCAAACCATTCTGTTTTTCGGAAGTCGCGATGGCAACATCCTCCTGTAGGAATTCTTTTGGCTGTTCCTTGCTCGCTCGAATGCGTAAGATTCTATCGTCATTTTCTTTCGGGAATCCTGGTTGAGGATTCCAATCTCTATTGCTCGTGGACAGCAAAATATCACCATTTGGAAGCACTAATACCGCACGCATACGACCAAAATGCTTTCCGAAATAAATATGCTCCTCCTTGATAGTGTGCTGATCCGAATTTAAGTTCAACACGCGAAATGTCTGACTTTTGAGCGTCACTAATAAGAGAGCATTCTTCCATGCTGCAATTTGATCATGATTATAATAAGCCATTCCTGCAGGAGCGATTACGGGCGTCCACGATTTAATCGGTTCAGTCATTTTGGTCTTCGATACGATCGCTAGTTCTTCATCTGTATCATGCATGCCCTCAATTAGAGGCCAACCATAGTTGTGCAACGGTCTAACCCAGTTTACTTCATCTTCAATCGCATCGCCATGTTCAGCAGTAAATAAATTGGCATCCTTATCGAAGGTCATACCTTGAATATTTCTGAATCCCCAAGCATATACTAAGCTATTTGGAATAGGATTATCTGTCGGCACCGATCCATCAAGGTTCATGCGTAAAACTTTACCATTTAACGTTGTTGAATCTTGAGCCATTTTATTGTCAGCAACGTCACCTGTTGCCCAATACAGTATATTCTTTTCATCAATTAATAATCGAGAACCATTGTGTCCGCTTGCGCCAGCAACAGTTAAAATTTCCTTACGATTAATAAGTTCTGAGCCTGTGTATTGATATCGGATCAGCGTCGAAACAAGTATTGAATCTTGCTTCTTCGTGTAGTTGATAAATACAAAAGGATCATCCTTTGTATTTTTCTGAATAGCGATATCTAATAATCCAGGTGTGGTACGGGTGTAAACATCCGTCAAGTCTAACAATGTCCGAAGCTCGCCAGTGGACAGATTTAACTCTTTCACTTTACCTTTAATTTCGGTAAAAAGGACTTTATTATCGACGTAATCCATTCCCCATGGTACGTCAAGCCCCTGAGCTACAGTACTAACTTCCAAAAAGCCTTGCCCAGCTTTTAGATATTCTACTGGCACCTCTTGAACCTTAAAATCTCCAGTTGATTGTTGACATCCAGTAATCAAGAATGTACAACACAATAAAAAAATAAAAATAGATTTAGGTTGATATATCATTATAAGTATCCGTTTTTCAATTGATCGGCGGCATAATCAACTGCACGAGCTGTTAACGCCATAAAGGTCAACGAAGGATTTTGATTTCCTACGCTTGACATACATGCACCATCGGTGACAAAGACATTTTTGCAATGGTGAAGCTGATTGTATTTATTCAATAGCGAGTCTTTCGGATCATTTCCCATACGTACTCCGCCGACGTCATGAACTTCAAGTCCAGGCTGGCGTCCAAAAGCAATATGTTGATCCAGTTTATTTATGTTTTTACATCCTGCCTTTTCTAAAATAGAAGACCCTTCGACGAAGAAATCTTCCATCATCGCAACATCATTATCTGAATAACCAATCGACGTAATAAGCTGTGGCAAGCCATATTTATCTTTTTTGTCGCTACTTAAGCGGACATGGTTTTCGTGGATTGGCACAACCTCTCCTTGCATCATCATTGATATTTTCCATGCTCCCGGCTCCAATATTGCTTCCTTGAACTCCGCACCCAAAGTGTTCAGGCCAGGATTTCTACTCCATCCTTCTCGACTTGCGGAAAAGGCAATTAGATAAGATCCTTTGAATTTCTCTGCATCGCTGTGAATGTTTTTAAATGCCGGAATAAATACTTGAGTAGGTCGGCGACCATAATAATAGGAATCTTCAAAACCATCGATATCCGCAGTTAACCTTCCTCGATAATTATGAAAGGCGATGTATCGCCCCAACAAGCCATTGTCATTTCCTAAGCCATTCGGAAAGCGCTCAGATTTTGAATTCAAGAGTATTAAATTAGAATTCAGCGTTGCCGCATTGACAAAAATTACTTTTGCTTTATATTGTTTCTTTTCTTTTGTATTAGCATCAATAACCTGAACACCTTCTGCTTTCCCAGTTTCTTTATTATATAGAATAGATTCAGCGATGGTATCCGTGATAATCGTAAGATTACCGGTCTTTTGAGAATAAGGAATCGTTGAGGAATTTGAACTAAAATAACCTCCGAATGGACAGCCTCTTTCACACATTGATCTCGACATACACTGCCCCCGCCCCTGCTTTTTCTGTTCTTCTTTCAAAGCAGCTAAATTCGCACAGCGTCCAATTATGGCTTTTCGATCTGTAAAATTCTCATCAATCGATGCAGCGATAGCTTTTTCAACTTGATTCATTTCAAATGCGCCTACAACTTCTGAATCAGGCATATTTTCAATCCCATCCTTGTTTCCTGAAATTCCTACAAACTTCTCAACATGGGAATACCAAGGCGCTAAATCGGCATAACGAATGGGCCAGTCGACGCCATAGTCATATTTCTTAGGGCCCGAAAATTCATAGTCGCTCCAACGTTGTGTCTGTCTTGCCCATAGTAAAGATTTCCCACCTACTTGAAACCCTCGAATCCAATCAAAAGGCTTCTCCTGAATATACTCTTGATCTTCATCTTTGATATAGAAATGCTTGGTTGCCTCTCCGTAGGCATAATGTTTACTGATAAGCTTGTTTGCGGAAGTGTCTGCCAGTGTTTTCTGTCCGCGGTGTTCAAATTGCCAAGGGTCTAAGTTCGCAGTTGGATAGTCTTGAATATGTTTTACCATGCGGCCTCGCTCGATTAGAAGCGTTTTAAAGCCTTTCTCGGTAAATTCTTTGACTGCCCATCCTCCACTAATTCCTGAGCCAATAACTATTACATCAAATTCGCTGTTTAGGTTCATGTCGTTTATTTAAGGTCTTAGATAATAACGATTCCATTGTCGTTATTGTGTTTTTCGCTATTAAATCTAAACATTTTATCGCCCTTACTTCAAGAAATATTCAAAAAACAGGTTCGCTTGCCTATTCGATTCGGCATTCGGAGAATGCTCTTTTCTGTTCGTCATTGCTACTCTATTTTTAAATCCTAATAATTTATTTAATCTTATGGTATGATTTAAAGGTTCCCATCGTTCTACAGGATCCGAAGAACCTCCGGAAACTAAAAACGGTCGTGGCGCCATTAAAGCATGTAGTTCATGTAAATCTTGTTTCGACTCCATCAGTGTGGGATACAATCCTTTCGCTCCCTCAATTAACCCTGTTTTCCGCCAAGCATTTTCCCAGGGCGGAGGGTAATAACCCAAATACCATGGTTCCCAATAATTGACACCCGAGCCTTTATTTTCATCGAATACAATCCCTGGATCAGACCATACAGCACAAGCAAATTTATCGAACAAACAGGACGCAAACATCGCCCATTTCCCGCCATAAGAATGCCCCATAATACCAATCTTCGTGTCGTCAATTTCCTTGTGGTTTGCAAGGACATACCAAGCATTCGCAGCAGCATACGCTAAAGCCGAAAGCGGTTGAATTTGCGCATTATTTATAGATGGATAATAAAGTGAATATGTCTTATTATTGGTGGTCTCGGTCGTACCGATTGACAGGGTAATAAAACCTCGCTTACAAAGCTGTAAGGCAAAATCACGATCTTCTTTTCCTTTTCCAATAGCCGTTTCAGGTTCATAGAATACTGTTAAAACAGCGGGCTTTTTACCTTTAATGTTCGGAACGAGCAAATATCCTTTTGTTTCTTGATTTGGCAACCAATTGAAAGCAACTACATACTCTGTATATCCTTCACGCTGCGTACTATCAATATATTTGAGCTTTTGATCTGACATTAATTCAGGCCATTGTCCCATTTGCTGCATCCATTTCGAACGGATTTTATTCGATTGCTGTTTCCAAGCCGACATGGTTCGAATAGCTTTCCCCTCCTCATCGATAAGGAAAGATTTATAGTCACCATATTGCTCCTTATAGGCAAAAGGAGGTTGAAAATAGGTGCTGATTTCGGACCAAATTACCTTTTTATCAAGCCGCTCCTGCGCGTAAGTAGTCGATATGACACTAAACACGAGTAGCTTTAATAAACAGAAGAATAAAATCGATGTCCTCATTTTAAATGTTTCTGAAAGAAATCAAAGGAAGGTGGAGAGCTGGCACTAACCACCACCTTTGATATTCAAACCTATATTAAACGAAAATCTTTACCATCCAGGGTTTTGAGTTAATTTATCATTTAAGACAATCTCACTTTCTGGAATAGACGTTAAATAATCTCTACCTAATTTGAATCCATATCCAGTCGGTACTGCTTTTTGATAAGGATCTAAGAATCCATTTTGATCAACTGAAAATGGATTTGTTGCGATTTGGCTTGCTAAGAAACCTTTTGGTCGTTTTCCGACAATCAGCTCATCTGCCGCCGCCCAACGAGCGATATCATCCCAACGGAATCCCTCACCTACTAATTCGATACGACGCTCACGTCGGATTTCATTCAACAATGGTGAAAGTGTTGGAAAATCCCATTTCGGATCATTTGGAATACTACCAACTAGAAGGTTAGGCATTCCTGCTCTATCTCTTAGCGGTTTAATTGTTTTATCGATGTCAGCTTGTGTTGCCGAGCCCAATTCTGCTTTCGCTTCGATATAATTCAACAATACCTCGGCGTATCGAAACAATATCGATGGTGTTTCTTCATATTGCTGAACATGATAAATAACATGCGGATCATATCCTTTCTGAATGACATAGCCACTAGGTGATTCCAAATCTGCTTTAGAATTTAAAGTGTTATAGACAACAGACCAATTTTGAGAAGTTCCATTTGCGGCAATTTTCCAGACTTGATCTGGTGTAGCAATCGTCTGTCTAAGTCTTGGATCACGATTTTCAAACTCCTGGCTAATCGTTGTATATCCTCCAAAAAGGCTATTCCCAGTTATTGGTCTCCCATCTGTGCATAAATATTGATCTACTGTCTCTTTAGCCATTGATCGACCTGTTGGCTGCGCCATTCTAAAGTTTCGGTCGTTGGTGAAGTCTGCATCTCCTCGCGATAGATCATTATCATAGCGACGCCAGAATAGCACTTCAGGGTTACCTGTGTAATCACGCTTGGTGAACAAATCATAATAGTCAGTAGTTGGCTTTCCTGTATTGTATGTGCTATATAGTCCTGAGTTCATTAAATCTCCCGCGGCTTTAACGGCAATTTCAAAATACTTGTTAGGATTTGCATTTTGAACACCGAAAGGCGTACCGTTGTGATATTTTTGCCATGAACCCTCATATAATGCTACTCGACTTTGAACCAAAAGTGCCATCCATTTATTGACTCTAGAGTATCCATTTGTTTTATCAGCACTCAAATACATTACTGCCGTATCTAAGCAACCTAAAATCCTGTCAGCAACGATGTTACGAGCTGTACGTGAACTATATAGCTCAGGTGAAGTTGTACCATAAACTACGTCAACCCAAGGAATATCCCCATATGTTTTCAAAAAACTGAAATAAGTTAAGGCTTTGAAAAAATAGGCCTCTCCAACATATTGCTTGTAGGTGTCGAAGTTATGTTTTCCTTCAAGTTTTTTGTATTCGGTTAGAAAGTAGTTTAGACTCCTCACGTTACCAAACCCAATTGTACCCGTGGTTGTCACTGTTCTCGTACCTTGAAGTCGAATGTCTGGAACAGATGCGACCATATTGTCACTGTTATAATCACCTCCATGATTTGGATATTTAGGAAAAAAAGAAGCATTATAATATTGATTCATATAGATCTCTAAGTCCAAAGGCTTGGTGAAGTAACTGTCTGCTCCAACTTCATCGAGTGGCTGACGTTCTAAAAAGTCGTCGTTACAGGATAGCAAAGTCACAAAACCTGCTATCATAATTGTATATCGTGTTATTAAGTTTTTCATAGTTGTCATTACTTTAAGGTTACGTTTAAACCGAATGATAATGTCTTACTCATTGGATAAATGACACCACTAGTCAAATAACCACCTTCTCTGTTGTCGGATGCTACAGCGGTTTCCGGATCGAATACTTTTGGTAAACTAGAAAAGGTTAATAAGTTCTCGCCAGAGAAATACACTCTAGCTCTGCTGAAGAATTTCCCCGAAACTGACTCTGGAAATGTATATCCAACTTGAACATTCTTTAGGCGTATATACCCTGCATTCAAGACATATTTGCTTTGTGGAAGTCGGTTCTTATTCGTTTCTGCGGTGAAATATGGCTTAGGTAAATAAGCATCTGTATTTGGACCTAATATATTCGACTCATCTGCTGGTCGCCAGTAATCTAGCGCCGGTGAGTTTTTGTACAATCCCGAATTTCCCCAAGCGTTTGTCATACCCCAAAATAAAGGCGTTGTACTTTCTGGAGAAAAATCTCTTTTAGCAACTCCCTGCCAGAACATGTTGAAATCTATCCCTTTCCAGTTCATGCCTGCCGTGATTCCATAATTATAGCGTGGACTCGCATTACCAATGACTTTTAAATCGCCAAGATCATTTAATGTTCTACTTCCATCGTTAATCACACCGTCATTATTAATATCAGCATATTTAATGTCTCCAGGTCCCCATTTCGTATGATACTTAGATTGATCGGCCATTGCTTCCCCTTGGGTCTGGATAATTCCGTCAGTCTCAAATCCCCAAATCTCTCCATACTCCTTACCCTCATACCATGTATCAACGCGCCCAACAACATTTAAATATTCAAGGATCTTGGTGCGACTGTCTCCGAAAGTAGCCTTAATGTTATATCCAATTCCATTATCCAAATGATCATTCCAGGTTGCTACTAATTCAAATCCTTTTGTAGACAATTTAGCATTGTTTGTTCTAGGTGTTGTAGCCCCTAAAGTAAATGGAAGCTCTGATGCTGGTCCAAGCATTTTGTCAGTCACTCGATTGTACCAATCAAATGAAAAACCTAATCTGGAATTCAACAAAGACATGTCTATACCTAAGTTCATTGTTGTTATGGTTTCCCACGTAATTTGGTCGGAGATGATCCCAGGAATTCTCGACGATTGAGGACGCGATTCATTAATAATCCAGTCCAACTCCGGAACAATTGGAATTCGAGAAACAAATAGGTAATTCGTTATATTTTGATTTCCTAGCGCCCCGTAAGAAGCCCGGATCTTCAAATTATTGATTTTGTCTCGGATTGGATCCCAAAAAGCTTCTTTCGAAACAAAATATCCTACAGAAGCAGATGGGAAGAATGCAAAACGAATATCTTTTGGAAATTTCGAAGAACCATTATAACGCCCCGCTAATTCAACTAAATATTTTTCTTGGAAATTGTAGTTTAAT
This sequence comes from Sphingobacteruim zhuxiongii, assembly GCF_009557615.1. Taxonomy (NCBI): domain Bacteria; kingdom Pseudomonadati; phylum Bacteroidota; class Sphingobacteriia; order Sphingobacteriales; family Sphingobacteriaceae; genus Sphingobacterium; species Sphingobacterium zhuxiongii. Next base: position 2,967,207 of record NZ_CP045652.1, read on the forward strand.
CGACCGAATGCACCGCGAGTCGACCAATGACTCATATTATCGTCGGCAATAATTCCGCCCAATGAAGTTGAAATGGATGGATAATCTTCAACAACAGGCGATGTACCAGTTGCTGTTAGCCCTGAACTTATGCTTTCTTCTTGCTCAAATCCAACCATTCCTTTAAAATAATGATCATCCAATTGCTTTTCATAAGACGTCACGGCATTTAGAACCTTATAAGTATATTCCGCGAATCCAGACGTATATGACGCTTGCGGTTTACCAATATTACCAAATGCCCCGTTTCCAAGCTCTACCATCACTGGCTTTGGATTGGTACTCAACTTCGTATTTTTGATATTGTAATTATAATTTACTGAAGTGACCCAACCCTTAATCGGTTCAAACTCACCTCCAATGATTGCAAGGAAGTCATTGTTTGATTTCTTGTCTCGACCTGAATCTTGCAGTAATCGAACTAATGGACTTTGAATAGTTCCGTTGATATTATGATAAGGCATCATTGGAGCAAACATCAACATTTCACGAAATGTATGCTCTCTCCCTACTGTGGTTTCCCCCATTGGATAATCAGTGGCGGTGTTTGCCCATTTAAGGCTAGAGTTTATTTTAAACCAATCGGTAACCTGAGTGGATACATTGGACATTAAATTATAGCGCTTGAAGAAATCATTTCCAAAAGCATATGTTCCATTTTGCTTGTTATATCCTGCAGAAAGAAAATATTGTGTCTTTTCGCTTCCACCAGAAACGTTAATATTGTGCTTCTGACTAAAAGAATTATTACCCATTAAAATATGCGGCCAATCATTGTTTGCATTACCGTTTCTCCTCCCGGCGAAAACATTATCAATTGGATTGTCTGGATCGTATTCGTATGGAAATGTTCCGTCTAAATACCCTTTTATACGCGCCATTTGCTCATCGTTATAAACAGCAGTCAAGCCTGCATTTGCATTCGCTTGATTGTATGCCGTAGCCCAGGTATAGGAATCGATAAAACTTGGGAGTCTTAATGGCGACGAAGTTGAAAGGTTGTTTGAGTAATCAAATTTTGCTCCCTGCTCCATTTTACCCTTTTTCGTTGTAATTAATACAACGCCAAATGGTGCTCTAGACCCATAGACTGCCGAGGCAGACGCATCTTTCAAAATCGAAATATTCTCAACGGTTTCAGGATCAATTGCATTTAGATCCATCTCGACACCATCAACAAGCACTAAAGGAGCACTTGAACCAGCAATGGATCCAGCCCCGCGTATATTCCAAGAACTACCTGCTCCGGGTTCTCCCCCCCGCATACCCATTCCTATATTTACGTTTGGCGAAGCTCCTTTTATTAAATCTGCCACGTTAGTTGCAGGTCGATCGGCTAATTGCTTACTACTAATGACGTCAACAGACGCAGTTAATTGCCCTTTTCTCTGCGTTCCATAGCCAACGACAACGACTTCATCAAGATCCGTCGCATCGTCCAACAGCGTAACGTTTAAGGTTGTTCGACCATTGATTGCTGTTTTTAATTTTGTGAAACCAACGAATGAAAAGCTGAGGGAATCGTTTAATGAATTTACTTCAAGTCTAAATGCACCTTTGTCATCTGTTTGAGTCTCCCCACTCGAACCGATATTGGCAACACTTACTCCCATCAATGGGATTCCTTGAGTATTTCGAACTGTTCCAGAAACGAAACTCTTACTCTGGGCGCTAGCAGTCACCTCAAATAATATGAGGCAAACCATCAGCATTAAGGTTCTAATTGATATCATAATTGTATTTAATTTGGTTATTGATTCGCAATTAGTTTCAAAGAATTGAAGGATTTCCTTCTGGTTCTTTAAGATTCCGTTAACGTTTACAGTCTATACGACAAGACTAGCTTTTTCACTTTTCAGCACTTATGTTTCTTGTTAAAAAATATTTTTCTAAATGGTATTTAGGGTTATGATTGATGCCAATATAAGCGAAATGTAAATTGCTTACAAGAAATATCTCTAAAATTTTCTATCTTTCAGACTAAATATCAGAATTTCAAATGATTTTACAGGAGTATACCGGTGTACGTTAACGGTAAATGTAACAAAGTAAATCTTTTCCTGATAAACTCTTTCGAAAAAGGACTATATTAGCCCTCAATCGATTAAATTATGCTGCAAAACCAAGCTCTAGAAATCCGCTAGCGCTATGGGAACCTAAAGATAAATACAAATGACACAGAAGAATTATGGATTTGCCATTATTGGAACAGGTGCTATTGCTAACATTCACGCACGGGCAATAGAAGCTATTCCAAATGCTCAACTAATTGCGGTTTATAATAGAACGTTATCAAAAGCTGAAGAGTTTGCTAAAGCAAATCAATGTCTATCCTACAATTCCGTTGAGGAGCTACTGCAAAACCCAAGCATCGATATCATCTGTATCTGCACAGCATCGGGAGCTCATATGGAAATTGCTGAGCAATCCATTATCGCTGGAAAGCACTGCCTCATTGAAAAACCTTTAGAGATAACGCTTGAACGATGTGATCGTATAATCAATATTGCAAAACAAAAGGATATTCAAGTAGGTACCATTTTTCCCACGCGATTCTATCCAAATAGTAAAAAAATCAAAGACAAGATTAACGAAGGAGATTTTGGTGAATTAGTCATCGGTTCTGCATATGTAAAATGGCATCGTAGCGCTGCATATTATCAATCTGCCGCTTGGCGAGGTACTTGGCAGTTGGACGGCGGAGGCGCGCTGATGAATCAGGGAATTCATGCTGTCGATATACTTTTATGGTACATGGGACCAGTAGCACATGTAACTGCAATTACCGCTAATAGAATTCATCAGGAGATTGAAGTGGAGGATACTGTCGTTGCTCAAATCCAATTTAAGAATGGTGCATTAGGAACTATCGAATGTACAACGGCTGCTTATCCAGGCACAGCTAAACGAGTGGAAATCGTTGGAACCAAAGGATCAGCCACTTTAGAAGAAAACAGCTTGACGCTTTGGGATTTCCAAGATGAAAACAAGGATGATTCAAATCAAATCAGTGAATCTATCTCTGGTGGTGTGAGCGATCCAATGGCCATTGGTCATTATGGCCACCAACTACAAATAGAAGATTTTATTGAAGCATTAGAATTAGGTAGAAAACCTTTTATAGATGATATAGAAGGTCGCATGTCCGTAGAGCTTATTTGTGCAATCTACCAAAGTGCAAAAGAAGAAAGACGTATTTATTTATAGTGAAACGCGATCTTTAGCTAGAACAGCACATGAATGCAGAAATAAATATAAATCAACTCATTACATCGCTCCAACAAGGCGATGTAAAAGCATTTGATCAACTTTATTTTCATTTCGCTCCGATTTTATACAACCGTATTTTTAAGATTGTTAAGAATCCAGAAAACGTTGAGGAAATACTTCAAGAGGTTTTTCTTAAAATCTGGAATATACGTGAAAAACTGGAGGTTGAGCGAGGCGTTACGACATTATTGTACCGCATCGCCGACAATCTAGCGATAGATTATTTTAGAAAAGCTTGTCGTGATAAAGCACTACAGGATGAATTATGGGCCTCTTCTGTTGGTTTCTATTTACATACCGATCAAAGCCTTTATGAAAAAGAAAAATCGAAGATTCTCGATGAGGCAATTCAACTTTTATCTCCGAAAAGAAAAGAAATATTGAGGCTCTGCAATATTGAGAATAAGAGTTACAGAGAAGTGGCGACTCTATTGGGTATTTCCGTATCGACCGTAAGTAATCAACTAGTAAGTGCCATGAAAGACATTAAGAATTATATACAATCCAACTATAAGAACGAACTCCTCATACTCGTTCTCAGTTTTTTTATTTAAAAAATAATAAAACTCCAATAGTGTATTCATTGCACTCGTACGTATATAAAGATAATTAAGCAACCAAAACTTAGATTATCTAGATGAAAAATGCGAACGAAGAAAGGATACAAGTCCTTTTGAATCAATACATAGAAGAAAAGCTATCCAAAGAAGAATTTCAGGAAATGTCGGATTTATTAAATCAATGCGACGATGCTACATTCAAAATCTATGTCGCTAAGATGCTTGATCAAAGTAAATCTACTTTGCCGGACGAATTTGTAAGAAACAGAATATCATCAGTACATGCGAAGTTAAAGTCGAGCCTTCTAGTAGAAGAAAAACCTGTTAGAAAAATCAAACCTTTCTGGTATTGGACTGCCGCCGCTTCGATACTTCTCCTCGGCTTCTTTACTTTTCAAAATTCAGAGCAAATAAACAAAACCTATGTGAGCAAGGTTGCTCCACTGACCGATATTGACCCCGGAAATAATAAAGCAAGTATTATCATTGATGGAGAAGAATATGCGTTAAAGGAAGGAGAAAACGGACTCGTCATCAAGGACAATCATATCAATTATGACGATGGAAAAATAGCACTTTCAAATATTCATCCTAACAAAAGCATTAAGATCGTCACTCCATACGGAGGTCAATACAATTTAGTGCTATCTGATGGGACGAAAGTATGGCTCAATGCCGGAAGTGAATTAAGTTATCGATCTGATTACGGTAAAACAAACAGAGAGATCCAATTGACTGGAGAGGCATATTTTGAAGTTCATAAAAATCAAAACCTTCCGTTTATAGTGCATAGTCGCAAGCAAGAAATACGGGTATTGGGAACAGAATTTAATATCAATGCCTATTCTGACGAACAATTAATTAAGACCACACTAAAAGAAGGTTCACTTCGTGTCACTGCGAATCAGAAGCAAACCACCCTGAAGCCGAATCAACAAGCCCAATTTAATGGGAATTCAAATACACTACTAACGAAGGAGGTTGACGCTGAAGCTGCAATCGCTTGGAAAAATGGAATCATTGATCTCCACGGGATGAGCTTAAAAGAATGCATGCGCAATATTAGTCGATGGTACGATGTAGAAATTGTATATCAAAACGAAATTCCAGAAATAGAACTAGGCGGCAGAATGAGTAGAGGATTGAAGTTGTCTACTTTTCAGAAATTCTTGCAGAACAATTTCCAAATAACGACCCAATTAACAAATGACCGACGACTATTAGTCAACTATACAAACTAATCGATAAACCAAATTTATTACCTAAAGAAAGAATAATGAAAACGATACTAAATCCACCGTAACACGGAACAAATACTAGCAAGAAAGGGAGATGTTGACGCATCTCCCCGAAATAATGTCTAGTCAAATCATTGGGAACAATAACCAAACTTAAAACATTATAGATTACAATATTATGAAAAACTATCAAGGATTGAAAAATCCTTATCCAATTCATGTTGTCAATACTTTTCTTTCACGTATTCGATATCAAATTATGATTTTTAAAACCTTATGTGTCTTCCTATTGATCGGAAGTATTCAATTACAGGCAAAATCATTTTCACAACAGCTTTCCTACAAAATGAAAGCTGCAAAAATTGAAAATGCGTTTAAATACATTGAAAATAAAACAGATTATGTTGTTTTATACGACCTCAGGGACGTAAAACACATAAAACCGGTCGATATTAACATCAGCAATGCTAATATTTCGCAATTTTTAAGCGTCTTATTAAAAGGCCTACCCTACAATTTCACCATCGAAGATAAAACGATACTGATCAACAAAGTGAATAAGCCTGTCGTTAAATCGGTAAAATTAGCTGAAGACGTTGCGAATAACATCAACATACAACAAACCCTCCGTGGTCTAGTAAAATCTACTGATGGCACTCCATTAGAAGGCGTTAGTATTATTGATTTAAAAACAAAACAAGGGACAGGAACAACAGCATCTGGCTCATTTGAATTGACGATTAGCTCCTTCCCTACCACTATTCGCTTCTCACAGATCGGATACGCGCCAGTTGAGCGACAAGTGACTTCCGCTAGTGAGCCATTGAATGTAGCCTTACAGGCAGCCGTAAGTGATCTTGATGAAGTAGTCGTAGTCGGATATGGAACCCAGAAAAAAGTAAATCTTACAGGGGCAGTTGCAGTCGTAAAGAGCGAGCAACTTACAAAACAACCCGTAGGCCAAGCATCAACAGCGTTACAGGGAGCTGCTCCAGGACTGACCGTAACACAAGCTTCAGGGCAACCTGGTAGAGATATGGGTAGTTTGCGAATCCGCGGAATTGGTACATTGGGAAACTCAAACCCGCTAGTCCTAATCGATGGAGTTGAAGGAAATATCAATAATGTGAACACCAATGATATTGAAAATATCTCTGTTTTAAAAGATGCGTCTTCTGCGGCAATTTATGGATCTAGAGCAGCAAATGGAGTGATTTTAGTGACAACCAAACGTGCGAAAAACGAAGGCGTCACCGTGGATTACAACAATTATGCTGGCTGGCAGAACCCAACGGAGATGACTAAAATGGTAAATGGGCTTGATCATATGAACTTATTGAACGAGGCGTACACCAATACGGGAAAGAGTCCGATCTTCACCGAGCAAATGATCAAAGATTACGTTGCTGGCATGGAAAGCAATCCAGATCGATTCCCCAATACCGATTGGCAAGGCTTAACAATGAAGGATAACGCCTTCATGCAAAACCATTATATCGCGGCTCAAGGCGGATCAGAAAAAGTTAAAGTTCTAGGTTCTCTTGGTTACTTCGATCAAGGCGGTATCCTAGAAAATACAAAATTTCGCCGTTACAATTTCCGCTTAAATAGTGACCTTCAAATTTCACAAAAACTTAGCGCAGCAATTGATTTCTTCTTCACTAAATCTGAAATGAAAGAGCCTGCTGTAGGAACCAATTCTGTATTCCATTGGATGCGTCGGATCCCAGCTAATCAGGCAGGTATTCTTTCCAATGGCCAATATGGTGAAGGTTGGAATGGCGACAACTCCATCGCCAAAGCACGTGATGGAGGCTTGAATTTAGTAAATCCAATGAACTCGGTTTTCAATATCGATTTGAAATACAAACCTATTGATGGCATGACCGTGAACCTCGTTTATTCTCCGAAATACGAAGTCAGTCATGACAAACAATTCATCAATAGTATCCAAACGTATTACTGGAATGGCGACAAAGCATATTTAAATCCACAAAGAAATAGCTTAACAGAAAGCTATAGCCAGTATTGGTACAATAACCTTCGCGCTGTGGTATCTTATCAAAAAACATTGGCTTCTGACCATAATTTCAATGTAATGGCCGGTTTTCAACAAGAAGATCAAACAGACAACACACTTTCTGGCTATCGTGAGATCTTTTTGATTCCAGAACTGCAGGAGCTGAATGCCGGAAATCAAGAAAACAATCTAGCGAGAGGTACATCTTCACAATGGTCTCTACGTTCTGTTTTTGGACGATTAAATTATGATTTCAAAGGAAAATACTTGTTCGAAGCGAATGCCAGATACGATGGTTCATCACGTTTTGCGGTCGGCAATAAATATTCATTCTTTCCATCATTCTCTGCTGGATGGAGAATCAGTCAAGAGTCATTTATGCAACCCCTAAACGATGTTGTTACTGAAATGAAGTTTCGTGGATCTTGGGGTAAATTGGGTAACCAAAATATTGGTGGCCTTTACTCCTTCGCTTCCTATTTCAATATCGGAGCTAACAATTATGCTTTTGGAGAAAACATCAATACAGGTGCAGCATTGTCAACAATGGCCAACCCTGCATTACGTTGGGAATCTACCGACGTAAGTAATATAGGACTTGATTTAACCCTATGGAGAAACTTAAGCATTACAGCCGATTACTACCATAGAAAGACTTCCGACATTCTCCTTCAACTAGATATCGCGAAAATCTTAGGTTATACTTATCCTCCTTATCAAAACGCAGGTGTTGTTGAAAATAAAGGATGGGATGTTTCGGTAGCTTATAACAATGCTATTGGCGACTTTAAATACAATGTTGCCGTCAATCTTTCAGATGTTAAAAACAAAGTCTTAGATATGCGTGGTGTGATGCGTACCGGACTAACGGTCAATCATGAAGGTCACCCGATTGGTTCTCTTTACGGTTACCAAGCAATTGGCTATTTCACAAGTGCGGAAGATGTTGCAAACTCGCCAAAACAAATTGGAAATATTGCCGCTGGTGATATCAAATACCAAGATCAAAATGGCGATGGAAAGATTGATGCAGCTGATGAAATTATTATGGGAAGTCCGATTCCACGTTATACTTATAGCGCAAACTTAGGCGCTTCCTATCATGGATTCGATATAGCACTATTCTTCCAAGGTGTCGCTAAAGCAGATGGCTATCTATTTGGACAAGGAATTATGCCTTTCTATCAAGGTGGTACTGTACAAGAACAGCATAAAGACCGTTGGACGCCAGAAAACACCAACGCTGCTTTTCCACGCTATGCTTTCAACGAGAATAACAATATCCAAAATTCAACCTTCTGGATGAAAAATGCTGCCTATCTACGTTTGAAGAACATTACGATAGGATACAATGTTCCACTTCAGTCATCAGCATCTATGCCCCTACGTGCGCTTCGCGTGTTTGCTTCCGGACAAAACCTGTTCACGAAAACAAACTTCTGGGAAGGGTATGATCCAGAAGGTCCAATTGGAACCGGTGGATGGTATCCGCAAATGAAAGTCTACAGTTTTGGATTGAGTGCCAAGTTTTAATTAGATTAACCATGAAAAGAAATACACTATCATATACATTAGGCCTGTTATTAAGCCTCTCTTTATATTCCTGTAATGAAGAATATCTAATCAAGAATCCATTAGATAGCCCTTCCAGTGAAACTTTTATATCCAATGAGCAAGAGCTTAACATGGCTGTAACAGGAGCCTACAACGCCCTGTATCAGGCACCAAAAGCGACACCAATGCCTTTTCCACTAACAATTGACTACGCTTCTGACATTGGTTGGGAAAGAAACACCAATGCCTTACAGATTCTAGGTCTAGGGAATGCCGATGCAAACAATGAATTCACTTCAGATTTCTGGAACTTACTTTACATAGGTATTCAACGCTGCAATACCATTCTCGAGAAAGTCGAAAATTTAAATGCTGTTGTTCCTGAGGCAGTGTTAAATCAACGCATTAGTGAAGTAAGATTCTTACGCGCATATTATTATTTCTTTTTGAATGAATTATTCGGTGGAGTGCCTTTGTTAACTAAAAATGTACCGTTAGCAGAGTCCGCAATTCCAAGAGCGACGAAAGAAGAAACGAATAATTTCATCCTCGCAGAATTAGATGCAAGTGTTATTAATCTACCAGAAACGGCAACAGGTAGTAATTTAGGCCGCGCTACGAAAGGAGCAGCTTTAGCTTTAAAATCTAGAGCGGCATTATTTAACAAAAAATATCAGGAGGCTGCTGATGCGGCAAAGGCTGTTATGGAACTAAATCAATATCAGTTACATAATAATTTTGAGCAATTGTTCAAGTATGCTGGCGAATCATCGAAAGAAATTATCTGGGCTATTCAATACAAAAAAGGCTTAGCAACGCACAGTATTTCTTCTCAGTTTTATTCCCGTTTGATGCAGGGCTTTTCAAACAAAATTCCTGTACAATCGCTCATCGACTCCTATGAGTGTACAGACGGATTGAACATTGATAAATCTCCATTATTTGATCCTAAAAAACCGTTCTTAAATCGTGACCCTCGTTTAACGCAAACGGTCGTATTGCCGCAAACCTTATCCTTAGGTGTTATTTTTGAAACACACCCAGATAGTACAATGACTTGGGATTATCGTGACGCAACTCCTAAACGAATAGCCAATACAGATGCAACCAACGCATATGCATCTTTCTCTGGCTATCTATGGCGTAAATATGCAGACCCAATTGATTTTACCGATCGTACAAACTCTGAATTAAATGCCATTTTATTCAGATATGCCGAGGTACTATTAAACTATGTGGAAGCAAAAACTGAACTTAACCAAATTGATAATTCGGTGTATGAAGCAATTAATCAAGTAAGGCAACGCCCATCGGTTGCGATGCCAGCAATTGCAACTGGCAAAAGTCAATCACAAATGCGCTCAATTGTACGTAAAGAAAGAAAATACGAGCTCTCGGCGGAAGGATTACGCCTTTTTGATATTCGTAGATGGAATATTGCGCATCAGGTAATGCCAGGCGATCTTTTGGGACGTATCCGCACAGGTTGGTTAGCAAATGCACCAACAATCGATGAAAACGGAACACCAAACTATGCACAAGTTAGCAATAGAGCAGAAATGCGCGTAATTGAAAAACGTAATTTCAACGCTGAACGCGATTATGTATGGCCAATCCCACGCATTGAGACTGAAGTAAATCCAAATCTAACACAGAATAAAAATTACTAAACCCATACCGATGAAAAAGCTATTAATTATATGCTTTATGGTCTTATCTATTTCCAGTCATAGCATGGCTGGAAATAAGACTGTAGAAGTTGACATTTGTATTTATGGAGGGAGTTCCGCAGGAATTATCGCAGGATACACCGCAACAAAACTAGGTAAGAAAGCACTGGTTATCGAGCCTAGAAATTACATTGGCGGACTAACCACCGGCGGTCTTGGAGCGACAGATATCGGCAATAAATTCGCTATTACTGGTCTAGCACGGGATTTCTATCGCCGTATAGGTGCTGAATATAACAAGTTTGAGCAATGGACGTTTGAACCACATGTGGCTAACAAAGTATTTAACGACTATATCGCTGCAACAAATTTAGAGATTCAAAAAAACTATTTGCTGGAGGAAGTCATCAAACAAGGCAATAAAATCACAGAGATTGTCGTGCGTAAAAATGACCATTCTAATGAAGTATTACGCATTAAAGCAAAGATGTTTATCGATTGTACCTATGAGGGAGACCTAATGGCCAAAGCTGGCGTAAGCTATGCGATAGGGCGTGAAGCAATCGACCAATATGGAGAAAGCCAAAACGGGATACAGCTACAGGAAGTTCATCAATTCCCTGATGGCATAGACCCTTATAAAATTCCTGGAAAACCAGAAAGTGGTCTTCTTTGGGGAATTTCTAACGAAAAACTTGCGCCGCATGGTTCAGGAGACAAGAAAATTCAAGCATATAATTTTCGACTTACTTTAACGCAAGATAAGAATAATCAAATCCCTTTCAGCAAACCTGACAATTACAATCCGGAACATTTTGAGTTGTTACTTAGACAAATAGAAAAAGAAAAATGGACAACCATTTTCAGTAATCTCGATATTGTAAATCTTCCCAATGGAGAGAAAGAATACAGACATACGGGTGGATTCTTAATCAAATATATGCCTAATGGGAAAACGGATTTCAATAATTTTGGCGCGTTCTCAACCGATATGATTGGTGAGAATTACGATTATCCGGACGGCGACTATAAAACGCGAGAAGCTATTTGGAAAAAGCATGAGGATTACACTAAAAGCCTTTTATATTTCTTAAGTCACGATCCTAGAGTACCGACACACATTCGTGCAGAAATGAAATCTTGGGGTTTTTGTAAGGACGAATTCCCTGAAACCAACGGCTTCTCAAACCAACTGTATGTGCGTGAAGCTCGTCGTATGATCGGTCGCAAAGTCATGACTCAAAAACACTGTGAAGGCGATGAACTGATTGATGATCCAATCGGTATGGCCGCTTATCAAATGGACTCACACAATATTCAACGATTAGTGGTTAATGGGATGGTAAAAAATGAAGGTGATGTACAAAAACCAGTTCCTGCACCCTACCCGATCTCTTACCAAGCGATAACACCGAAAATCGAAGAATGTTCAAATCTTTTGGTACCCGTATGTATGTCTTCATCACATATTGCTTTTGGTTCAATCCGTATGGAGCCCGTGTTTATGGTACTCGCGCAATCCGCAGCAACCGCCGCAACTCAGGCAATCAACAATAAGCAAAACATTCAGGATATCGATGTTAATCAGTTGATAAATAAACTAAAAACAGACCCTTTAGCAGACGGCAGTAAAGCAGAAGTATTAATTGACAACCTCGACAAAGAAAATGTAACTGTCAACGGAAATTGGAATTTAATCCGTGGAGGATATGTTAGAGACAAATATGTTTCAGATCGCCAAGATAAAAATGCAAGTGTAAGTTTCAAAGCGAATATTACTGAGTCATCAAAATATCGAATCTACTTCTACATCGCAGATGATAAAGAATTAGCGGATCAATTTACCTTCGATATATTCGACGGGAAATCCAACCAAAAGGTGACAATTAACAAATCCGATATTAAGAGAATTGGCTTGACTTCTGGAGAATGGGTTGATTTGGGAGAATATCAAATAAATAAGAATGTAAAAAGCCAAGTCAAAGTGAAAGCTGAGCAGCAAACAGGTCGTGTGATTGCCGATGCTGTGATTTGGAAAAAGGTAAAATAATAATTGAATAGGATAATATGAACTTCAAGTGGATAGGACTCTGCCTGTGTCTAGCCATGTCATCGCTTTCACTTTCGGGTGTAGCACAAGAAAAAGATAGCGTAGTATTTCTAGGCGACACACTTAGTCTAACAAGCAAGCAAATCCAATATTGGAAAAAAAAATCGGATGATATATTACTTCCGATTGCTAATGAAACCGATAAATTCCTAATTCAGAAAACCGGCACACTGTCATTCCGTGATCAGCGATTTCAAATCGCTGATCCATTGGATGATGGCGTCACGAAGATCCTTGTGATTGGAAATAGCTTTTCCGACGACGGCGTTGAATATTATCTTCACGACTTGGCAAAGCAAAGTGGAAAACCACTGGTTATTGGCAATCTATTTCGAGGCGGAGCGCCTTTAGATTTCCACCTGAAAAACGCTACTGAAGATAATGCCATTTACGATTACCGAAAAACCTACATCGACGGAGCGAAAGTGAATACGCGAAAAACTTCAATTCTAACAGCATTAAAGGATGAAAACTGGGATATCATTTGCTTTCAACAAGCAAGTTTACTCTCGGGAGATCTTGCGTCAGTTAAGAAAGACCTTCCTTCCCTATTTGCATATGTTCAGAAGAACTATCCTATATCCTCTGTGCGCTATGCTTATCACCAGACTTGGGCATATGCCCAAAATGCAAGCACTAAGAATTTCGAAAAATATAACCGAAATCAAGAACTGATGTATCAAAAGATTGTAGATGTGTCAAAGGAAATAAAGGATATCATACCGATTGATTTCATTATCCCTGCGGGTACTGCAATTCAAAATGGTAGGACTAGCTATATTGGCGATAATTTCACACGTGAAGGCTATCATTTGGACCTTAAAATTGGTCGCTTCACAGCAGCATGCACCTGGTATCAAAGTCTATTCCATGATCTAAATCAGAACAGCTATGTACCTTTTAATTTAAGTCGAAATCAAATCGATGTGGCAAGGAACGCGGCGATAGCTGCTGTCAAAAACCCCTTTGAACTCACTCGAAATGAGAACTTAAAATTGCCGGTACAATCGAGCAGCTTTAGTAGTATACAAGTTAATTTTGGCGCTGATTTAATTATGTCGGGATGGAATTCATTTCTTTTTGAACGAGCCGGCACCCGTTTAAGCGACCTGAATAACTTAGACAACAAGTCGACTTCTGTAGCAATTGAAATTATCCGGAACTTTGACAAGCGTGCCAGCGAGGGTCCCGCGCGAACTGCAATCGATTTTAAAATGCCTGCGGAGGTTTCCAAATCCAACTTTTCCGTTCAGTTAGGAGAACAGGACGCTTTACTCCCGTTCCTAAAAATCGAAGGCCTTAATCCGAAAAAAAAATATACAGTTTCCATCTTCGCAAGTCAAAACCAGCAAGTAAATCCACTGTATTATTGGGTTAAAGGATCCAATACAACGTCTGAACTGTTGAACACGAGTTACAACAAAAACAGATTGCTTACTTTCAAAAATCTAATTCCTCGGATGGACGGAACCTTAGAACTCGGTTTCAAGCAAGCGTCGAAAACTTCAACAAGCACTGCCGTAATCAACGCTTTACGTATTTCGGAATCAAATGAACTTTAGGCGATAAGCCCTTAAAAATCATCGTTAACATTATGAAAACCAAGATATTTTTACTTGCCGTAACTTTAAGCTTACTGACAAAACCCACAATCGCTCAATTTAAAAATCATGGACCGCAAGTATTTGCCAAAGCCGTCCAGGGCAGTCAATTTATTAAGGATAAGCAGGGGAATGAATATTTATTTACCGTTCTACGCGGCATTCCGGCACGTATGCTGGGTTACGAATTGAAAACAGGAAAGAAAATACTCGAGGCCGAATTGACAGGAACTGACGGTTCTTGGGATATGACCCTATCAAGTGATAACACCCTTTACGCAACTGGAAATGGCCATATTTATTCCTATAAATTAGGTGACGAAAAGCCTACACCTTTAGCCCTATCAAATCTTGATCAAAAGGTGGTTTGGGATTTACACCCTGCTGAGGGTGGAATAATCTACGGTGGAACCTATCCTGACGGATTAGTTTTTAAATACCATCCCAAAGTAGGATTTGAAGTCGTTTCCGACGGACCTCTTCATCCTGGAGAAAATTATGTCCGTGGCCTCGTCTATAATAAAAATGACAAGAAAATCTATGCTGGCACCGGTTCCAATGCCAAGTTTATTCGTTTAGATCCAAAAACAAAACAGAAGACGCAACTCCTGGCGGATGAAAAAGTTTTTAAAGAATTTTTATACGATTTGGAAATTGTATATAAAGTCGGCGGGAAAGATTACATCATTGGGTACATCAATAGCAATACCTTTTCATCATGCTTTGTTTACGACATTCAAGCACAGAAGATTGTACGAAAGCTACCTGCCATAGATATGAAATCTATTGTCAAAGACCCCCATTCCAATACAATCTACTATACTGCGAAAGGGAAAGTTTTCGAGCTAGATTTATCAAACAACCATGCAGACGCCATTGCTATCGGGAAGATTACGGGCGCTGGTAAAGCCGCCGTTTGGACTGATAAAGGCGATTACCAAGTGTTCAGCAATGCGCAAACATTGTACAAGATTAACCCAAGAAGCAAGCAATTGGATAGCTTAGCATTAGATGTACCTAACTCACCAATAAATATTCAAACCATTTATTGGGGACCTGATCAAAAAGTTTGGAGTGCAGGCTATCTCGCTGGACAACACGGGACTTTTGATCCTTCAACTGGTATTCATCAGTCCTATCCAGGACTTCACCAAACTGAAGGAATGGTGAGTTTAGGGAATAAACTGTATTTCGGAATTTACACGAAAGCACACATTTACTCATATGACTTGACAAAAGCTTGGAAAGTAGGTTCTGGAAATCCTAAACATTTAGGACAGATTAAAGACCAAGACCGACCTTTCGCGGTAATTAGTTCTGAAAAACGCAAGGAAGTAATCTTGGGGACAGTACCTCCGTACGGCGAATTGGGGGGTACAATAAGCCATCTAAACGTAGAAACAGAAACGATTAGCACCTTCGATAACATCATTCCGAATCAGTCCGTTATTTCAGTTTTGAATTTTAATGAACGTGTGATTGGCGGAAGCTCCATTTCCGGAGGATTAGGCGTGCTCCCAAAAGAGAAAAGAGGTAAAATATTCGAATGGGATCCAGAAAGCAAACAGGTACTGTGGACAGATAGTATCGCAAACTACTGGTCGATCTCGGGCTTGTTTAAAGGACCGAATGATAATATTTGGGGTTTTGCAGATGGGACGCTATTTGAGTATGACTTAGCGAAAAAGAAAGTGGTATCGGAGCTTCCCGTTTATCAATATCCAAAGTACCCAAGCCACATTTGGCGAAATGGCTTAGCGATCTTCCATCCAAATGGACTCATTTACTTTACGCTATCCGATTGTATGTACAGCTACGATTTCAAATCGAAAAAACTTATCAAGCTCCGCGACAATGCGTCACTGATGATTCTTGGTCAGGACAACAAAATTTATTTTCGACAAGATACAGATCTGTGGAGCTATACGCCAGAACAATACTAATTAAAGCTAGATCCATTTCACATCCCTTTCAAACCCAATTCAACTCCGAATCAAAGACCTTCAACAAGAGGGTTTGATTCGGAGATGATTCGGAATTGATTCGTCGCAAATAGAGACTTCATTTAACTTTTATGAGTCCATAGCTGATGTGATATATTAAACTGGGAGATAGAAAAAGTTAAGCACAAAAAAATCCACGACGCTAGTTCGTGGATTCGTGGTTAATTGATTTGGTTGTTGAGTATTTTCTAGTCTGCTTGATTCATAACTTTAGCAGCTTCTTGATCATCATATTGCTTTATCAGTTCGTTAAGCTTCCCTTTTAATTTCCGGACCGTCGATTCGTATTCTTTTCGACCGTAAACATTGTGCAACTCATTCGGATCCATTTGTAGATCGTAAAGTTCCCAACTCTCCTGTCCCTTGTAAAAGCGAATTAACTTATATCGATCCGTTGTTATGCCGAAATGCGGCGAAACTTGATGTGGTCTTGGAAATTCGTAATAATGGTAGTAACTCGCCTCGCGCGTTTTTACCTTCTTTCCGTTTGCCTTTAACAGCTTCAAGAAAGAGCGACCTTGTATATCCGAAGGTACGGAAACTCCTGCAATTTCCAATAAGGTTGGAGCCCAATCGATATTTAAAACATGTTGATTTATTTTGGTCCCTGCTTTGACCACTTTTGGATAACGAATAACAAAAGGAGTCTTCAACGATTCTTGGTAAATAAAACGCTTGTCGAACCAGCCATGCTCGCCTAAATAAAATCCTTGGTCAGATCCATAAATCACAATGGTATTCTCGGCTAAGCCCTGTTGATCTAAGTAGGCAAGCAACTTACCGATGTTCCGATCTAACGAATTCGCAGTCGATAAATAATCGCGAATATAGCGTTGATATTTCCATTCACTCATGGCATCGCCGGTCAAATTCAGATCGTCGTGGTCTTTAGAAATCCGATCGTAGTATGCTTGTACACTGCTCGCCTGTTTACTATTCAACCGTTCGTACATACCTTCATAGACGAGCCTCTCCAGCGATTCTGCTTCCTTTTCGCTTAAATCTCGGTCTCCATATAGCTTTTGTTTGAGCTTTTGCCGCTTTGTTGCTGCTTGCTCTTTCGATAATCCAAACTTTGCGTGCACCTTCAAATCATCTGAAATACGCATAGTCTGAGTAATTGTCATATCTTGATTTGCGGCAGCCTTTCTACCCTCATATTGGTCATAAAAGGTTGTTGGTAAAGGGAAGTCAACCTGATCGTATGCGCCGAGATCCTCCATTGCTGGTAACCATTCCCGATGTGTAGCTTTCTCGCCGACGACTAAAAAGAAAAGGTTTATCCTTATCGCGATTGTCCATCCAATCCGTTGCAAACTCGGTAGTTAGATCCGTTACATAACCTTCATAACGACTAGTATCGTTCTTCGAATCAATAAAATCTGGATTGTAATAATATCCTTGCCCCGGTAGAATCTTCCATTCATCAAATGCATCTCCTGGTAAGGATCCTAAATGCCATTTCCCGATCCAAGCAGTTTGATAATCACCTTGTTTCAATAAGCGACTAAATAATTGTTGATTCACATTAAATTGCCCTTCATTCGCTAGATAACCATTCTTATGGCTATATTTTCCGGTTAACAAATTCGCTCTACTCGGCCCACAAATAGAATTGGTAACCAAGAAGTTTTCAAATAGCGCCCCCTCTTTAGCAATTCTATCAATATTTGGCGTATGCGCAAATTTGTTTCCATACGCTCCAATCGCCTGATAAGCATGATCATCAGAAAAAATAAAAATAATATTCGGTTTTTTCTGTTGGGCTCGTACGGGATTTACCAGCATGAAAGGAAATAATAACAGCGCTACGCATAATAGATTCAACAGGTACTTCATCGCATTCAGTTTGATTTCTGACTTACTAAGTTAACAAATTAGCTATAATCAGGGATATGTAGATATTAGGGATTTTGGCATATTTGCTGAAGTTAAACAAGACATATGAAATCAATCATTTTATCATTATCCTTAAGTCTTATTTCTTTAGGATCGACTTATGCACAAGTTCAAAAGCTTTTTAAACTAGATTACCAGTATTTGTTAGCAGATCAAGACGCTGCTGCAGAACTTGAAAACGCTGGTCAATTTCAGTCTGGATATGTTAATAAAAAATATATTAAAATAGTACCCAATGATGGCGAATCTCCAATTTACGTCAGTGAGAAAGACTCAAAGAAATCATTTATGTTATTTCCTGCCTCACAAGAGTTTTTTGTCGTAAACTCGGGAGAAGAGGCTGCTGAAGTGGCGGAAGAGCTTGGAATCGAATATATAAAAGGAAAAACCAAAAAGATTGCTGGATACGACTGTAAATTTGGTCAAGTAAAGATTGATTCCGGTGAAGAAGGAGTCGACCCTACCCTTATCGAATTATGGTATACCGAAGCAATCCCTGCAATCTATTGGGGAGAGTTTGAAATTCTATCTCAAGTTCCTGGTGCAGTTCTAGAATTCTCGGTTGCTGGGAATGGTTTCACGGTAACAAAAATTGCTAATGCGGAAATGAAACAAGCAGATTTTAGTATTCCGGAAGATTACACGGCACTCGAGATATCAGCAGAAGCAGTAGCCGAAGATGGCGCGACAGTAGGATTAGCCGGCACTGAAGTAGCTGAAAATCGTGTTATTTATTCGAACGACGAACAATCATTGTATGGTTTAGCGGATAGTGAAGGCAACCATATTACAAGTCTTGATTTCACACATATTGATTACTTTTTTGATGGTCAAGCTATTGTTGCCAATCAAGAAGGTAAATTCGGAACCATTGATCTACAAGGAAAACCAGTTATCGCTTGTCAATATGACTATTTAGGCTACGATGATAATAGCGAACAATACATGTATAGCATCAATGAAAAAACAGGCCTGCTAAATAAAAACGGTACTGTGGCGATTAAAGCAGACTATGATCAAATTAGCTTTATCACCAATGGCATGGCATCCGCAATGAAAGATGAGAAATGGGGAATCATTGATGAAACTGGTAAGGTTATCATTCCTTTCCAATATGAAATGATTTTTGAGATTAGTAAAGCGAATTTCACTGTGTATGAAAACGAAAAATTGACTTTATATAATTTAAAAACTAATAAGATGGTTGGTGAAGAATATGATTACATCTCTCTTTCACAAGATTCACCATTAATTACGGTTCAAAAAGATGATAAATTTGGCTTTATCAATCCATTGGGTAAAGTTGTCATTCCTTTTAAATATACCGTCGCTGGAACCTTCGAAAATGGTCAGGTTGTTGTTGCTGAGGATGCTGAAGCTAGTGATCATTACATCATCAATATGAAAGGCGAGCGCGTTGAAGAACAATAATCTTCATTTTATAGGCGTATATTCGCTAAAGAAAAAAGAAGCCAGCGTTCATGCAGAAAAAAAATAAAATAGTTCATCTTTTAGTAGGTCAAATAATACTCTTATTTGGCCTTCTTTTGATCGGACTACCACTTCAAGCGCAAGACTTAATCAGTAATTTAGCGAATCAATATAATAAAAGTGCTCCCAATAGTCCTGATCGGTACATGCTCACTGGAAAATATGCGCAGGCTATGTATTTCAATGGCCAGGGAGAGCAAGCATTTCAGCTACTAAAGAATAATATTCAGTCTGCTGCAAAATATAAAGATGGACAATATGCCGCCTATCTGCATACGGTTTTGGCTATTACCTTGCAAGTTGACGAACAGACCAAAGAAGCACTCGTCAGTTTAGCAAAGGCTAAACAATTTATGTCAAAGACCTTAAGCAATGAAGCCAAAGGTTATGTCATGTATGGTCAAGGCTGGATTCAGGTTCGAATCCTAAAAGAAGCAGAAGCCGTTCGAAGCTTTATGTCTGCTTTAGAATATTTGGACCGTGCCCCACTTTCGACGACCTTATTGGGCAGAAAAGCTTCAGTATACAAGGAACTAACAGGTATATATTCCAATTGGAATGAATATGAGCTTCAAGAGAAATACTCGAAACTAACACTCGACTTATCCATACAGCAAAACGACCCCTCTGGTATTTTTGATGGGTATATGTCTTTGGGATATTTGAACGAGCAGAATTTCTTAAGGGACAGCAATACTATTAAATATCGAGATCTCGCTGAAAAGTACTATCTCAAGGCTTTAGATACCTATCAACAAAATAAAAACAAGATTCCCTTCACTTCGAATCTGTCGTTTGTATCTAATAATTTAGCGCATTTATATTTCCGCTTTTTCCCGAGTTCCTATCGTGAGAAAGCAAAAAAATATGCCGAATTGGCCAAAAGTCAAGGTTCGGAGAGTAAGGAGCATAATCACGTATCTTCAGCTTACGGTATTATGGCTGAAATGGCTATTGAAGACAATAATTTTGGCTTAGCGAAGGAGTACTTATTAGCTTCTCTGTCAGAAATCAACAATTCGAGCAATCAAGACCAAAATATACTGATGAGTATTTACGAAAGTCTTTCCAGGATTTCCGAAAAGGAAAACAACTATAAAGACGCCGTTAAATACTATAAGGAGTATATGGAGATATTTAAGCGAGTTTATGACCAAGATCAGTTAATGCTAGGGAAACGGTTGGAGGCACAATTTGAAAAAGGAAAGCAAGAACAACAGGTGCAAAACTTACAACTCGAATCGGAGAAGAAAGAGCAGCAATTGTCGCTTATGGCAGCGCTTGGTATCCAGCAGAAGCAAGAATTGGAGAACATGAAACTCTTTCAGGATAATCAATCGAAGGAATTGGAACTCGCCAAACTGGAAACAGAAAAACAGAATCAAGCATTGCGCTTATCGAAATTAGAAACTGAAAATAGAGCTGCCGAGATCAGCCAATATCAACAAGAAATCACCTTTCGTGAAAAAGTAAACACCTATTTTATACTTTCGTTTGCCACGATATTTCTACTCTTTTTAGTTTTATTGTATGCGTATCAGCAACGATCAAAACATATGAAGCAAAATAACACGATGCATCAATTGGAGATTGAACAAGAACGTCAGAATTCGAAGATCTCAACACTTACAGCAATGCTGCAAGGACAAGAATTGGAGCGAGGTCGTTTAGCACGTGATCTTCATGATGGATTGGGCGGATTGCTATCTGGAACAAAACTTCACTTATCTCAACTAAATGATCGCATCGATCAAAATAATAGGGAAACAATGGATAAAACCATGGGTCATTTAGATTTGGCCGTCGATGAACTTCGTCGTGTTGCACATAATCTGATGCCAGATTTATTGCAAAAATACGGACTGCAGGAGGCTCTTTCTGATTATGCGACCCGTATGTCAACCGATACAATGGACGTCGATGTACAATTTTTACATTATGAAAATAAGCTACCAATTGACCAACAGCTTATTATTTACCGCATCGTTCAAGAGCTCGTAAACAATGCTGTCAAACATGCAAATCCGAATCAGATTCTTATTCAAGTTGTCGAAGAAGAACAGGCTTACCACATCACCGTTGAGGATGATGGCAAAGGATTTGATTTACAAACGTTAAAGTCTAATCAATCGGCCGGGCTTCACAATATTCAATCGAGAGTTGAATTTCTGAAAGGTTCGGTTCAAATTAACTCGGAAATATATCAAGGAACTAGTATTGAGTTTCAATTTCCAAAACCAAAAATAGTATGATAAATATTGCGATTGCTGATGATCATCCGCTACTTTTAGAGGGCTTAAGAAATATCCTATCCAAGGAGGATGACTTGCTTGTCGTTGGTTGTTATCCAACAGCAGAGGTACTCCAATCAGCGTTGAAGACAGAGCGTATTGATATTCTTTTATTAGATATCAATCTTTCAGACATCAATAGCTTAGAACTCATCCGGCCATTAAGATCTGCACATCCGGACATGCATATTATTGTTCTGAGTGTGCATAACGAATACGCGGTTATCAATTCAGCATTTCAGGAAGGTGCAGAAGGCTATATTCAAAAGAATTCGTCAATCGATGAAATCCTAGAGGGGATTCAAGATATATTGAATGGTAAACGTTTTATGTGTTCTCAAACTAAGCGAATTGTAGAAAAAAAGAATCTGAGCGAATTGAAGAGCGTCCCTAAGCTTACTCGAAGAGAAAAGGAGATTCTTTTGGAAGCTGCAATGGGCTTGACCACAATACAGATTGCTGAAAAACTCTTTATAAGCCACCACACTGTTGAGAGTCATCGAAAAAATTTAATAGAGAAGTTTAAAGCATCAAACCTTAGTTCGGCGATTAAACTAGCGTACGAATATGGTTTGATCTTTGAGGTCAAGTAATAAAATCAAGAAGGGCTGTTCGTGTTGAACAACCCTTCTTTTTCTCAGAAAGTTATTTCTTGTTTTCATCCAAGTTTAACTTTCCAATATCTAACGTTGAAGAAGTCTGATTTTACATCTTGTCTAACCAAGACTCAACCTCTTCTTTCGTCTTCCCTGTTTTCTTCTGTAATTTTCCGAGTAATTCATCCTCTTTACCTTCAGCGTAGAGTAAATCATCATCTGTTAGATCAGCGTACTCCTGCTTAACTTTTCCCTTGATTTCATTCCAACGTCCTTTCCATGTTAATTTGTTCATAGCTTTTCTCCTTTTTAAATTTATATATGTGATTTAATAATAGAACAAAACAAACGCTAATAAGTTTTATTTTTTTTAAACTGGTACTTTCCGATCTTCTTCTCTAGTCCAAATTCTATGACCTTTCATTGCTTTTATAAAGTCCGCTGATAAGTTATTTTTCGATTCCAAGATGACGCCCTCGTCCAGCCCTTTCATTTTGATATAGGTCAGATCAACCAAACCCTCTGCTCCTTTTGCAAATGCGATTGCTTTACAATGTCTGAAACCTTCATTAATGAATTGCACATAATCGGGTTCGTTTTTTAACAGCGCGACAGAGTCACCGTCCGGTGTATAAAATGCATCGAAACAAACAGAGGCATCCGTCAGATAGGTATGTTGAATTTCTTCTGTACCACCTTCCTTATATTTCAGCTGACCGACACGCGTAGAAACTAAAACTGCTTCGGCTTTCTCCGCCATCAATGCATTCTTCATCTGCTCAACAGATTTTTTACTTACGCCATCAGCAACTAAAAACGCTACCTTACGTGTCTCAATAGTCCCTTCTCCCGGCTTTGTAGCCATACTTAAAGCCGCAGATTTCTCAACTTCCGGCTTGTTCGGTTTGATCGGATAATCAGGATGGTTTTGACGCGCAAATTGTAATGTTAACTCGTCCAATTGTTTTGGCGGTTCAATACCCAAATGTTTTCCAACTCCAGCCGCTAAGACTTCATCAATTTGATTCAGAATTGCTAATTCGCGCGTTCTAATCACGACTGAATTTACTTTCGATAACTCAAAGCTGAACGCATTTATGATATGTTGCTGCTCAGGTTTCGACTGCGAATTGAAAAACAAGCGTGCTTGTGTGAAATGGTCTGCAAAGGAAGTTGAACGCCCGCGGATTTTCTTTGCATCAATCTTCTCAGCATGAGATTCAAAACCTTTTTCCCCCTTCAGCATCGCATGGTAGGGACAGCCTCCACCCAAACTATTTGGGAAGTAACTTACATTACCTTTCGGAATATCTGTTCGTTGAAATCCATCTTTTTGATTATTGTGCTTGCCATTGACGGGTCTATTTATTGGAAGCTCATGGAAGTTTGGCCCACCTAGACGATAGTTTTGCGTATCTGCGTAAGAAAATACTCTTCCCTGCAACAATGGATCATTACTAAAGTCTATCCCTGGGACTAAACGCCCTGGATCGAAAGCAATTTGCTCTGTTTCTGCAAAGAAGTTCTCTGGGTTTCGATTCAAAGTCATAGTTCCTATAATTTGAACCGGAACCAGCTCCTCAGGGATTATTTTCGTAGGATCTAGAATATCAAATGAGTATTTAAGTTCGTCCTCTTCTGGAATTAATTGCACTCCTAAATCCCATTGTGGGAAATCACCATTATCGATTGCTTCCCATAGATCACGACGATGGAAATCAGCGTCATAGCCAGATATCTTTTGAGCTTCTTGCCATGCTACTTGATGTACGCCTAATTTAGGTTTCCAATGAAACTTAACAAAAGTACCTTTTCCTTCTTCGTTAACGAATTTAAACGTGTGTACACCGAAACCTTCCATCATTCTTAGCGAACGTGGGATAGCGCGGTCTGACATCACCCATAACGACATATGTGCTGCTTCTGGCATTAATGAGATAAAATCCCAGAAGGTATCATGTGCTGATGCTGCCTGTGGAATTTCCTTGTCTGGTTCAGGCTTCACGGCGTGAACTAAATCAGGAAATTGCATCGCATCTTGAATAAAAAATACAGGAATATTGTTGCCGACTAAATCATAGTTCCCTTCCTGCGTGTAAAATTTAACGGAGAAGCCTCGAACATCGCGTGCTAAATCGGTAGACCCTTTAAATCCAGCAACTGTAGAGAATCGAACGAATAGAGGTGTTACTGCGCCCTTTTTAAGGAAGGACGCTCTCGTATAATTACTGATATCGGCAGTCGCTTCAAAAACGCCATGCGCGCCTGATCCTCTAGCATGAACAACACGTTCAGGAATGCGCTCGCGATCAAAATGTGCTAATTTATCTTGATAGATAAAATCTTCTAATAAGGATGGTCCGCGTTCTCCAGCTTTCAGTGTATTGTTATTATCGTGAATCGGGACGCCATCATTAGTCGTCATTACACGATTCTGGTTATCGACTAAATGTGCGTCAATTTGTTGAGTCTTTAGATTCGATTTGTTCTGTTTTTTCATAGGGAAAAAGTTTTTATTAGCTCGTTATGGAGAATTAACAAATCAGAGTCAAATATGTTCACGCAAATAAAAAAAGGCTCCTATTACCCATAGGACCCTAATTTATTTGTACGTAACGGCCATAAAATCTAATTTAATTACTTCGAAGAACCTCCAAGGGAGATTTCCGCAATACAGAAAGACTATTTAGAAGTCCAATGACTACCGTCAGGGCACTAACCAATAAAATTAAGAGGATAACGAACCCTATCTTCGGTACAAAAGCACTTTCAAAAACGAAAATGGCAAGCATATTACTTGCGATAAGCGAAATGAATAAACCTGTAATCGCTGCAAGTAATCCTAAGAACATGTATTCACTGATACTGATTATGAAAATTTGTCTTCGGCTTGCACCTATGGTACGTAAAAGAACATTCTCTTTGATACGCTGATATTTACTGATTCTAACGGAAGAGATTAGTACGACTATCCCAGTAAGAATGCTAAAGCCTCCAATAAATTGAATGATGAATCCTATTTTATCGAGGATATTGTTCAGAATAACTAGAATCGCATTCATGTCTATGACCGAAACATTCGGAAAACTGTTAACTATCCGTTGTTGAAATTGACTTGCCTCTCGCTCATCTGTCACTTTTGTCATCATCAAAAAGAATTGCGGAGCGTCATCTATACTACCTTTAGCGAATACCATTCGGAAGTTAGACTGAAATCTATTCCAATCTACCTGCCTAAAGCTACTCACTTTCGCAGGAATACGCATGCCTTGAACATTCATCGTTAACACATCGCCAATCTTGACACCAATTCCCTCAGCATATTTCTCATCTAAGGAAACAGATGCTGTGTCATTTGGAGCAACTTTACCAACCCATTTTCCTTGGCTTACTTTCTCAGAGGCAGTTAAACTATCACGATACGTAGCACGTATTTCTCCTCGAAATGCGCGTCCAGAAACTTCAATCGTCGTATCTTTCAACACCTCTTTCAACGATGTACCGTTGACTCGATCGATGAACATCGTGACGATAGGCACACTCTCCACAATAGGGTAACCCGCCATTTTAGCCATCTGTTGAAGCGAATCTTTTTGAGATGGTTGAATATCAAACATCAGCATATTCGCCTGATTTTGCTCAGCAGAAACTGCAACGCGCTTCAGAAGAATATCCTGAACAAAATATAAAGTCGAGATTAACGTCGTTCCTAAGCCTATGGAGACAATCAAGATAACCGTTTGATTATTCGGTCGCCAAAGATTAGAAAGTCCTTGTCGCCAAAGATAAGGCCATTTGGAAGGAAAAAATTTGCGTATCAACCATGTGAACCCTTTCGCGACGCCATATAACATCAAAAAAGTAAGGGCGATTCCTACGCTAAATAGTATCGTTTGAGTCCAGTTCTCCATCTGTATCCTTGCGAATAATAAGATAAATACGGCAATCAATAGATATATCCATGCTTTTAAGGGATCTTTAAAAAGACCTTCTTTATCATCTTGAACACGCAAAGAGTTAAGCGGGGAAATATGTCGAACGGATAACAAAGGTAACAAGGCAAAGAGTACAGCGATCACCAAGCCAATGACTACACCTTCGAATATAGCTGGCCATACGATCTGTGTTGTTAATTGCACAGGTAGAACATCCTGCATGACATAGGGAATACCGTATTGAATCAACGTTCCTAAAGCTGCACCAATAATACCTCCTACAAGTCCAATCGCAGCGAACTGAATTAAGAAGATGAAAAATGCCTGCTTTGCGGTCGTCCCTAAGCAACGAAGAATTGCAACCGACATGAGTTTCTCTCGAACATATATTTGTACAGCACTAGAAACACCAATACAGCCAAGCAGTAAAGCTACAAAGCCGACGAGCTCCATGAAGCGAGCCATATCCGCAAATGAACGACCTGTATTCTCTTTAGTTGTCTCAATAGTCGAACTTCTAAGTTGCAAAGTTGAAAGCTTATCTTTCCATTGTTCGATTTTCTTATCTATGCCAAAGTTTTTGGATAATTTGAAGTAATAACGATATTCTATACGGCTACCGGCTTGTTGTAAGCCCGCGCCCTTTAATTGTTCTAAAGGTATAAACAAACTCGGCGCCATCGCTCCTGTAAAGGCACTCTGCCCAGGTTGAGAAGTGACACCACCCAACATGCTATACGTCTTTGTTCCTAATTGAACGGAATCTCCTACGGACACACCATACTGAAGCACTAACGCATTGTCAAGAAACAAACCTTCCTGTTTTGCAAATTGACTAAATACACCTTCAGGCCGTGTTTCTACAGCGCCATAAAATGGAAAACTTCCTTCAACAGCGCGTACTTGTACAAAGCGAGAAGTGTTAGCATTCGGAATGCGTAACATGGACATAAAGCGCTCCTCTTTTGCAAAGCCTAGACTTAAGTTTTTTATGGAGTCGATAAAAGCGAGCGCTTCTCCCGTCGGCAGTCGATTACTCTCGAGTGACAAGTCTGCACCAATAAGTTCTGCCGCTTGATTATCAATATCGATTTTTAAATTCCTATTAAAGGAATTCATAGAAACTAAGGAAGCGATTCCCAGAATGATCGAGGATATAAATAGGAATAATCGGCTTCGATTCTTTCGACTATCTCGCCAAGCCATTAAAAAGATCCAACGCCAACTCATTGAATTTGTCCCCCTTTAATCGGAATAATCTGTTGAGTTTTCGCTGCTAATTCCAAATCATGCGTCACAATTACTAAGGTTGTTCCCGACGCTCGATTGAGCTCAAATAACATCTCTTCGATAATGAGACTTGTTTCAGCGTCAAGATTGCCTGTAGGTTCATCAGCAAACAAGATCTTCGGTTTATTTGCAAATGCACGAGCTAACGATACGCGCTGTTGCTCACCTCCAGATAGCTGTGATGGATAATGATTCGCTCGATCAGCAAGACCAACACGCTCTAACAACACCATCGCTACAGGTTGATGATTACGTATGCCTCGCAACTCCATAGGTACCATCACATTTTCAAGTGCCGTAAGAGTAGGTAACAGTTGGAAATTTTGAAAGACAAATCCAACATGCTGATTCCGAATTTGCGCTAGTTTATCTTCGCTCAATCCAGATAACTCGATACCATTTAACTTAATGGATCCCGTAGAAGCTTGGTCAAGTCCGGCGCAAAGACCAAGTAGCGTTGACTTGCCACTTCCCGATGGTCCTACAATTGCTACCGTCGCGCCTTCTGCTATTTGAAAGTTAATATCCTTTAAAACTGGAATATCACGGCCTTCAAGGCTATAGTTCTTAAAAACATGCTGTAATTCTAAAATCATTGTCGACATATAGCATTAAAAGTATACCTTTTTTTGGTTAAATTAGTTGCATGAAGAACTTTAATGCCTCTATTTCAATATTTTCAGCGATAATTTTACTTAGCGCTTGCAATAATGGACAGCAGACACAATCCGCAAATCAAGTACAGGATAGCATTTCCAAACAAGAATTGACTAAAGAAAAAAAGCAAAATATATTGTTCTTTGGAAATAGCCTAACAGCAGGATTGGGACTAGAGAGTCAAAACGATGCCTTCCCGGCCCTAATCCAAAACACTATTGATTCCCTCGGCTTAAATTATAACTGTATCAACGCAGGCTTAAGTGGAGAAACAAGCGCTGGAGGCAAAGATCGAATAGATTGGCTGCTGAAAGAACCGGTTGACGTGTTCGTTTTAGAACTTGGAGCCAATGATGGCTTAAGAGGAATTAAACCTGAGGCGACTAAAAAGAACCTCGGCGATATTGTAGATAAAGTCAAAAAAGCATATCCTGAATGTAAGCTCGTACTAGCAGGAATGAAAGTGCCACCAAGTATGGGAGCTACCTATTATAAGCAATTTGAGTCTATCTTTCCGTCATTAGCGCAAGAGAAAAACATGATCTTAATCCCCTTTTTGTTAGATAAAGTTGCTGGCATCGCAAAGTTGAACCAACAAGATGCAGTTCATCCCACAAAAGAGGGTCAGCATATATTAGCTGATAATGTATGGATTCATTTGAAAGGAATTCTCTAAAATATTTTATCTAAATAAAATAAAAGCGGGTCTTTATTATTCATCGCCCGCTTACTTTAATTCTCAATTCAATCCGTTGTTGTTTATTTTACAAACACTCTCTGGGTGTCTTTGCTCATTTCGACATTTGGAAAACGCTTATCATAATCGATCATAACATCACCCTCTGCTGTTTCCCCATCTCCATTCGAATCCCATTCTAAAGCAACATAGTACTGAACAGCTTCTCCTTTTTTCACTTCAGGCTGAATCAATTTTCTATGATTCTTTGGAATTTCAAAATCTACATTAAATGGGACTGCTTTCGCATCGAATTCAACAGTTGATATTTCAGTCGCAGACGCGTCCGCCAGCATTTCTGAAACAGCAAACAAGGTTGCCGTCCCTTTAGTATTTAATATTGTCGTCACTGATGGCCCGACAAACTCAACTCTTAATGATCTTGAGGAATTAAAGGTATCAGTAGAAGCATTCCAATCACAAGAGGAAAAGCATAAAAACATCCCGAATAACAATAATATTTTACCCATAACTAATTTGTATTTCTTAATAAGAAGAACGAGTATAATTTCGAAACGCTAAAAGGAAAAGAAGGTTTTTATTAATTATGTTTTCATTCGGTTAAAAAATAGTGAATTGAGTAAATCAATATACTATTTTCATAAAACTAAAATGTCATTCTATATGAAAACCTATCTTTGTTTGTTTTTTAAATTGCTTTAGAAGCACCACAGATGTTCAATATATCCATTCCAGATTTCAAGCAGATCAACTTGAAAACCGAAATATTAGCGGGTCTAACGGTCGCTATGACCATGATTCCTGAATCCTTATCATTTGCTATCCTCGCGGGATTAAGCCCCCTTACTGGGCTTTACGGAGCCTTTTTAATGGGCTTAGTGACGTCGATTATCGGAGGGAGACCAGGCATGGTATCTGGGGGAGCGGGAGCAACAATAGTGGTTTTAATGGCGCTTATTGCTTCGCATGGTGTCGAATATCTCTTTGCAACTGTAGCGCTTGCTGGGTTGCTACAAATTGCCATTGGCGCCTTCAGACTTGGTAAATTCGTTCGATTAATCCCACAACCCGTGATGTTTGGCTTCCTGAATGGACTCGCCATCATTATTTTTATGGCTCAGCTCGAACAGTTTAAAATCGTAGAAAATGGAGTCGCACATTGGATGACTGGTTCCATGTTGTATACCATGTTGGGCCTGACAGCATTGACCGTTGCGATTGTTTTAATAGTTCCAAAGATCACCAAAGCAATACCAGCTTCCTTAATTGCCATCCTTATTGTATTTGCGTTAGTGCAATTCATAGGAATCGACACAAAAAAGGTAGTAGATATTGCAAGCATTGCTGGTGACTTCCCCCCTTTCCACATTCCTTCTGTTCCATTCTCGTTAGCAACGCTGCAAATTATCTTTCCTTATGCGGTAATCATGGCTTCTGTGGGACTTATTGAATCACTCTTGACACTTAGTATGGTTGATGAGATTACAAATACTAAAGGTTCTTCAAATAAAGAGGCTGTTGCGCAAGGTACCGCCAATATTGTCAATGGTTTCTTTACCGGCATGGGTGGCTGTGCAATGGTGGCACAGACATTAGTTAACATCAATGCTGGTGCTAGGACAAAACTTTCCGCCTTTATCGGGGCGATTACCATCTTGATTATCATATTAATTGGAGCACCATTTATCGAATTGATCCCGCTAGCCGCTTTAGTTGGTGTAATGATGATTGTCGCTATCACTACATTTAAGTGGGGTTTTTTTAAGATGCTTCGCAAAATGCCTAAATCCGATATATTCGTAGGTATTTTAGTTGCAGCGATTACTGTGTTCTTACACAATCTTGCCCTTGCAGTTTTGGTGGGCGTTATTATTTCCGCCTTAGTATTCGCCTGGGACAGTGCCGTCAGAATCCGTGCAAGAAAATCAACAGATGAATTTGGGAATAAGATCTATGAAATATATGGGCCACTCTTTTTTGGATCAGTAACCACCTTTATGGATAAATTCGAAATCGATAATGATCCCGCGCGAATAATCATTGATTTTAAGGAATCAAGAATCGTTGACATGTCTGCCATAGACGCGGTCAATAAATTAACGTCGAAGTATGCTTCACAACAAAAATCAGTCGTACTACGCCATTTAAGTGAGGATTCTAGAAAACTTCTGGAAAATGCAAAAGGGATAATAGAAGTCAATATTATTGAGGATCCAACCTATAAGGTGATGCCTCAGAAATAAAGAAAGCCGACTGAAAAGGTCGGCTTTCATGCATCAATATCACATGTGCACTATCAAGTTATTTCGATTATCCGAACTGACCATTAATGTAATTCGCAGTCACTTCATTATGCGGATTTCCAAAGATTTGTTTCGTCGGCCCTTCTTCCTTTACTTCACCTAAGTACATAAAGACAGTCTTATCAGCGATACGTTGCGCTTGTTGCATATTGTGCGTTACAATTACAATCGTATAATTTGTCTTCAAATGTGTAATAAGCTCTTCGATCTTTAAAGTACTTACTGGATCTAAGGCAGAACAGGGTTCATCCATTAAGATAACTTCTGGACGCAAGGCCACGGCCCTAGCAATACATAATCGCTGCTGCTGACCTCCTGAAAGTCGCGTTGCTGGCATTTTCAAATCGTTCTTCACCTCTTCCCAAAGGAATGCTTCACGTAAAGCTTTTTCAATAACCTTTTTATCGTGTGGTAGATTATTAATCTTTAAACCATACGCTATGTTATCATAAATGCTTTTTGGAAAAGGATTCGCTTTCTGAAAAACCATACCTATACGTTTCCTAATCTCTGTCACTGGAACGCCTTTAGCATATAAATCAAGATTCTCTAATCGTAATTTACCATCAATCTTGGCATCCGGAGAGAGATCATGCATACGGTTAAAACTGCGCAACAAAGTGCTCTTTCCACATCCCGAGGGGCCAATCAAGGCTGTAATTTCATTCTCTGCAAATGAAACATTAATATTCTTGAGAACATGCTTTGATCCAAAGCTTATATTTAAATTTTCAGCTGATAATTTAGACTTCATTTTTTCTATACTTATAACGAATGTAGAACGCTGTAAGGTTCAATAAAAAGACAACAATCACGAGAACTAGAGCCGTCCCGTATGCAATTGGTCGCACTTCATCAATGGATTGATGCTGCGTAGACAACATATATAAATGGTATGGCAGCGCCATAAACTCTTGGTTGATAAATCCGGAAGATCCATTGATATAAAATGCCGCTCCAGTAAATAATATTGGCGCTGTTTCCCCGGCGGCACGACTTAAAGTCAATACAACACCAGTCAAAATACCCGACATGGCCGAAGGGATAACAACATCCTTAATGGTTTCAAACTTTGTTGCACCAACAGCCAAAGCTGCTTCTCGTGTAGAGTTCGGAATACGCATTAAGGCTTCCTCCGTTGTTGTAATAATGTAAGGCAAGGATAACAATCCAAGTGTTAAACCCGCCGCAACTAAGGAAGTACCTAACTCCATAGATTGCACAAACAATGCCAAGCCAAACAAGCCATAAATAATACTCGGAACGCCTGATAGATTACGGATTGAGGCACGTATCGTACGCGTTAGCCAATTATCCTCCGCATACTCATGAAGATAAATAGCGCAACATACACCAAAGGGAATTGAAAAAATTGCGGTAATTAGTGTCAATAAGACCGTCCCAATAATTGGCGTTAGTATTCCTCCTTTTGTCATTCCATCGGTGGGAACACCCGACACAAATTCCCAAGACAGCTCTCCAGCACCTTTTGAAACAATCTCCCAAATAACAACCAGCAAAAAGAAACATACAATCAGCGTGCTGGTAAGCAGGGTTCCCCACTCAATAACTCTCGATAATTTTGACGTCCTATACTGCATGGAATTTTCTAAAACGGTTAATAAAATACTCTCCTAACATATTTGCTGCCAAGGTCATAATGAAAAGTACAGTTGCAATCGCATATAGCGCGAAATAATGAGTCGTCTGATAAGGAACCTCTCCCATCTCAATTGCAATCGTTGCTGTCATCGTTTTTACAGAATCAAAGAAGCCAGTAGGCATTAACGCTGCATTACCCGTTGCCATCAATACGGTCATCGTTTCACCAATGGCGCGTCCTACGCCCAACATAACCGCAGCGATGATACCTGGTGCAGCAGCTGGAATAACAACTTTTATCAAAGTTTCCCATTTCGTTGCCCCAACTCCATAGCTCGCTTCTTTATAAGTCTTTGGAACCGCATGAATAGCGTCTTCAGCGACCGTAATAATAGTCGGCAATGCCATAACAGCTAGTAATATTGCACCATTTAAAGCATTAAGTCCATTCGATAAATCAGCAAGATTTGCTATCCCCGGACTTACAACCACAATACCTAAGAATCCGATAACAACAGAGGGAATTGCAGCTAGCATTTCCACTGTAGGTTTCAGTATATTCTTCACTCGCGGACTTGCATAATCAGCGATAAATGCTGCAGTCCCGATACCTAATGGAATTGCGATAAGCATAGCCCCAAAGGTGACTAAGGTCGTACTAAGAATCAGCGGTAACATCCCATACTTAGGATCATTTGCCGTTGGGTTCCATTCCATTCCAGTAATGAAATCTAACGGTTTAACGTCCATGAAGAATGAAAAGGAGTTATAAATTAACATGGCCAAGATACCGCCTAATAAGGCTAGTACGAGTAAACCCGTCGCTTTAAAAATATATTTAAAACAAAGGTCTAATGACAATCGTGTTTTATATTTCATGTTGTTGATTTTCTAGCGTGTAATATCCGTGTTCTTCAATCAATTTGCGACCATGAGCACCGCGTTCAAAATTTATAAACGGGCGAACTTTTTCCCAGGACTTAGCGAGCACAAACTGGTAAAGCGGGCGTTGAAAATAATAGAGACTGTTATTAATCGCTTCCGGATCCAGTGGAGAGTACGCAATAGCCTTCGAATCTGCACGAATCTTTAGAATCTTGACCTTCTTGTTACTATTCGGATCATGCGCCACATATCCAGCACCAACATAACCAATCCCGGTCTTATCCGCTTTTACACCTTCGATAATTTGAGCATTACCGGTCATCTCCTTCGCCGTATTAGCGAATTCAATTTTCAACTTCTTTTTAATGAAAGAATGCGTTCCAGAGCTGCTCTGACGCCCATAAATATTAATAGGGTAGTCAACATCGATAATTTGATTCCAATTGTTAATCTGCCCACTCAAGATTAGTCCTAAGGTATCAACAGAAATCTCATCGATAGGCAAATCCTTATGCACCACGAATGCGGTCGCATCTTCGGCAAAGACGATCGTCTTCAATTCAATATTCTTCTCTTTAAATTGTTGGATCTCCTCTTCTGACAACGGTCGCGAGGAATTAGCGATATCCGCTTGACCATTCATCAAGGAAGTAATACCTAGCCCGGAGCCACCTCCAGAAATCGCGATGCTAAAGGTTGGATCTAGCTTGGTGAAACTTTCAGCGAGATTCACCGCTAAATTCACCTCGGTATCTGAACCTTTCATCTTAATTGAATTCGTATTGTTACTACAGGAATTCAAAAAAAATAAGGTCAGAACACAAAAACTTGGAAAATAGTTAATAATCTTTTGTTTCATCCCTACAAAATTGCTGTTTCAATATTAACACAATGTTAATCTTATATTATCCTAATGGTAGATTATCAATTTTATGTAAGGGAATTGTAAATTTGATGCTAACTAATTATTAAATACTGCCAAAAACCTTGACTTCCATCAAAACGAGGGAATTTCGATATAAGAAAAAAGCCGCCTAGAAAATCCAGACGACTTCGATTATGAATTGTAGAAGGTTAATCGCATTACAAAATTCGACAGCCAATAGGCCTTGCTAAATTAAATAAGGTCGGCGACGGCAGCCTTACGCTGTCTAAGACAACTACGGTACGTTTAGCAATTCAACAAATAAATAGTTATAATTTTATGCCTAGATCATTTGGTTCTAAGTTCTCGATGTTTAAACTTCGTTCAAATCAAACCTAGAAAATAAAATTTCATGCCTTAGATGTCAAAATATCTTGCCCAAAGATATAGCAACGTTGTTAATAGAGTATTAACAGAATATTTAATTTTGTTTAAAAAACACTTTACAAGAAGTACTTTTTAAAGATAATAAAACTAAAGATAAGAGATATCCGCACGTTCTTTGGTCAGTTGCAAGAGGTTTCGTCTTAGCTTTGGAGACGCAAAATCTAACATACCAATTTTCTTAATCACAATCTCGCCATTTTTGGCAATGATAATTGTCATGGGAATGGAATTGGTTTGCATATCACTTGGTAATGCTGAACCGAGCGAATATAGCGGGATACTATAGTCATTCTTTTTAAAAAACTTCGCCGCTTTTTCGTAATCTTGATCCATTTCGATCGCAAGGAATGCTATTTCCTTTTCATTTGCTAATGAGGAGTGCAATTGCTGAAATGACGGCAACTCAGCGATACAAGGTTGGCACCATGTCGCCCAAAAGTTTAAAACCAAGACCTTACCTTTAAGTTCAGAAAGCTTGAATGTCTTCCCATCTTTATCGACTAAGCTGAGTTCAACAGCCTCTTCTTGTTTATTTGTATCAATATTCACTTGATCCTGTGCTTTCGCGAGGCAAGTGCTAAACAAAAAAACTAAAACAGCAGAAAACTTAATCAAGGTGTGTCGCATTTATTTCTCTCTCCTATAGGCCCACAAGATAAGCAGATCGCTTGAAAATCACGAAAAACAGAAAATTTTAAAAAAAAATCAAATTCTTACTAAGGTTTTGCAAGCTCCCTCGTTTGAACAAGTAACAACCAATATAAACTTTATGAAGTTAAGTGCTGAAATTGCTGCTTTAATCAAGAAGCATCTTGAGGGAAATCTGTCGGAACTAGAGACCAATACATTAAAGAATTGGCTTAGTGAAGATCCTACGCACCAACATTTTTTTAATGATCTTATCCATAAAGACGAACTCTACGAAGATGCCCTTGCATACCTCGAACTAAAATCAGAAGGAAACGATGACTGGTTGCAGAGTTTGAAAACACAAACATTAGAAAAAATAGAGACCAAGAAATCTAACACCCCTAGACGGCTTTACAGGTGGGTCGCATATGCGGCATCCGTCCTTGTGATCTCCGCACTTTCTTACTATTTCTTAGTTCCAAAATTAAAAGAGCAGCAGCAATATGAGCAATTACAAGTCAGCGATGTCAAGCCAGGCAGCAACAAAGCAGAACTAAGACTTTCTAACGGACAAATCATTCAACTACGTTCCGACAAAGACGGAATCACCTTTGACGAACAACTGAACTATCAAGACGGAACAAACATCATCAAACTCAAAGAAGCAGAATTAGCAAAACTTACTGCAACAATCGAAGTACCGCAGGGAGGTAAATACCAAGTAAGCCTGCCCGACGGAACCATTGTTTTTCTTAATTCGGCAAGTCGATTGACATACCCATTGAGATTTGCAGCGAATAAAAGAGTCGTTACTTTAGAAGGCGAAGGGTACTTTGAAGTAAAATCACAGCATTATCAAGGGAAGAAAACAGCCTTTATCGTGAATTGCCAGGATCAGCAAATTGAAGTAACCGGCACCCAATTTAACGTAAATGCCTATCCAGATGAACAGTATATTAAAACAACTTTAGTCGAAGGTTCTGTCAATGTCATACACGGCCAGGAAAAATCAGCATTAAAGCCAAATCAGCAACTCACATGGAATCATCAACAAGCAAGTATCCAAACGGTGGACGTCGCTACTTTTATTGCATGGAAAGACAACAAGTTTCTATTTAATGAGACTGAGCTTCGGGAAGTCATGCGCAATATCGCGCGCTGGTATGATATTCAGATTGCCTTCGAGGGCAGCATTCCAGCAACCTATTTCTATGGCGAGATTGAGCGCAATAAAAACCTATCGGAAGTCTTGAGCTTATTAGAAAAAAGTGGCATAAAATTCCAATTGGATAATAAAAACAGAAAAGCAAAGCTAACGGTGCTACCCTAGTTAACGAACCTGATAAAAAACTATATTAAACAGAACTTATATGAATAATCTTATACCTCCCTGAGTAACCGATGGATTATGAATAAAAAAACCGAACGATGGTTGCAACATCGCTCGGCGTATACTAAGATAATCTTGAGCCAAGAACAAAACAGTGAATTTAATCCTTAACCAATTTTTAATCCTAATTGTACAAAAATATGATTTTTATACAACAAAATGATGGGACTAGCGCTTACGCGATTCCTAAAATAAAACCATGGGTTCTATATATGAAATTGACCATTTTTCTAACAATCTTATGTGTGTTTAAACTGTCCGCAAATGGCTTTGCACAACATGTATCACTAAAAGCGGTGAACAGCCCCTTGATCGAGGTCATGCGGAAAGTTCAAAAGCAAAGTGGTACGCCATTCCTTTTGCAAGGGAAAGATTTAGCAAATACTAAAATTAGTGCCGACTTAAAACAAGTCGAACTGCAGCAAGCACTTGCGCTAATCTTGGCGGATAAACCGATTTCTTGGGAAATATCTGAAGGCACAATCATCCTAAGGACCGATACGAAACGAAAAATCAACAAAGCGCAAACAACCGAAAGCAAGGCGCTTTATATG
The DNA here is from genome assembly GCF_009557615.1 of Sphingobacteruim zhuxiongii. Taxonomy (NCBI): domain Bacteria; kingdom Pseudomonadati; phylum Bacteroidota; class Sphingobacteriia; order Sphingobacteriales; family Sphingobacteriaceae; genus Sphingobacterium; species Sphingobacterium zhuxiongii. The sequence continues at coordinate 3,004,804 of NZ_CP045652.1, forward strand.
CAACAAAGCATCAGTGGGAAGGTTGTCGATGAACAAGGGCAAGCAATCTCTGGGGCTTCAGTGACCGTGAAGGGAACTGCTGTAGGTACGAAATCAGATGAGCAAGGGAACTTTACATTGGAAGCCGTTCAGGCAAATGCGGTTATTGTCGTATCAAGCATTGGCTATCTACGGCAAGAGATTTCCTTAGCAGGACGTTCGACCATACAGGTAAAACTTATAGAAGAACAAAGTGATTTAGATGAGGTCATCGTAATCGGCTACGGAACGCAGAAGAAAAAACTGAATACCGGAGCTACCATTCAAGTTAAGGGTGAGGATTTAACAAAATTAAGTACGCCAAGTGTGATGGAGGCCTTGCAAAGTCAATCTCCAGGCGTACAAATCACCCAAAGCTCGGGCATGCCTGGCGAGAACTACAAGGTGACGATTCGTGGTCTTGGAACCATCCACAATTCCAATCCGCTTTATGTAATCGATGGAATTCCTGGTGGAGATATCAATAACTTAAATCCTGCGGATATCGAAAGCATCGATGTCTTAAAAGATGCTGCATCTGCTGCAATCTATGGTTCAAGAGCCGCGAACGGTATTATTTTGGTAACAACCAAACAAGGTAAAGCAGGAAAGATGTCTGTTTATTTAGATTCTTATCTAGGAATGCAGCAGGTACAAAAACTTCCTTCCGTGTTGACGGCCAAGGAATACATGACCATTCAAAATGAGCGTCGTTTTAACGAAGGCTCTGCACCTTACGATTGGGCTACTATCATTCCGAAACAATATCAACAAATTCAAGATGGAACATGGAATGGAACAAATTGGATAAAAGAAGCGTATAACGAAAATGCTACGCTATTCAATACGGCGGTTTCATTATTAGGAGGTACCGAGTCATCAAAATTCTCCTTCGGTTATGCGAATAGCCATCGCGAAGGGATATTGGGGAATCCCCTACCGCCGGACTTTAAAAGACACAACGTACGCTTAAATTCAGATCACGTCATCTTGAAAAATGATGAGTTTGATATCATAAAATTCGGTGAAAACATTACCTATACGTTCAACAAGAAAAGAGGTCAAGGAATTGGCGATATCTACTGGAACGATGTACATAATTTAATCGTTGGCAATCCTTTACTTCCTTTATACAATGAAGCTGGCGGATATTACGATCAACCGAGCAAAGTTGCTGATGCTTGGGCCCTAGATGGTGCAATTGCAAATCCGATTGCCGAAATGTTTTATCGTCGCAGCCAGAATGAAAGCAACAACCATGCGTTAAACCTAAATGCTTATCTCGAAGTGCAGCCCATCAAAAACTTGAAATGGCGAAGCAACTTCGGATATAGAATGAGTACATACAATTACCGTCAATATACACCAACCTATCGACTGTCCACTACCCTAGAGAATGTATATGATGACATTTCTCAGAATCAAGGATTAGGCTATAGCTGGGTAATCGAAAATACCTTAAATTATCGCTTAGTTCTAAACGATGCACATGATTTCGATTTCTTAATTGGTCAGTCCATGGAGAAATCAGGAATGGGCTCGGATCTAAGTGCCACGCATACGAACTCTTCTTTCCCTGACAGTTGGGATCATGCTTGGATAAGCAATGCACAGGGCTATGAAGGCTTTGTTCCTGCACTATCTGGCCTCGGATGGAATCAAGGAGCCATGGCATCATTCTTCGGTCGCGCGATATACAATTATAAAGAAAGGTACATGGCCAGTTTAAGTCTTCGTGCCGATGGTTCTTCGAACTTTGCGTCTGGCGAACGCTGGAGCTACTATCCTTCCGTTTCTTTAGGTTGGTTAGTAACAGGAGAGGAATTTATGCAAGACAGCAAAGCATGGTTAGATTTCTTTAAAATTCGTGCCAGCTGGGGACAAAATGGCAACCAAAGTATTCCAAACTTCAATTACTTATCAACCATTGCAATCGACAACCAAAATGGCTATTATTTTGGAAACAACAAAAATAGCTTGATTAAAGGCGCTTATCCTGACTTATTAGCAAACCCTATTGTGACTTGGGAAACATCAGAACAGCTAAATGTCGGATTCGATGCACGATTTATTAACGATAGGCTTGCCGTTGTTTTTGACTGGTATAACAAGAAAACAATTGATTGGCTTGTGCAAGCCCCAATTCCAAAAATATTTGGAACAGGAGCACCGTACATTAATGGTGGTGAAGTACAAAACAGAGGTGTTGAATTGGGCTTGAATTGGACGGAGAAGTCTGATCAATTCCGCTATAGCATTGGTCTTAACGCCGCCTACAATAAAAACAAGGTGTTAAAAATCGATAACGACGAGGGCATTATTTTCGGACAGCGCGATGTTTTAAGTCAAAGTACGACCGATATGTACCGCGCACAAGTCGGATTCCCAATGGGTTATTTTTACGGTTATCAAACAAATGGGGTTTTCCAAACACAAGAACAAATCAACGATTTGCGAGCGAATGGTGTGGGCGTTCTTGCCACAGCACAACCGGGCGACCTGTACTTTGTTGACAACAATAAAGACGGAGCAATTACGGATGCTGACAAGGTCATGATTGGTAATCCGCACCCAGATTTCACTGCTGGATTTAATATCAGCGTCGGATACAAAGGTTTTGATCTTGCAGCAAACACTTTCGGAGCGTTTGGGCAACAGGTAGCAAAATCATACCGCTCATTCGCCGATAGTCCATTACAAAACTACACCACCGAGATATTCGGAAGATGGCATGGTGAAGGAACATCCAATAAAATTCCTCGACTAACCTCGGGAAGTCACACAAATAATCAATACATATCCGATTTATATATTGAGGATGCAGATTTCTTGAAAATTCAGAATATCACTATAGGCTATGACTTTGCGAAGTTATTCCCAAAAATTCCATTTTCACAAACAAGATTATACTTCACGGTACAAAACTTATACACGTTCACAAACTATTCTGGTATGGATCCAGAAGTTGGATACGGTGCAGCCGATCCTTGGGCATCCGGTATAGATTTAGGATTTTATCCACAGCCGAGAACCTACATGTTTGGTGTTAACATTAAATTTTAATTGTAGATCATGAAAAAGATAGGCATACTAGTAGCTTCCGCATTGTTGATGACGTCCTGCGAAAAATTCCTGGACACGGAAAGCTTAAATAAAAAGAATACGGGAAACTTCCCTGTGACTGTAGCAGACGCCAATCAGATGCTAACGGGAATTTACTCGGCTTTAAGTCGCGCGATCACGAACGTCCCACATACCCACTTCTATATGGCAGAATTGGCTTCCGATGATCGCTTCGGCGGAGGTGGTGAAAACGACCGGGATATGCAAGGTTTAGACCATTTAATGAACACGCAACCAGATCGCTTCCTAACGTTTTGGACAGCACGCTACGAAGGAATTCTACGTACAAATACCGCGATTGAAACCTTAGATAAGGTTAGTGGATGGAGTACAGAAGCAGAAAAAAATCAAGTACTCGGCGAAGTTCATTTCATGCGCGCGCTCTATTACTTTGAATTAGCACAGATGTTTGGTGAAGTTCCTTTGCTGACAGCTTCCGTTGCTAGCATTCAACCAAAAGCAAGTGCCGATGCTTTGTTTGCCCAGATTGGATCAGATTTAAAAAAGGCAATCGAATTGATACCAACCAGAGCATATAATGCTGTTCCATCGGGACATGCAACGAAATGGGCAGCACAAGCATTACTCGCGCGTAGCTACTTGTTCTACACAGGATATTATAAGAAAACTGCCATGCCGCTCGCCGACGGCAGTAGCCTAGCAAAAGCGCAAGTTATTCAATATTTAGAAGACTGTATTCAAAATTCAGGACACAATCTTGTCCCCGAGTTTAGGAATCTATGGCCATACAGCAATGAGCATACGGCGAAAGATTACCAATACGCGAAAGACAATAATTTAAAATGGGTGGGTGACGGAAACATAGAAACTGTGTTCGCTGTTAAATTTGGAACGCTAGCGGATTGGGGCGATCAATATATCCTAGGATACACAAACCAATACTTATTACACTTTGGTTTACGTTCTAACAACGGACAAGCAGGCACATTTCCTTTTGGACAAGGATGGGGAGCAGGCCCTGTAAATACTAGTCTTTGGAACGATTGGCGACAAGCTGAACCGACAGATATTCGTAGAACCGCATCTATAATTAATGCAGACACCGATCTGCAAGACTACATATATGGTGCAGACAATCAAATGGAGGAGACTGGATTGTGGCAAAAAAAATATATTCCGGTTACTGCTTATAGTGAGGGTAAATTAATTCCTTCCTATGCCATTCTAAGCGACGCTGCCGCAGCGGACTACCAATTAGCACATACACAAGATTTAGTATTAATACGCTTTTCTGATGTTTTATTAATGCATGCGGAACTAAAAGAGGATGCTACGAATTTGAATCGCGTTCGTGCGCGAGCTAAATTACCTGCAGTTGCCTACTCCCTAGCCGCATTAAAACGCGAACGCCGTTGGGAACTTGCTTTTGAGGGCTTACGTTATTTTGATTTGATGCGTTGGCACGATGCAGCCGAAGCTCTTGGCAAACAAGAAGGAATAACCATTAAAAATAAAGGAGTAAATACGGCTATGAAAGCTTTTGGAGGAGGTTATAAAGCCCGATTTGAAGCGACAGGTGGATTCTGGCCGATTCCAAATTCAGAAATAACGTTAACGGATGGAGTTTTAACCCAAAACAAAGGTTGGGGTACGCCAGCAGCTGAGTTTACAGGTTGGTAACCATTAAAAAGCTAAATCATGAGAAAAATTATAACATACGCTAGTCTATGCTTTCTAAGTTTACTGGTTTTTGCCTGTGAGCCAATGGAGGATCGCATGGAATTGGGAAATGCCATAACAGCGGATCAACTTGAAATTACCGCCGTTCCCATCATTGTGAATGGTAAAAAATCAAATAAAGTTATTTTAGATAACAAGAGTCCTGTACTTTCCTCTTGGGATTTCGGAGTTGGAAGTACCCAAAAGAAAACAGACACCGTTTTACTGGTGACCACGGGTACCAATGAGATCCTTTTTACAGGACTGAATCCTGAAGGAACTAAGATTACCAAGAAAATTGATGTGACAGTCGATGAGCTTACTTTCCCAGTTCCATTGGAATGGGGATATTTAACCGATGGAAGCGAGCGTACCTGGAAATGGGATGAAACAGCGCCAGCGGTATGGGGCAATGGTGGTTATTTGGGAAACTCTGCACCCGCTTGGTGGACTTTAAAAGAAGCCGATATTAATGGTCAAGTCGCTGGTGAAGGTGTAGGCGCCAAGATGACCTTTAGCTTACGTGGAGCAAAACTCACCAAGCTAAAATCAACTGGTGCAAAAGAACAAGGTGAATTTTCATTTGACATGACTAAAATCGTCAAGTTGGATGATGGCACGACTTGGGCAAAGGGCAAATTGACAACTAGAGGTATTACTGTTCTTTGCGGTATATCTCCAAATGAAGGGAATGCCCCGGTATACCAATACGATATCATCATTCTAAACAACGAGAAAATGATATTGAGTTATGCCGAACCTGGTGCTGGCCCATGGGGTACTGCTTGGTTCTGGGTATTTAGAGCAGAGTAATAAATTTATATTTAGGTTAGAGCGAGAGGCTGTCCTTCGGGACAGTCTCTCTTTTTTTTGTACATCCTTTAAGGATTAAGCCTAGCTGAGGCCTAGCTTAGCCATAGCTTAACCCATTAAAGTGCGTTTGTAAGGCCTAAGCTACGATTTAACTATTAGTTATTTTTACTTTTGATATATTAATACTACATTTACAATACCCGATTATGTAACCGAATAATTACCATGATTAAGAACGTCGAACAGCAGCTTGTTGATTTACGTGCTGGAAAAGAAACCAGTTTGAGCTTTTTCATGGATCAATATGCCCATTCCCTTCGTTTCTTCGCCCTTAAGATGATTAAGGACAGGTTGATCGCTGAAGAGATCATCTCTGATGCCTATGTAAAATTATGGGAGCGAAAGGAAAACTTCCATTGTGAAGAAACGGTTAAGTCATTCCTATATTTAGTAACCAAGAATGCGTGTTTAGATTTCATCAAGTCGGGAAGGAACAAAGTTCAGCATGAAGAGGAATGGCTTTACGACTTAGAAAATCCAGATAAGGATATATTGACAAAAATGATCTATTTTGAACTCATCGAGTTGATCGTACAAGAAATTGAGAAGCTACCTAAGCAACAAGCTCAAATATTTAAGATGTCTTATTTTGATGGTAAAGATACCGGAGAAATTTCAGAAGCGTTGGGAACTTCCGCAAGCAATATATACTTCGCTCGTTCGAGAGCGATTTCCATGCTAAAACAGGTCTTTAAACAGAAAGATATTTCTTTCTATAGCCTCTTGATAGCCTTTCTTGCTAACAATTATTAATCGCGTACTAGACAATTTTAGACGAGTATTCGAATCTCGTTTCGTAACAGTAAGATTTGATTCTCATTCTCCAATTTCTTCAGAATACGGGAAACCACAACCCGAGAACTATTAAGATCTGAAGCTATTTCTTGATGGGTAAGTGTAAGGATGGGACTTTCAGTAAGTCTGACTTTTTCTTTCAAGTAACTCATAATACGCATTTCCATATTGGAGAAAGCTAAATTATCAATGGCGCCAAGCATTTCATTCATTCTTGAAGAATAACTGCTTAAAATAAATTCACGCCACGAACTATATTTCGCAAGCCATTCATTGAGATATTGGTTAGGGATCATGGCGACAAGTGTTTTCATTTCCGCCTGCGCGCGTATTTCACTTTTCTTGTTACCTACGCAACAAGCGATAGACATGGTACAAGTCTCACCTTTTGCTAAATAATACAGTAAGATCTCCCCTTCCTTGAGGTCCTCACGAACTATTTTGATCGCGCCTTCAATCAACAAGGGCATTGCTCGAACATATTGACCAATGTCGATTATAGTCTCCCCCGCTTGGAAAGTCTTCATAATAGCAACCGCTTCAATCTCTTCGATTAAAGCGGGTTCTAATACATTCTGGTATGCATTTGCAATTAAACTCATCGATATCCTTATTTGATCGTTTCTTTTCCTAATCGAGTCCAATCGATAAAACTACCTGCATAATTATATACATTTTTAAAACCTGCACGTTCCAAAAACGAAGTTGCAATCGTCGCACGGTCACCTGATTGGCATTGTACAATTATTCGTTTATCGGCATATTCTGTAGGCAATTCTTTGGGAAAATATCCCACAAATTTATGTACAGCGCCTGATATATGAGCTGTTTCAAATTCAGATCTATTGCGAACATCTAATAAGATGGTATCTTCTTCATCTTTCCAAGCTTCAACAGTCTCAGCGTCAACAAGCTTAGTCGACACTAAGGATGATTTTGAAATATCGGTTACAAAGCCAACAATTTGATCCATTCCTATACGCATTAGTTTTCGTGTAACCTCTTCCTCCTGCCCTGCTTCTGCTATAATGACTAAGTCTCTATTGTATGGCAACATCCATCCCGACCAATTCGCTAATGCATTATTGTTCTGTATATTAATCGAATTGACTAGATGTCCTTTCGCAAACTCAACTTTATTGCGTGTATCAACAAGTATACTGTTGTCATTTGAAAGCGCATCAGTAACACTCAGATTTGGATGTTTTGGTATTTCCACGAGCAGAGGGCGTTCAACCTTATTGAGCTTTTTCATCATGGCAAAATAGGTTGGAGCTTCGGGTTGATCACTTAACAAATAGTTTTTAAACCCTTCGTAGTCATTTCCAAACTGAAATGCCCAATTACGAATCTTCTCATACCCAACTGTACTGCTCGGTACGGCGCCTAATGCTTTCCCACATGCAGAACCTGCACCATGTCCCGGCCAAACCTGAACATAATCAGGCAGGGCAACAAACTTTTTCAAGGATTGAAACATCTGTTCCGCACCAATTTCTTTCGTTCCAATCAAACCTGCTGCTTCTTCCAATAAGTCCGGGCGACCGATATCTCCGACAAAAACAAAATCGCCAGTGAAGATCATAACAGGTTCGTCAGATGCTGGATGATCGCGAAGTAGAAAGCTAATACTTTCTGGCGTATGTCCAGGCGTATGCATAACTGTTAAAGTTAAGTTACCTACCTGAATAACATCATTGTCTTTTAAGCCTTCATGTGGAAATTCATATTGCCAACTCTCCCCTCCTTCATCTGAAAGATATAATTTGGCACCAGTAGCCTTTGCGAGTTCACGCGATCCAGCTAAAAAATCAGCGTGAATATGGGTCTCCGCTATATGCGTAATTTCCATATTATTCTGCTTGGCGATCTCAAGATAGGTATCGATATCACGTTTGGCATCAATAACAATAGCAACCTTTTTGGCTTGACAACCTATAAAATAGCTAGCTTGTGCTAGCGTCTTGTCGTAAACTTGTTGAAAAAACATCTCTAAATTTAAATTTCGTTTTTAAAATTGCTTCTATAACACAGGTTTAAACCTTAGATTATAAAAACTTTCATAATATAACAAAGCTAACCCTAATTTTAGTCACACTCAGTTACAAATGTTACATAAGATGAGTTTTAATGTGGCAACTTATGACGCAACAATCCATACAAATAAGTCCCTATTAATGCGAACACAATTACAATCAGAATAGAATAAACCCCGGCGCCGAGCAGCACAAATAGAGGTCCAGGACAAGCCCCAACTAATGCCCAGCCTAATCCAAACAATATGCCGCCTATAAGATAGCGAGGAATCGATTTGGCTTTATCGGCAATTTGAATCTTCTCGCCGTCAATATCTTTTGCTTGAGTACGTTTAATGATTTGAACAGCAATAACACCAACGACCAGGGCAGTGCCTATAAACCCATACATATGGAAGGATTGGAAATTGAACATTTCATAAATCCTAAACCAAGATGCAGCTTCTGCTTTATACATCACCACACCGAATAGAACGCCAAGTATAATAAATAATAACTTTCTCATTTTTATTTTAGAAGATTAAAGGGAACAGTAAGTGAACCATAAGCAGGCCACCGATAAAAAATCCAATTACAGCAACCAAAGACGGCCATTGCAAGTCACTCAATCCAGATATCGCATGCCCCGAGGTACAACCCCCTGCATAGCGCGTTCCAAACCCAATCAACAAGCCTCCGATCGCTAAGATTAGCACGTTTTTCAGGCTCAATTCACCAAAGATCTCCGTTGGGGAATAGGCGGATCCAGCTGATTCAAAACCCATCGACTGGAGTTGTGTAATTGTATCTTCTGTGATTGCTGGGACTTGATTATTGGATAAGTAATGAGCAGCAACAAAGCCGCCTATTATCGAACCTACAAGGAATAGTATATTCCATCGTTGTGCCTTCCAATCAAAGTCGAAAAAACTACAATTCTTACCTGCACCTAAGGCAGAACATAGATTCCTGAAATTCGACGAGAATCCGAAACTCTTTCCAAGATAAATCAATGCGACCATAATGAGTGCAACAAGTGCTCCTCCAACATACCATGGCCATGGTTCTAAGATGATATCCATATATCCTTTCATTTTTTTACAAAGGTACGTACTGACAGGCCGCCCATTGGTAACATAAGTTACATGCTTAACATAGACTGGGAGGTTTGCTCAGGTCAAACAAAAGTCAATCCTTCCCCTGTGTAACAAAGGTAACCAAAATTGCAACGCTAAACCGTCACCTTTGAACCATCAAAATTTGACAGAATGGAAATAATTGGATTTATAGCAGCGATAGGCATTGGTTTGATACTTGGCTTAATTGGTGCAGGAGGAAGTATATTAACCGTACCTGTAATGGTATATTTATTTCGAATAGAACCCTATCTGGCAACAACCTACTCCTTATTTATTGTCGGAATAAGCAGCCTGATCGGCATGGTTCCCTATGGAAAAAACAAACTCGTAGACTATAAGACTTCATTTTTCTTTGGCATCCCGTCAATTCTTGGGGTTTTCATCATGCGCCATTACATCCATCCTATGCTTCCAAATGAAATTATTAGCACTCCAGATATGATATGGACGAAAGACTTATTGGTCATGCTTCTTTTCGCTCTATTGATGCTGAAGGCGAGTTTCAACATGATCTTTAAGAAAGAGTCATCAACAATAGCACAAAAATCGAAGTCCTCGATTCTAAAAATCGGAATACAAGGTCTGATGATTGGGCTACTCGTTGGCTTGGTCGGTGCTGGTGGAGGGTTCTTAATTATTCCTGCACTCGTTATTTTTAATAAGATGCCAATCAAAACTGCAATTGGATCTTCTCTATTTATCATTGCCTTCAATTCACTATTTGGGTTTCTCAGCAGTAAGAATGTTTTAGCTATTCATTGGCCTTTGCTATTGGAGATAACTGGAATCGCTATAATTGGCATGTTGCTCGGAACCTGGCTTAGTCAACGCATAGATGGTTCCAAACTAAAACCATTCTTTGGTTACTTTGTTCTGCTTATGGGAATCTTAATTATGATGAATGAGCTCCTGTAATAGAGACGGAATTCACCGAATAAAATCGGTAATTCACCGAATTTAAAACTCATTTAACCTATTCATGTATACAGATATCTCGAACATGATGTACTTTTGAATAACAAATTAAACAAGTAAGGTAAATAATTGTTAATCAAATAAAAGAAGAGATATGTCAATCAAAGAAACATTCACTATTACTGGTGAGAACTTATTAAAAAGAGTAAAAGAAATCATTGCTGAAGGAAACGTAACGAAGATCAGCATTTCAGATAAGTCAGGAAAAGACATCATGAGCTTTCCAGTGACTTTAGGAGTTATCGGAGTGGTCTTTGCGCCAATCTTTGCAGCAGTAGGCGCGTTAGCAGCCTTGTTGACGGAGTGTAAAATCACGGTTGAACGCTCTGAAAAACCTGCTGAAGACGCAGCGGATACTGATACAGTCGAACAAGAAGGTCCTCGTGATATCGAGGTTCACTAATAAGGATTTTTCAGTAGTTTAGGTTAAGTTAAATTAGAAAGGAGATGCTCGGGTGCATCTCCTTTTATGTTTACATTAATATAGCGTCTTTTACTTCAACTTTTGTCCAATACTTTTTATACTTCTCTATAGCGGCTAAATGCTCAGGATGCGTTTCATACACGTTAATTTCCTCCATATTGTGGAAAGTAACTAATAGCAGATAAGAAAATGAATTATCAACGACTGGACGAGGTGTCGTCGGTGCTGGTTTGCCGTACTTCAATTCCTTAATTCCTTCAATCTTACCCAAGATGGCAAAGAAATTTAAAAAATCCTTTTCTTCTTCAGGCGTAATTCCTTCTTTCAGCCAAAAATAAACAGAATGTACAATAGTGTCTTTTGATAAGGATGTATCCATATGATTTGATTTGTTTTTAGGTTCTACGCAACTGTTTAAAAGGGAGCCCGCAGCTGCTCCAATGAACATGCTTGCAATAAATTGCTTTCTTTTCATAGTATAAGTTTAGATTGATCTTGACAATGATAAATATACTAAAATCTTAGCAAATATAAACTGATGATTGATTAGCAATATTTTAGCGCTTTTTGCAATGCAACACCTATATTTGTAGGGGTATTAACACTAATAAAATTATCGAGAATCAAACATTTTCTGTTTTCATTCGTTAATAAATTAGAATTAAAAGATAATTATAAAAAAAGACATCTCCTGCTTTGAATAAATTCGGCCGTATTGCAATCAAAACATTCTTATGGATAATTGGTTCCATAATCGCTTTGGCGTTACTGATCGTTTTCTTAGTCCGTCTTCCTGCTGTTCAAAATTATATTGTCGGCAAGGTCACGAACTATTTAGAAAATAAAATTGGTACTCAAGTTGAAATCGGACATATCAACATTACATTTCCCAAAAAATTAGTACTCGAGAACGTCTTTTTTGCCGATCAGTCGAAGGATACATTATTGGCGGGGGAGCAATTGTTGGTGGATATCAACATGTTTAAACTCCTAAAAAACACGGTTGAAATTAACGAATTTGAGCTTAAGGGGATTACCGCTAAGATTAATAGAAATCTACCTGATAGCAGCTTTAACTTTTCGTACATCATTAATGCATTTGCTACTGAAAAAGAAAGTACCGCAACTGCTGACTCCACTTCTGCCCTCGTTTTCAATATCGACAAAGTACTTTTTGAACGAATTCGTTTCGTTTATAAAGACGACGTTATAGGAACTTCTGCAGACTTATATTTAAATCATTTTGACACCCGAATAAAGACCTTTGATTTAACGAAAAACATGTCCTTCAATATGCCTAAAATCAATATTGATGGCTTACAAGCAAAAATTAAACAATGGTCTGTCGTTAGTCAAGACGAAGCACCAGATGCTTCAGATTTTGGAATTAATGACCCATCGGTCGAAGCAAGTTCACTGCTACCTAATCTGGCGACAGAAGTGCTCGGTCTAAAAAACATTTATGTACAATATGATGATGAGGCTTCGAATATTAATACGAAGTTTGACATAAAAGAACTGATTGCAAACGTTGATGAGATTGACCTCAATAAAGAACTCGTTAAACTTAAAGAAGTTAAGTTAACAAATTCGGAGTCTGAAGTTTTTCTTGGTAAACCTGCTGTCAAAGCAAAGACTGACACATCAGCGTCGAGTCCAATTAATTGGGTTGTCTCCGTAGAGAAGTTAGGTATTGCGCATACAAACGTTTGGTTTAAAGACGATACACAACCTCGAATGAAGGGACTGGATTACTTCAATCTGAAACTTACCGATCTCGCGGGCGCAATGGATAATATCTATTACTCTGCCGACTCTATCTCGGGAAATCTGACAAATCTTGCCGTTAAAGACCATTCAGGATTCCAGTTAAAGCAATTGAAAGGTGATTTCGTATACACCAATACGGGTGCTATCGTGAAAGATTTCTTGATTGAAACACCAAACTCGATTATTCGGGATAATATCAAGGTTTCTTATCCGTCACTTGAAGCCGTTTCCAACAATCCAAGTCTAGTAGAAATTGAAGCTACCTTAAAGAAAACACAGATTGACATGCGTGATATTCGATATCTCGCCCCGGATCTTGAAAAGGAAGCGACAATGAAACCATTGATGGATAAAAAATTCTACATTGATGGGAAGGTATTGGGTAAATTAAATGATTTAAGAATCCCTAAAGTTGAATTTAAGACCTTAAACAACACGCATCTTATTGCATCGGCTCATATCAAAGGCTTGCCAGATATGAACAAAATGTATCTAGATCTGGATATTCGCAAAATGACAACAAGCCGAGCAGATCTTAATCGACTAATTGCTCCTTCCCTATTGCCAGATAGCATACAATTACCGAAAAACATCAGCCTTGTGGGTACTTTCAAAGGTGGAATGTCTGGCTTTGATACCGATTTGAAATTGGTAACTGAACAAGGGAATGCAACGGTTAACGGTCGATTAGACATGGGACGCGACACAACCTACAATGCATTCGTGTCGGTCGACAATTTCAATCTTGGCGAATTCTTAAAGCAAGATTCTGTTTTAGGCTATATAGCTGCTCAAGCACAGGTAAAAGGTACTGGTTTAAATCCAAAAACGATGATTGCTGATGCCACCGGAACGTTGAAACGTTTAGATGCCATGGGCTACGGATACCGAGACATTGATTTTGATTTCACCGCCGATCGAGGAGATATTTCTGCAAACCTACATAGTCCTGATCCCAATATACAATTGAATGCTAGCATTCAAGCGAATATGCATGGTCAATATCCGAAGCTTTACGCAGAGATGATGGTTGACAGTATTAATTTGAAGAACTTGAAATTAATGGATCAAAATCTAAAGTATCACGGTAAGATCATTGCCGATTTTGAGACACTTGATTTAGATCATTTAAATGGTTCGTTGCAAATTGCAAACTCATCGATTGCATACAACGATGAGCGTTATGTATTGGATACGGTCGCTTTAAAAGCTCAAGCGGATACCAATAGGAATATTTTAATTTTGAGTTCAGAATTCTTGAATGCGCATCTTGCGGGTAAATATAAATTGACTGAACTTGGTTCTTCGATTCAAGATATTATTAGAACATACTATAATCCTTCAAACAATCATGACAAGCTTGAATATTCACCTCAACAATTCGAGTTTAGTGCGCGCATAAATAATGCGAGAATCATACGAGAATTCTTACCAGAACTCGAGGAACTACAAGATATAACGTTGGATGGTACCTTTAATAGTGCTGACAAGTCATTGATGGCGAAGTTAATGGCTCCGAAGATCTTATATGATGGTACTGAGATTGAAAACATTGGTATGGATATCATAACCGTTGATAGTACAATGTACTATAATGCTTTGATTGAACATATCAAAGTAAGTGGTGTAGAGTTGAGAAATACGGTATTCAGTGGTAACGTTATAGAAAACAAAGTCGACTTAGGGCTTTGGATTAAGGATAAAGACGATAAGGAACAGTACCATCTTGGTGCAAACATGTCCGTCGATGCAAATAATTATAACTTCTCATTAAAAGAAGATGGTTTAATGCTGAACTATGAAAAATGGGGCATTAATCCAAACAACTTACTGAGTTTCGGCAAGGCGGGCGTTCGAGCGAATGATTTCCACCTTTCCAAAGATGGACAGGAAATGATTATACAGTCTAAGGATTCCACCTTAAACGCGCCAATCGATCTGACGTTCAATAATTTTAGAATCGAGACCATAACGCGCATGTTGAACTCCGAAAACCTTACGCTGGGCGGTGGTATTAATGGTACGGCTACTGTATCTCGACTAGAGTCTAGTCCTGTTTTTGTATCGGATCTTACCATTGATAAATTCTTTTTTGGAAAGGATACTGTCGGGAATGTGATGTTAAAGGTTAATAACATCAAGGAGAACACATATTCTGCTGATGTAAGAATCACGGAGAATGGCAATGATGTACAACTAATAGGAGATGTTATCATTCCTCCGAATGGCGATATGCAAATTGACGCTACATTGGATTTGAAGCCGATGACAGTGAAAACCATTGAAGCCTTCAGTATGGGACAATTAAGGGGATCACAGGGTGATTTATCAGGTTCATTACGAATTACGGGGACCTCAGCCGCTCCACGTATTAATGGAGAACTAACATTCAATGATGCGATAATAAACGCCTCGATGTTAAATTCTAATATGAAAATCGATGGCCAGAAAGTATATTTCAATGATCAGGGAATAGCTTTCAAACAATTTAACTTGGTAGACTCGAAGAATAACGTTGCTCGCCTGAATGGATCAATTAGAACATCGACATATACTGATTTTGTATTCAATCTGAATTTAACAACGGACGACTTCGAAGTTATGAACTCGACGAGAGAGGATAACGACTTGTTCTTTGGCAAAATGTACGTAACGTCGAATCTTCGAATTACAGGAGATTTAAACAAGCCTAGAATTGATGGGAATGTAAAAGCTAATGACCGTACAGACTTTAACTTTATTGTACCAAACGAGGATCCAGGACTTGCACAACGAGACGGAGTCGTAAAATTCGTCGATAAGAGCGATACAGCACGAGCAAACGTTTTTGCACGATTAGATTCGATGACAACTGCTACTACCCTATCTGGTTACGATATAGCATTGAATTTAAGTACTGACCCTCAAGCAAAATTCAAAATCATACTTGATGAAGGAACGCAAGACGCTTTGGATATTCAGGGTATTGCAGAAATCAACACAACCATCGATGCAAACGATAAAATTACGATGTCAGGTACCTTTACAGTTGAAGATGGTGATTATACCTTTTCATTTGGTCCGATATCCAAAGATTTTAGATTCCAAAAAGGGAGTACAATTACTTGGAATGGTGACCCGTTAGATGCTCGTCTAGATATTACGGCCCTTTATTCTGGTAAATTCGCCACATTAGAACTTGTTCAGAATCAAATTGGTGCTGAGAGTCAGAATTTATATAAGCAACGAATTCCTTTCAATGTGAAGTTGATATTGACAGGTGAACTCTTTAAGCCACAGATTAACTTTGATATCGATGTGGATGAAAATAATGCGGTTGCTTCACAAGACGTGATTAGTAAGGTTAATATTGCTTTGTCGAATATACGTGAAGACCCGGCTGAATTGAACAAACAAGTATTCTCATTAATAGCGTTAGGACGTTTTATGTCGAACAATCCATTTGAGAGTCTTTCCGGCGGTGGAGCGGAATTAATTGCTAGAAGTACCGTGAGTTCATTCTTAACGAGTCAATTAAATAATTTAGCGTCCGATCTAATTAAAGGAGTTGAATTAGACTTCAATTTAAATTCCGAAGAGGACTATCTTACTGGAACAGCTCAAACGCGAACAGACTTAAATGTCGGTATTTCGAAAATGTTATTCGACGATAGATTGAAGATTACGATTGGATCCAATTTTGAAGTCGAGGGTAACTCAAGACCTGGCGAGAAGGCGACAAATATTGCAGGTGATATCTCTTTAGATTATCAATTGTCTAAAGACGGGCGCTATTTCGCTCGAGTTTATCGCAAAAATCAATATCAAGCGACCTTACAAGGTCAGTTTGTCGAAACTGGTATTGGTTTCATCATTAATATGAGCTACGACCGCTTTAAAGAATTGTTTATGAGTTCGAAAGCCATTGCTGCCTACAATACTGACAGCCGTGGATTTAGAAAGAGATTCGATGTGGATCGTATGGATACGGATTCAATCTATCGTGATAGCGTACGTCTTGTCATTCGTGATAGTCTAATGAAACATAGCCCGGAATACAGAAAACGTATTGAAGAGGAACAAAAACAAGAATTGAAGAAACAGCAGGAACAGAAAGATACGACAAAGAATCTTCCTGATACAAGTAAAGTAACAGAGCCTAAAAAGGCAGCCATCAAAAACGAAGAAGAGGAAGGGGAATCAAATGAGAAATAAACTAGTCATACCTTGCTTTTTAGGGCTATTATTGAGTAGTTGTAATCCGACTAAATATATTGCCGACGATCAAAAATTATACAAAGAAGGAGACGTTGTGATTCATCATGACTCGATGGCTTTAGATCGTAAAGAGGCGTTTGAGACTTTCCTAGAATCGTCCTTGATGCCTAAACCAAATAAAAAGTTAGCTGGAATTTATTTCAAGCTTGGCATGTGGAATATGGGCGGAGGTCCGGATTCTACAGACAACTTCGTGCGTAAGTGGTTGAAAAAAAATGGAGAGAAACCAGTCCTTTTAAGTGATGTAAATCGCGAATACAATCAGAATTTGCTGCGTGGAAAGATGGAAAACTTAGGTTTCTTTCAAGCGCGTGCGACTTCTGATACTATTATAGATGGTAAGTTTGCGACAGTTCGATACGATGCTTATCCTGGAAAAATCTATCGGATAAATTCTGTTAAAATGGATGTGGATAGTACGACACAAATTGGACGCTCCATATTAGAATCCAAAGATCAAACTTTCTTAAAAGAAGGTTCTAATTACAACTTAGATGTAATTATCGGGGATCGCGAACGCATCGATAACGATTTAAAACATAAAGGCTATTATTATTTTAGTCCAGACAATTTACTTGTAGAAGTTGACAGTACGATTGGCAACAACAAAGTCGATATGTTTGTCACGCTCAAGCCGGAGACTCCAGCAAAAGCGAAACAACAACAAAGAATAGGTAATATTTATATTTTCCCGAACTATAAAGAGACAACGGGCTCAAACCGACGTCGCATCCCTCGCGGGACTGAGAAATACGACGATAAGTATTATATCGTTGACCGAGAAAACAGATTTCGTAAAAAGGTTCTGGCCAACCATATCTTTATGGAGCCAGGGAAGTTATATAACCGTTGGGAGCATCAGCAAACGATCAATCATTTGGTTAATCTAAATGCTTTCAAATTTGTGAAGAACGACTTTGTTGATAGTGCTGATTCCACAAATACACTTGATGTCTACTATTACTTGACGCCAATGCAGAAGCGCGCCCTACGATTAGAGCTGATTGCAAAAACGGCATCTGTTTATAATGGTACAGAAGCGAATATTAATTGGACTTTCAAAAATGCGTTCAAAGGTTTTGAGACCGTAACACTTTCGGTTTTCGGTGGATATGAAACGCAAACAGGTGGCAATGTCAATTTAAATTCTAGTTATATACGTTATGGTACAGAGGTTGGGATTAATTGGCCGAGACTGCTATCCCCTTACAAATGGGCTCCTGGAAGACGTTATATTCCTAGGACTTTCTTAAAAGTTGGATATGAATTCTTGAACAGACGAACAGCCTATACGTTGAATTCCTTTACAACGAATTTCGGATATGCATGGAAAGAAAACGAACAGAAAGAACATAATTTAACGCTTGCAGAGATCATCTATGTGCAGCCGAGAGGTATTTCAGATGAATATCGAGCGCAAATGGATACCGTTCCTACCCTACGCCATATTGTTGATCCGCAGTTCTCATTCGGGCCGAACTATACTTATACGTTCACCAATACAATGGAGAATAAGACCCATACATTCTATGCGAAAGCGGGTTTAAATACTTCTGGTAATATATTAGGGCTTATTCAAGGCGCTGATTACAATGGTGGTAACATTAAAGAATTATTCGGTACTGCCTATTCTCAATTTGTAAAAGCGGAAGCGGATTTACGTCATTATATGAAGCTCTCTCCGAACTCTCAACTTGCTTCGCGCATTATGATTGGAACGAGTTATTCGTATGGAAACTCCCGTTCATTACCTTATTTAAAACAATACTTTACGGGTGGTCCAAATGGTTTAAGAGCATTTAGAGCAAGATCTGTAGGTCCTGGATCTTCGCTTCCTGAAAATCTTGGAGAAGAGAACTTCTTTGCAGATCAAACGGGTGACATGAAACTCGAATTAAATACGGAATACCGTTCGAAAATTGCAGGGATGTTCCACTGGGCCGCGTTTGTTGATGCGGGTAACGTTTGGTTACAACGTGAAGATGTAAACAAACCTGGTGGTAAATTCAGCAAAGAGTTTCTCTCAGAGCTTGCTGTTGGTGGAGGTGTTGGACTACGCGTAGATTTAGATTTTTTGATTATACGTACGGACTTTGCTATTCCATTTCGCGTTCCTTATCGCGACAAAGGAGATCGTTGGGTATTTAAATATATTGATATCCGCGAGCGTGATTGGCGCCGCGATAACTTGGTATTTAACTTAGCGATCGGATATCCATTCTAATAGCGCTACAACGACAATTGGATGTAAATTAGCAGATTATTGGAATTTACTGGGCTAATTAGGACTGATTAACGATAAATTTTGTTAAATTTAAGAAGTACATAAAACCCCATACTATGAAGATAACCGTTGTTGGTGCAGGCGCAGTTGGAGCAACTACCGCAGACAATCTGGTAAGACGCAATATAGCAGAAGAAATTGTGCTCCTTGATATTAAAGAAGGCTTCGCAGAAGGTAAAGCGCAGGATATGATGCAAACCGCCGCTCTTTTAGGCTTCGAATCCCATATCAAAGGGGTCACAAACGATTATCAAGCAACATCGGGATCTAGCGTCGCTGTCATTACATCCGGTCTTCCACGCAAACCAGGGATGACGCGTGAGGAACTTATTGGCACCAATGCTGGCATCGTGAAATCGGTTGTCGAGAACCTAATTAAACACTCCCCAGATATTATTATTCTTATTGTATCCAATCCAATGGATACGATGACCTATTTGGCATTAAAGGCAAGTGGATTACCGAAGAATCGAATTATAGGAATGGGTGGAGCATTAGACTCGGCACGCTTTAAATATCAGATTTCTGACAAATTGAACGCTTCTGCAAATGACCTCAATGCGATCGTTATTGGCGGACATGGCGACACAACGATGATTCCTTTGATCAAACATGCGACTTGGAATAGTGTTAAAGTGGACTCCTTTTTAACCGAAGAGGAAGAAGACGAGATTGTTAAAAAAACAATGGTTGGAGGGGCTACATTGACCGCTTTAATAGGTACCTCTGCTTGGTATGCTCCTGGGGCTGCAGCGGCAGCGATGGTCGAAAGTATTGTAAAAAACCAGAACAAGTTATTCACAGCCTCTGTATTTTTAGAAGGCGAATATGGTCAAGAAGACATCAATATCGGAGTCCCTGTTATTATTAACAATAAAGGTTGGGATAGAATTGTACCGATGGAATTGTCCGACAAAGAACAAGCACTATTTAAAGCGTCGGCAGATGCAGTCAGAAAAATGAATGACGTTTTGTATACAGAGGGCATTTTAAAAAAATAGAAAACAGAATAACAAGATAAATCTTACATGCAAAAAATTCCTTTTGAAGTCATCGGTCTACAGGCCGATGGCTTTCATATTATTACTGAGATCACAATTTACGACAAGACCTTTAAAATCGTTATTGACACCGGAGCCTCTAAAACGGTATTAGATAAAGAAACACTATTACACTCTGGACTGGCGGAGGAAAATTTCCAAAATACAGACATTTTATCGACAGGATTAGGCACCAATACGATGGAAAGCTTTATGCTTAGCATTCCTGAAATGAAATTATGCGGATGGAGCGTAAAGAATTTCACCGTAGCGGTACTCGACTTGAGTTCCATCAACTACGCTTATACGCAGATCGGCTTGGATCCAGTAATCGGTGTCCTAGGGGGTGATATATTGAAAACATATGGCGGAATTATCGACTACAAGAAGAATCTACTGAGCTTAAATCAACGAAAATTAGCTTTAAATAACCGACGTTGAATATGAAGTCTTAGGTAAATGTAGAAGCCAATAGAAATTAACACCCCACATCCACCCATAATGTAGAGGGTGTTTTTTATGCCTAATACTTCGGCAATAGCACCTGTTAATAAGCTTCCAATCGGAAAGATCCCTTGAAAAGCCATCACATAATAAGACATTGCGCGAGCTCGATAAGCTGGCATCGCATGTGTTTGAATATATGTATTGATTGAGGAATTCTGCATCATCATAGCAAAAGATACCCCCATCGTGAAGAATAAAGCAGCGGGTAAATAGTTCGCATAAGCTAAGAATATTAACGAAATCCCCATAGCAAGGGCCGCAAAAAGCACGCGATATCGCAAGTTTTCTCCTGATTTTAATCGAGCCATATTGATTGCTCCAATCATTGCACCTAATCCCGCGGCACTTTCAAACCAAGAAAAAGTACGTTCATCACCCTCAAAAAGTTCTCTCGCCACAGCAGGCAACAGGGAGGTATACGGGATAACTAAAAGGCTCGAAAACGTCAATATGATGATTAAAGACATGATGTGTGGAGAACGCATCAGGTATTCAAAACCATGTTTTAGACCTTCAAATGAGCTTTCATTCGGGATTACGATGGGTTTTTCTACTACTTTCATTAATGCTAAGCAGAAAATTACTGGAATAAAACTAACGAAGTTCAAAGTAAAACAAGCCAATTCTCCATAAGTGGATAGCAAAACACCGCCTATTGCAGGCCCAACCATACGCGCAGCATTAAAAATTGAGGAATTTAATGCGATTGCGTTCGGCAAATCCTTTCGATCATCTACTAGAGAAACCAATAATGATTGTCGCCCCAAGACATCGAAAGCATTAATAACTCCTTGGATAAAGCCTAAAATTGACAGGTAAAGTACTGATTCCAGCTTAAGATAAACCAACAATGCTAATAAGCCAGCTTGTATCATTAAACCGATTTGCGTGATAAAAACAAGCTTATATTTCTTATGCCTATCGACAAATGCACCAATGAAAGGTGATAGCACTAAAGAAGGTAAAAGAGATACAAAAGAGACAAATCCTAGCCAGAAAACTGAATTCGTTAACTGATATACCAGCCAACTGATGGCAATACGCTGCATCCATGTGCCGAGTAGCGAGATCGCTTGGCCAATAACATGGAGTCTAAAGTTCGGATATGCTAGTGATCTAAATAATTGCATGAATATAGGTTAGCCTATTTAAATAACCTAATGTATGCCAAAGAGTTTGCCTTGACACGATAAATGTAGGCTTTTAAAACAGTAAAGAAGAATATGAATAATAAAAATTCCTCATTTAATCCCTTGCTAACGAATAGTTTATTATGAAAACGCAATTAGTTAATGTACATCTTCACATTCTGCAACAATATAATTACCTTTGTGCAAACAAAGCGTTTAGCTTATTTTGAGACAACAGTAAACACAATCATTCAACACTTTACAACATGAAATTTTTTATTGATACCGCTAATTTAGAGCAAATCAAAGAAGCGCAAGATTTAGGCGTTTTAGACGGCGTAACAACAAATCCTTCCTTAATGGCTAAAGAGGGTATTTCTGGCGAAGAAAACGTGATTAACCATTACAAAGCGATCTGCGCAATCGTTGATGGCGATGTAAGTGCCGAAGTTATTTCTACTGAATACGAGGGTATGATTAAAGAAGGTGAAGCTTTAGCGGCATTGGATAGCAAGATCGTTGTCAAAGTTCCAATGATCAAAGAAGGCATCAAAGCAATTAAATACTTCAGCAAAAAAGGAATTAAAACGAACTGTACATTAGTTTTCTCTGCAGGTCAAGCTTTATTAGCGGCTAAAGCAGGTGCAACTTATGTATCTCCATTTATCGGTCGTTTAGACGATATCTCTGTCGATGGTTTAGGCCTAATCGAAGAGATTCGTGAGATCTACGATAACTACGGATTC
Source organism: Sphingobacteruim zhuxiongii (assembly GCF_009557615.1). Lineage (NCBI taxonomy): Bacteria > Pseudomonadati > Bacteroidota > Sphingobacteriia > Sphingobacteriales > Sphingobacteriaceae > Sphingobacterium > Sphingobacterium zhuxiongii. Next base: position 3,027,580 of record NZ_CP045652.1, read on the forward strand.
GAAACTCAAATCTTAGCAGCATCTGTACGTAACAGTGCTCATATTTTAGGTTGTGCGAAGATTGGTGCAGATGTAATGACTGGTCCTTTATCGGCAATTACAGCGTTATTAAAACACCCTTTAACAGATAGTGGATTAGCACAATTCTTAGCGGATCACGCGAAAGCTGCTGGAAAATAAGCCAGCAAAAACATACATAAATCAGCCTTCGTAGTTCCACTACGAAGGCTTTTTTTTATCAGCTAAAAATTTCGTAATTTTAGATTTATGAAAGCGGAAATGTACACGGATAATACAGCATTACAAGCAGCAGAATTCACTCAAATTCTGAAGACAAATAAGTTAAAAATTACACAACCTAGACTACGTGTTTTGGAAACTATTTCGACGAAAACCGCTGCGATTTCCCAACCAGAATTAGAGAAAATTCTTGGAGCTGAAATCGACCGTGTTACCCTTTATCGAATACTCGCAAGCTTCGAGGAAAAAGGAATCCTTCACAAGGTTTTTGATCTAAACGGAACTGCTACTTATGCACTTTGTTCAACCAAATGCACCGAGCATCATCACCATGATCAACACGTTCATTTCATTTGTTCGGTTTGTAATTCTGTGTTTTGTTTAGATGAAACTGCTGCCCCGAAAATCAGTTTACCCCATGGCTTCACACTTCATTCCATAGCCGTTAACGCAGTCGGCCTTTGCAATGATTGCAAAGAAAAATAAGTCAATTTCTCGATTTTTTTTGTAATTTTCACCTGCTTAACCCAATAAGTAGTTTGTCAATCTGTTTGTTTGAAAAACCCCTAAATGAAAGCTAAATCAATTAATTCACACTAAAGCTAAAATTTAGCATAGTAGAACATAACTCTTTATATTAAAGTAATATACCATACGCAAAACAACCAAACAGTTTATACATATAAATTTAGCAAACCTTACTATTCTTGTTGTAATTTTTATAAATAAACACAACAATATTCATTATCAGCTATTTACGGAAATTTAGCGATTTATATTATTTTAGCAAAACATGTTTATTAACAATATATTCAGCTAATTACACATGCTAAAAAGAATAGTTAATTTACATACATAATTTCATCCAAACACCGCTATATCCCTTCTCAAAACTTGCACGAAATTTGAACAAGTTTTTACGTACCTTAGTTCTATCATTTTAGAGGCGCATTAACGAAGATCATCCCAATGCTGGCAGGACCTCTCCTACCCTAGTATGATTAAATAGCTTCTAAAAACTGGAGCACAAAACAGACATATGAAATCAAAAAAAGAAAACCCTTACAAAGAAGTTTTAACCCAACTGATCGTAGACGTTTTTGAAAAATCAGGAAACACTCCACTCAACTATAAGCAAGTTGCTGCGAAATTAAATATCAAAGAATCCGACGCTAAAGTTGCCATCGCTGACATACTCAACGACGGTATTAAGGCAGGTCAATTCGAACAACCCGAGCGCGGAAAATTCAAGCTTCGACAGCTCAATGTTTACATCACAGGAAAGGTCGATATGACTGCCGATGGGTCTGCCTATATTGTCCCGGAAGATGAACTCGAAAATGACATCTATGTTGCCCCTCGAAAACTCCGCCAAGCCCTACATGGTGACCGTGTCAAAGTACATGTTTACGAACGTAAAAAAGGCCGTAAGCGCGAAGGCGAAGTCGTGGAAATCCTCACCCGTGCGAAGACTGATTTCACTGGTACAGTAGACATGTCGAACAGCTACGCCTTCTTCCTTCCAGATGATCGCAAAATGCTACACGACATTTTCATTCCGCTTGACAATTTAAACGGAGCGAAAGACGGAGAGAAAGTATTAGTTTCCATTATCGAATGGCCAAAGAATGCGAAGAATCCTATCGGGCGCGTAAAACATGTTCTCGGAAAAAAAGGAGAAAACAATACAGAGATGAATGCCATCTTAGCGGACTATGGATTCCCGCTCGAATTTCCTAAAGAAGTCGAGAACGAAGCGAACGCTATCTCGGACATTATCTCCTCGGAAGAAATTGCAAAACGTAAAGACTTTCGTCAAATTACAACTTTCACGATTGACCCTGCCGATGCTAAAGATTTTGATGATGCCATCTCTTATCAAGTCTTGGAAAATGGGAACTACGAAATTGGCGTTCATATTGCCGACGTTTCACATTACGTAATTCCTGAGACCGCATTAGACAAAGAAGCATTTGAAAGAGGAACCTCAGTATATTTAGTCGACAGAGTTATTCCCATGCTCCCTGAGCGACTTTCTAACAATCTGTGCTCATTGAGACCCAACGAAGATAAACTTTGCTTCTCAGCCGTCTTTGAGCTTGATGAGAAAGCGAATGTTGTAGACCAATGGTTCGGCAGAACAGTTATACATTCTGACCGTCGGTTCACTTACGAAGAGGCACAAGAAATAATTGAAGGAAAAGAAGACGCACTTGCGCCAGCGATACTAAAATTAAATGAGCTTGCATTTATTCTGCGCGAACGCAAATTCAAAAATGGCGCAATCAGTTTTGAATCTGAAGAGATAAAATTCCATTTAGATGGAAATGGTAAGCCTATTGGCGTATACACTAAAATCCGTAAAGAGGCCCATAAGCTAATTGAAGATTTCATGCTACTGGCGAATCGTAAGGTTGCCGAATTTATTGGCAAGCAAGGACGCGGAAAAAACAAGCTTCCGTTTGTCTACAGATTCCACGATGTACCGAATCCTGAAACACTAACTAACTTTTCACAGTTCGCTTCGCGCTTCGGTCACCGATTAATTATCAAATCCGATAAAGAGACTGCAAAATCTTTAAACAGCTTAATGACCAAGATAGAGGGATCGAAAGAACAAAATCTATTAACTTCTCTTGCTGTTCGCTCGATGGCGAAAGCGATCTATACCACGAAGAGCACTTCGCACTACGGATTAGCATTCGACTATTATACGCATTTCACTTCGCCTATCCGTAGATATCCAGATGTGATGGTTCACCGCTTGCTTCAATACTACTTGGACGGAGGAACTAAGATCAATGCCGAACACTACGAGAAGATGTCAGAACATTCTTCCCAAAAAGAGAAGAAAGCAGCGGAAGCCGAACGAGCGTCCATTAAATACAAACAAGCCGAATTCCTACAAGATCAAATTGGCGTAGAATACACGGGAATTGTATCTGGCGTCACTGAATGGGGTATGTATGTCGAAATCGAAGAGAACAAATGCGAAGGCATGGTTCGTCTACGCGATATCACAGACGACTTCTATACATTGGATGAAAAGAATTACGCTATCATTGGACAACGTAAGAAAAAAGTCTACCAACTCGGCGATGAAGTACAGATCAAAGTCAAAAAAGTAGATTTAGAAAAACGTCAGATCGATTTCACACTGATAACCTAATTCAAACAACTATATCAGCAATCTGGAACGAAATTAATAAACAGAGCCGTCCTAAGAGACGGCTCTTGAATTATTAACCATCTACGTATGGATTGAGCAGCTAAAAAAATATGGCATCATAGAAAGTCATCAAAATAGACAAGGTCAAGTAGCGCGATTTATCACTATAGATAACGATATCTACCCATTTAGTCAAAATGGGTCTACTCAATGCTAAAATTAGACAATTCTTGAAGACTCCATATCTTTATCGAGATTCAATATCTAATTTCCAGCAAATTGCGAGGTAGAATTGTCCAACTGAAAAGAGCGCGTAAAATATTTAAAAACTTTATCGCACAACTCTTTACGATTCAAGATATTCTTTATATCTTTGCAGACTTAAAAATTAATTTTACACAAATTAAAAACACAAAACAGGTAAATGCCTACTATTCAACAATTAGTTAGAAAAGGTAGAGTAGCTCTGGTTGACAAGAGTAAATCACCAGCGTTGGATTCATGTCCACAGCGAAGAGGTGTGTGTACACGTGTATACACTACTACCCCTAAAAAACCAAACTCAGCAATGCGTAAAGTAGCTCGCGTTCGTTTAACAAATGGAAAAGAAGTGAATGCTTACATTCCAGGAGAAGGACACAACTTACAAGAGCACTCAATCGTGTTAATCCGTGGTGGCCGTGTTAAAGATTTACCAGGAGTTCGTTACCACATTATCCGTGGTGCATTAGATACTTCAGGTGTAGCTGGTCGTAACCAACGTCGTTCTAAATACGGAACAAAACGTCCTAAACCAGGACAAGTAGCTGCTCCAGCAAAAGGTAAGAAATAATTAAACGGAGGAAGAGAAAATGAGAAAAGCAAAACCAAAAAAGAGAATCATTTTACCTGATCCAAAGTTTAATGACGTTCAGGTAACACGTTTCGTAAATAATATGATGGTAGACGGTAAGAAATCTATCGCTTATTCAATTTTTTACGATGCAGTAGAATTAGTAGAATCAAAAACGCAAGAAAACGGTTTAGAGACTTGGAAAAAAGCTTTAAACAATGTAATGCCAGCTGTAGAGGTTAAATCTCGTCGTGTTGGTGGTGCAAACTTCCAAGTTCCTATGGAGGTTCGTCCTGAGCGTAAGATCGCTTTAGGTATGAAATGGTTAATCTCTTACGCTCGTAAACGTGGTGAAAAAACTATGTTCGAGAAATTAGCAGGAGAAATTATTTCAGCGTCTAAAGGTGAAGGTGCTGCTGTAAAGAAGAAAGAAGATACGCATAAGATGGCGGAAGCTAACAAAGCGTTCTCACACTTCAGATTCTAATTTTGAAGATAAAGAATCAAATATGATTACACCGACTTTAGGTAATAGAGTATACATTATCGAGAGTCGGTGTATTTGTTTAAAAACAAAGCAACAAAAAACGCCAACAGGCAAACTGCAAAATTAATATGGCAAGAGATTTAAGATTAGTTAGAAATATTGGTATCGCTGCACACATCGATGCTGGTAAAACTACAACAACTGAGCGTATTCTTTACTACTCAGGTGTTAACCATAAAATAGGTGAAGTTCACGAAGGTGCATCAACAATGGACTGGATGGAACAAGAAGCAGAGCGTGGTATTACAATTACCTCAGCTGCAACTACTGTATTCTGGAACTACCGTAACAATAAATACCAAGTAAACGTTATTGATACACCGGGACACGTTGACTTTACGGTTGAAGTAAACCGTTCGTTACGTGTATTAGACGGATTAGTATTTTTATTTTCTGCAGTTGATGGTGTTGAGCCTCAATCAGAAACTAACTGGCGTTTAGCTGACGGGTACAAAGTACCTCGTATTGGTTTCGTAAATAAAATGGACCGTTCAGGTGCTGACTTTTTGAAAGTTGTAAAACAAGTAAAACAAATGTTAGGATCTGATGCTGTTGCATTACAATTACCTATCGGCGCTGAAGATACGTTCAAAGGCGTAGTTGACTTGATCAACAACCGTGGTATTGTATGGAATGAGCACGATAAAGGAATGACTTTTACAGAAGTTCCTATTCCTGATGATATGGCTGAAGAAGTAGCGGAATACCGTGAAAAATTATTAGAAGCTGTAGCAGGATACGATGAGTCATTAATGGAGAAATTCTTTGACGATCCAGATTCATTAACAGAACGCGAAATCTTAGACGCTTTACGTAAAGCTGTTTTAGATAACGCAATCGTTCCTATGGTTTGTGGTTCATCTTTCAAAAACAAAGGTGTTCAAACAATGCTTGACTTAGTAATGGAGTTATTACCTTCACCATTAGATCAAGAAGCTGTAAAAGGAACAAACCCTAACACTGGCGAAGAGATTTCTCGTAAACCATCGGTTGATGAGCCTTTCGCTGCATTAGGTTTCAAAATTGCAACTGACCCATTCGTAGGTCGTTTATGTTTCATCCGTGCGTATTCAGGTAAATTAGATGCTGGTTCTTATGTATTGAACACTCGTTCAGGAAATAAAGAACGTATCTCTCGTATCTTCCAAATGCACGCGAATAAACAAAACCCTATCCCTCATATCGAGGCTGGTGATATCGGTGCTGTTGTGGGTTTCAAAGACATCAAAACTGGTGATACTCTTTCTGATGAGAAACACCCAATCGTTCTTGAGTCAATGACTTTCCCTGAGCCAGTAATTGGTTTAGCGATTGAGCCAAAAACTCAAGCTGACGTAGATAAATTAGGTATTGCTTTAGGTAAATTATCTGAAGAGGATCCTACATTTGTTGTAAAATCAGATGAAGAAACTGGACAAACAGTTATTTCAGGTATGGGTGAGCTTCACTTAGAAATCTTGATCGACCGTTTGAAACGTGAATTCAAAGTAGAGGTTAACCAAGGAGCTCCTCAAGTAGCTTACAAAGAGTCTATCAAAGGTACATCAGAACACCGTGAAGTTTACAAAAAACAATCAGGTGGTCGTGGTAAATTTGCGGATATCAAAGTTGTTATCTCTCCTGCTGATGAAGATTGGGATGTTGTTAAATCACCTCTTCAATTCATCAATGAAATCGTGGGTGGATCTATTCCAAAAGAATATATCCCTTCAGTTCAAAAAGGATTTGAATCATCAATGAACAATGGTGTATTAGCTGGTTACCCACTTTCAGGTATGAAAGTACGTTTGATCGACGGATCTTTCCACGCAGTCGATTCAGATTCACTATCTTTCGAATTAGCTGGTAAAATGGCATACCGTCAAGCATTACCTAAATGTACTCCAGTATTAATGGAGCCTATCATGAAGGTTGAAGTATTGACTCCAGAAGAAAACATGGGTGATGTAATGGGTGACTTAAACCGTCGTCGTGGTCAGATGCAAGGTCTTGACTCACGTAACGGAGCACAGGTTATCAAAGCATTAGTACCTCTTTCTGAGATGTTCGGATATGTAACTCAATTACGTACAATCACTTCAGGTCGTGCAACTTCTACAATGGAATTTGATCACTACGCTGAAGCTCCTCGTAACGTATCTGAAGAAGTTATCGCGAAAGCAAAAGGTAAAGTAAAAGGTCTAGAAGACTAATAATAGCATACAAAACAACCGATCCCTGATTATAAATAGCTCTAATCAGGGGTCATTTAAAAACAAATATATAATGAGCCAAAGAATCAGAATCAAATTGAAATCTTACGATTACAACTTGGTTGACAAGTCAGCTGAGAAAATCGTGAAAACAGTAAAACCTACAGGTGCAGTTGTTAGTGGTCCTATTCCATTGCCTACTGAGAAAAAAATCTATACAGTTTTACGTTCTCCACACGTTAACAAAAAAGCACGTGAGCAATTCCAATTGTGTTCTTACAAGAGATTGTTAGACATCTACTCATCAAACTCTAAAACTGTTGATGCGTTAATGAAATTAGAATTACCTTCAGGTGTTGAAGTAGAAATCAAAGTGTGATAGATTTGATTTAGAAAAAACAAAAGCGCCTTCTTTGAAAAAAGAAGGCGCTTTTTGCTTTTATAAACAATTGGAATAGCAATGGATTAGTTTTTCATGAACTTCAGATGATTTCAATTTAACAACGAATCTTTAAATTTGACCATGGAAAATTTAAAGGAAAAATATGCACTGATAACTGGAGGTGGTCGCGGATTGGGTAAAGCTACTGCCCTAGCCTTCGCTGCAGAAGGTATACACGTGGCTATTACTGGCAGAAATGAAGAGTTATTGAAGCAAACAGTAAAAGAAATCGAAGCTATCGGAGTGAAAGCAAGTTATGCCGTTTTCGATATAGCAGACCTTGCTGCAGTTGAAGCGGGCATCAAGAAACTAAATACTGAATTTGGCAACTTTGATATTTTGGTCAACAATGCTGGCATCGCTGCATTCGGAACAGTCCTAGACATGGATCCGATAGAATGGACAAATATTATGAATACAAATGTCCTGGGGACTTATTATGTGACGAAAACCGTGCTTCCACAATTAATTGAAAAGAATGCTGGAGACATTATTAATGTTTCGTCAACAGCAGGCTTAAATGGAGCTGCAACTACATCAGCCTATAGTGCGAGTAAGTTCGCTGTAATTGGTTTTTCAGATTCGTTAATGCGCGAAGTTCGGAAATACAATATTCGCGTATGTACTTTAATGCCCAGCACAATTGCTTCCGATATGTCGAAGGAATTAAACTTGACTGATGGAAATCCAGATAAAGTACTGCAACCAGAAGATTTTGCAGAACTGATTGTTGCAAACTTGAAATTACCTCGTAGGGCTATGTTGAAATCAGCGTCGCTATGGTCTACTAATCCCTAAGCAGCGTCCCATTAAAATAAAAAAGGCAATCGTAAGATTGCCTTTTCACATAAGATATTATTTCGCTTAGAATTGGAAACCAACTCCAAATGACAATACACGGTTTGAAGATTTCTCGCCATCACCTGGGTTAAGATTAGATAAACCTAAGTTGTAACCAGCATTGATTAAGAAACCGTTGTTGAATTTGTAACCACCTAGGAAATTAACACCTGCATCAATCAAATTCATGTCTTTATCATCTCCTGAGAATTCCATTTTTCTATCACCTGACGATGCCTCAACACCACCAAATGAACCATCCCATTTTTGTTTACCCGAGATATTGAATCCTACATATGGACCAGCTCCTAAGAACACATTACCAGCTCCTGCGGGAATATAATAAACCGCATTTACAGGAACTTCAATTGACATCACATTTTGAGTCATCGATCCTGAACCATTGTCACCACTTGCTTCATATTTAGCACCTTTACCTTGCAATGAAACTCCTGGTTGAATTGAGAATTGTGGTGCAACTGGGATATCAGCGAAACCTGTAACATAAAAGGAAACATTGTTCTTTTGGTAATCATCAAGCTCTGTTGAAACATTTGAGTACTTACCTAAGTTAACACCAGCTTTTAAACCATAGCTAGTTTGAGCTTGCGCTCCTGCTGCTAATAAAACTACAGCTCCGAATGATAGTAATAATTTTTTCATATGCTTTAAATTTTTCTTTTTTAATGGTCAACATCATATTGACTTCACAATACTTGCAAAGTTTAGACCAAAAAGTAAATTTATTTAACCTTAGCACGTAAGGTTCTTTATATCAGCGAATTAGTTTAATAAAAAAATGATGAATACAATTACAAGACACATAAAACAGTTCGACCTAAAAGCAAATACAGTTATAAATCTATTATAATCAACGTCTTAATGTGTAAAAACGAAATAAGCCAAATAAAAAGCAAAAAAGGTTTTTATTTTTCAAAACTAAATCCTATTTTTGCATGCCTGTAAAGGTAAAAGGGTCGGATGGCCGAGTGGCTAGGCAGAGGTCTGCAAAACCTCCTACAGCGGTTCGAATCCGCTTCCGACCTCGTTTGAACATTAGAAAAAATATTAACAACAATGGGAGTTACACGTTTAAAAAGAAAAGATAGAAGAAACAAAACTGTTTCACGTGTTGAAGTACAGTTTTTGAAACTTGGACGTAATATTGAATTAGGTTCAAAAAACAAGATGTCTGCAAAAGGTCAAATCGCTAAGAATGACGCGATCTTAAACCAATTAGCTACTGAAGCTAAGTAAGCATTTGTTTTAAACAATATTGAAAGCCTTTAGTGAATACTAAAGGCTTTTTATTTTGTCTACCAATTCGCTTACGCGTTCCGCGGAGCTATGAATAACCATTTCATCCATCCCTTTTACATCGACTTGATTAAAGGCCATTTTAGAGGCCTCTACGACCTTCGCAGATGAATGTACACTCTTGGCCCCTGTGTGTTCGATTATTGCTTTCACGTTACTCTCATCGATCCCAGCGCCAGGCATAATCTCTATTCTACCATTCGCCTGTTCAATTAAGGATTTGATAAGTGCTCTTCCCTCCCACGCAGAATTCTTTTGACCTGATGTTAATAGACGATCACAGCCCAATTCTATTATATCTTCTAAGCTTTGTTGAGGATTGGAACATCGGTCGAAGGCCCTATGGAATACGACACACATGGGCTTCGCTAAATCTACAAGTTCCTGCATACGTACTTTATCGACATTCCCCGCTTGATCTAATATCCCAATAACCACACCATCACAACCTATATCCTTACAATAAAGAATATCTTCTTTAATCTCGGCAAATTCATCCTCGCTATAAAGGAAATCGCCAGATCGTGGTCTAATCAACACGTGTACAGCAATATCAAGAGCTTCACGGACAAGCTTGATTTGTCCATAAGAAGGCGTAGTCCCACCGTTCTCGAGGTTTTGACATAGCTCCACTCGGCTTGCTCCTCCTGTTTGGGCTTGCTTGGCAGAATAAACTGAATTCGCGCAAATTTCAAGGAATATTGAATTGATATTTTTTTCCGTCATAATTTCAAATATATTTCTTTTAACCTAATTATATATTATTTTAGTACAAGAATCAGAATATCAGCGATCTACCAAAACATATCAACCTATTAATTGTTAGAACACTTACGAGCATCAAAATTTAAATGTTATGCCACTTATTTCACAACACAAGGAAGTACAACTCCATCTCTCCAACATGTATGATTCTCTACAAGATAGTGTAGAGAAAATGAAACAAGAGCTAAAAACACGTCGTTCACAATATGAACTAGCATGTCATAAGCATATCGAGTCGGGCTTCCAATTTGAACATCTTTGGTTGAATGCTGATCGCAGTTATCAAAGCAAATTTCAAGAATTTGAAACACATTGTGTTCTTTTGGACATTCTTGGAGATTACCGCGATGAAGAAGGGAACTTCATCCATATTTCTGAAATCATCTTAACGTTAGAGACCCTTCTGCGCTCCTTTGAGCAGCAAGAAGCATATGAAGTATGTGTCATTATAAAAAAATGGCAAGAACACATTCTTCTAAAGCAACAAACAATTATTTAAGCTTTTTCTAAACGCTACCTAATCCGATTCACTATTCATTTTCTGAGTGGCTAAGGCATTTTTATTATTTTTTGTAATGTGTGGTAGACCTAATTCGTCTATCGATTACCTGATAATAAAACGTTCATGATACATCGGGTATCACCAACAGCCATGAAAGTCACGGGCTCATAGTCCCAATAGGCATTTAGCCAAAACGGTATCTTAGTACCAATAAATATAAGACCTATGGCTGTCAGCGGATTACCCTTTATTCTTGACCGTGGTTGTGGACTGGATGTCCACAAAGACACAGTAGTTGCTACCATTAAAGGTAGTGATTTTGATACAGAGACAAAAACCTTCTTAACTTTTACGGATGACTTGTACAATTTAGTGGAATGGCTCCAGGCCCATTCCATTACACAGGTTGCCATGGAGAGCACTGGGGTTTACTGGCGACCGGTTTACGCGGTTCTGGAAGACTATTTTCACATCCTACTGGTCAATGCCCGGCATATCAAAAATGTTCCGGGACAGAAGACCGACAAGAAGGATAGCGAATGGATCACTAAACTGCTTCTTTCCGGTTTACTGAAGGGGAGCTTCATCCCACCACAACATATCCGGGAGCTCAGGGAACTTTTCCGACATAGACGTAAGCTTATCGCTATGCGGACCGCAGAAAAGAACCGGTTACAGAACATCCTTGAATCCGCCAACATCAAACTGAGGAGCGTAGTCAGCGACGTATTTGGGGTAAGCGCCATGGAAATGGTCCGGGCCATGGCCAAAGGTCAACTCGATCCTTTGCTATTGGCAAGCATGGCCAAGGGTTCGCTGGTCAAGAAACACGCAGAGCTACTTAAGGCGCTTACTGGCAAGATTACGGATCATCACCGCTTCATGTTGAACCTAATACTGCAATCCATCGATCATATCAATCTACAAATAGCACAATCAGAGGCTCAGATGGAACAGTACGCAAGGATCATGCACAAGGAGCTGGAACTACTGGAATCTATCCCTGGAGTATCTTCCAGGGTGGCACTGGGAATCGTTTCAGAAATCGGTACGGACATGGCTCAATTTGCAACACATCAGAACCTTTCTTCATGGGCTGGGGTTTGCCCAGGCAACAATGAGAGTGCAGGAAAGAAGTACTCCTCGAAAATAACACGTGGAAACAAGTATCTCAAGACGACGCTCGTGGAGGCAGCATGGGTGGCCTCTAGATCCAAGGCAAATCCATTACTTGCGGTCAAGCATCATCAAATCGCTGCACGAAGAGGTCAGAAGAAGGCTACAATAGCCATCGCACATAAGATCTTGATTGCAGCATACCATGTCCTGAGGGACAATGAAGCCTATCAATTGCATCCACAGGATAAGAAAATACTTGAAAATAGACGACTTAAAAGAATTGACAGATTACAGAAACAATTGAGTACCCTTAAAGACACGTCTTACAAATAAAAGATCGACCTTTTTTTGGTGGTTAGACTCCCCGGAAATAAAACTGATATCAGACGTTAAGAACCAACAGTTGATGCCTTTAGAGCTCGTAGAAAAAATTATACTCTTGTTTTTATTAATCAAGTCATTTCATCATAAATAATCATACACAAGAAACAGAAACAAAATTATCCGGACAAAAAGAATAGACCCTTGAATAATCACTGGTCTAACATTGTATTGGATTACTAAAAAAAACAATAATAACTTTCAGAAAAAAAAGCCGGCTCAGTGGCCGGCGCATTTTATTTAAGTTTAACCCAACTTGCGTTGTTTTTCACCCAGGTGGAGACTTCAATAGGCACATCTGTACACAGATAATCGGAACCCAGTGATAATCCTAAAAGGAAATCATCAACGGAACGTCCAGGCCATAAACTAACAGTCATCCCTTGTTTCTTGGCATCTTTAACCATTGCACGCGTTGTTTGTGTAATGTTAGCCGCTATTCGTTTAATTCCTAATGCTTTTGTTTCATCAATTAATGCTTGCGTCAAAGCTTCGCCTTTGATAAACATTAAATCCGCACTTGGATATTTCTGCTTCAAATACTGTAGTGGTCTTTTATCAAATGAGGTAAGTAAATAATCCGAATTTTGAGGTCTATTTGAATACACTTTATTGTACAACATATCGCAGTATTTATGTAACGTTGCCTCATCATACATCGGTTTATTCGTCTTCATTTCAAACTCAATATAAACTCCAGGTTTGTCTTTAAAGTAATTTACAATCTCATCGAGGGTAGGAATCTCATTCCCCTTTAAGGTTTTTAATTTCTTAATCTCCGCAAGCGTCATTTCTTCAATCACTCCTTCCTTACCGACAATTCTTTTGAGATTATCATCATGAAAGATTACCAACTGCCCATCTTTCGTAATTCTGACATCCGTTTCATAACCACGCATCCCTTGCTCATAAGTAGTCTTGAAGGCCGACAAAGTATTCTCGTCATACTCGTGTGCTCCTGCACGGTGAGCAAATATCTTCACTTCATTAAGCTGTGCGAATGACGAAGAAATCGATGAAATGCCTAGCGACACTCCCAATAGCGTGTACTGAAATAACTTTTTGGTATTTAACATTTTCATTGTTTATTATGTTTAGGTTGAAACATAAAAATACATGAAAATTTTAGAAGAGTAAGGTAAATTCTTTGTTAAGAAATTGGAATCATAAAATTATCTAAATGCTCGTAGTCATTATTTGTATAAATTCACTTTCATTGCAACGCACTATCTGATTATAAAATACAGTTTTATAATTGCGGTCGAAATGTGGTGCGCCGACTATTGGTAATGCATCCATCAAATTATCCGTTAGTTGCTGCAAATTCCCGCTTGCAAATTGAAAGCTATAAACCTGATTGTTTGCGACGAAGCAGACAAACTCGCCGTTCGAATCTAAATTGATTGGGGATGAAATAGAGAATGTGAACTCAGAAAGATATTTCATTTCCCCCGTTTCAACAGAAATACGGACAAGCTGGTTTTTGTAATACAGATCTTTTGCAAGAGCATAAACATATTGACCGTCGGGACTCGCTCTTAACCAATGTCGAAGATCCGAAAGCCCATGTTCAGTATAAGTGAGTCTCTTTTGTATAGTTCCTTGTGGAACCTTTGGCCGTTCCCCAATTTCCCCAACAGCCAGACTATCTTTTAGAATACTTTCACAATCAATATCAACTAAGAAGACCTCGGTGACCAAGTCTCCATTTTCATTGAACGTATTCCCTTGAAAAGCGATACTAAATGTGTTTTTTGATCCAGTAGGATTAGTCACCCAACATTCATCAAAAGCTCGATTTATATCATCGGTTCCCCATCTTGGCTTATCAACGACATCCGATACGATCGCTGCATAAAAAGAACCCTGAACATTAACGGGTTCTTCATTCACTTTTTCGGGTGAATCGATCGGCAACATAACGCCTACAGTTCGAAGCTGAGAATCGATCAGCTCATCATTGTATGTAAAACTTAACAAACGACCATCCGGACTCCACATATGTGAGTGCGTACCTCCGCGTAAACTGCCCGGAACATAGGGTGCTACAATATCACGACTATCCACATAAGACGCTTCATTATTCCTATCCATATCTACCATCACCGCGGTCCTTCGAGTGATATCATAAGGTTTCTCTTTATCGGCATCACACAAACCGTGAATAAAAACCACTTGATTTGTATAAGGATTAAAAGATGCTGCACCAACTCCCGGGCCGTATTCCGATTGATTTGAAGTTTGATAGATGGGATACTCCTTTCCATCAAGTAAATTCATTACCGCAATTGTTCCAGTTTTCGCAATATGGGTTTCATCATTCCGATAATCAAAAAGAATCCACTGACCATCCTTAGATAACACACCATTATGATGGAGTGTATGCCCATGTTCTCCTTGTGTAAGCTGCTTTTGTTTCGACATAAATGAATGATAAATTAACCTCCTAAATGATGTAATAATTGAATGGGATTCTTAATCATATTTGAGGACACTCGCATATATTGAAGTGTACCACATGTAATATCAAATATGAATTAGTGCCACATGCCTGAAATCTTTCATCACATAATGTTTAGAAATCTTCCTTTAAACCATAGTCAAAAGTACTATTTGTCTAGTTCTATTTAATATCAAATTGATAAATAGTGAATCACGTGTCGATGTGATGATTAACTGTATTCATTCGGATTACTAATTGTTGAAAAGGCCCCTATTTAAACAAAAAAGCCCATGATCAGCATACGCTTCACATGGACTCTGAATGATCTATTAGGGATCTTTATTTCGCTTTATAAGCGTCTATAGCGCTCTGCAAATAGGCTGCATAGCTCTCAATATCATAATTTGCGCCACTTGCCGGAACCAATAGTTGCTCATCAGCACCTACGATTGCATACAAGGGTTGGGAATTGCTCTGAAAGCGAGTGATCTGAAAGTCCGTATTTTTCTTACCAACCGTATTGATCTTCTTGCCTGTTTCTTTGGAAACATATTGCTCCGCTTCAGGTAATTTCAAATCGTGCTCATCAACATATAATTCGACTAAAATAAAGTTTTCATTGATTAGACCCTTCACTTTTGGATCCGACCATACCGAGGCTTCCATCTTGCGACAGTTTACACAAGTCCAGCCGGTAAAGTCAATCATCAAAGGCTTATTCTGTGCCTTTGCTGCTGCCAATGCCTCATCATAATCATAGTAAGGATCGAATCCTTTAATTGTTGCACGACTGTGGAAATGGCTATAATGCTTTCTGCTAGCCGCATCCGTTGCCGTTGCGCTTTGACCACTAGCGCTAGAGATATCAAAATCCTGTGTTCCAATTGGAGGAAGGAAGGCTGCAATCGATTTTAATGGAGCGCCCCACATGCCTGGTATCATATAAACCACAAAGGAGAATATTACAATCGTTAATACTAAGCGAGGAACCGATAGAAAAGCTAAGTCACTATCGTGAGAGAACTTGATTTTCCCCAATAGGTAAAGTCCCATTAATCCAAAGATTACGATCCATAGGGCTAGGAATATTTCCCGATCCAATAACTGCCAGTTGTAAGCTAAATCCACGTTGGAAAGGAATTTCATCGCTAAAGCTAGCTCTAAGAAACCTAAAACCACTTTCACACTGTTTAACCATCCGCCTGATTTAGGTAATGATTTTAATAATGAAGGGAACATCGCAAATAATACAAATGGAATGGCTAAAGCTAAAGAGAAGCCAAACATACCCACAGCAGGTCCTAAACGCTCGCCTTTGGTTGCCGCTTCTACAAGCAGGGTCCCGATTATCGGACCTGTACAAGAGAAAGAAACAACCGCTAAACTAGCCGACATAAAGAACAAACCGACCAACCCGCTTTTATCGGAATTGGAGTCAATCTTGTTGACAAATGAACTTGGTAAGGTAATCTCGAATGCTCCGAAAAAAGAAGCCGCAAAGACAACCAGTAAAAGGAAGAATAGGAAGTTGAAAATTCCGTTGGTGGAGAGTGCATTTAAGGCCTCTGGACCGAACGCAATGGTAATCAACATACCTAATGCTACATAAATAACAATGATAAACAGCCCGTATAAAAAGGCTTGAGAAATGGCTTTACTTCTGGAGTCTGATTTCTTGGTAAAGAAAGAGACTGTCAAAGGCACCATTGGGAAGATACAAGGCATTAGAAATGCTGCAAAACCGCCGATAAGGCCAGCGATAAAGATTCCCCAAAGAGATTTTGATTCCTGCGGTGCCGCAACAGCACTTGCAGAAGCTTTTGCTGTCGTGTCTTGACTCACAGAGTCTTGTCCGTCAGAGAAAACAACATCTTCGGTCACTGCCGTATCCAATAGCTGCGTATCAGCGCCAGTGGTAAACTCAACGTCGTCTAGGTTGATCAGACTGTCCGCTTCTTGCGCCTGCACTGACCCCGCGAAAAACAACGCGAAAACTAAAATAATATGAAAAATATACTTCATCATTCCTTATTCCGTGAATAGTTGATTTAAACAATTAAGTTAACCGAGCTGGAACCCGGCTAACTTCTACTAGAAAACTTAACAGCCAACAACAGCTGCATGAAACAAAAGACTATTTATTGAAACCGATTAATGGGTTCTCCAATCTTGCAATAGGATGAAATCCTGTAAACTCAAGATCTGTAGAAATATACCCCTCTTTAACTGGTTGCTCCTTAACTAAATCTGTAGTTAAGTATTTTTTATTATCGTCGCATAGTAATGTCACCACTACAGCGTCATCACCCAATTCTTGCTTTAATTTGATTGCGCCAATCACATTCGCACCTGAGGAAATACCAACCGCTAATCCTAACTGCTGCGCTAACTTCTGTGCCATAATGATAGAATCACCATCCGAGGCACAAACTACAGGATCCAATTCTTCTAACTTCACAATAGCTGGAATAAACTCGTCAGAAATACCTTGAATACGATGTGCACCTACTTTATATCCAGTCGTTAACGTTGGACTTTCTTGAGGCTCTAAAGGATGGATTTTAACCAATGGATTATAGTTCTTCAACTGCTTTCCAACGCCCATAACCGTACCACCCGTTCCGACGCCAGCAACAAATGCGTCTGCAACCAATCCCTGTGATTCTAATTGCAAAGCAATTTCTTTCCCAGTGGTCAATTCATGCGCTTCCGCATTGAAAAGGTTCTCGAACTGCCTAGGTAAAAACACACCACCTTTAGCAGCTAATTCCTCACTTAGTTGAATACTTCCTAAGAAACCACCCTCTTCTTTGCTGACTAATTGAATATCAGCACCCATAGATTTAATAATATCGATGCGTTCTTTACTCAACCAATTCGGCATAATAATTTTTACAGCATGACCTAAGGCTTTTCCAATAGCTGAAAACGCTATACCTGTATTTCCACTCGTCGCTTCAACAATCATATCCGTTGGGCGAATTTGGCAGTTAGCATAAGCTTTATATAAAATATACAAGGCCATACGGTCTTTGATACTTCCTGTTAAATTGTAATTCTCACACTTCACGTAGATCTTCCCAGGTTTCCCCTTATAAGTATATTGAAGTTCTAACATCGGTGTATTTCCAACTAAACACCATAGATGTCTAAATCGGCTATCCAACTCAGGAGATAAACACTTACTAACTGTTGATTCCTCGATCATCATTAAAATTAATTGAATTAGGTATTATTTGTCATTTATTAACTCTACAAAATTCAAATAAAACAAGATATTATTCAACACCTTGATGAATATTCGGTAAATTTTATTGTTTCAGTGGTATTTTTCAAGTAATTTTTCAGAACTTTAAAGAATTGAATCGTTAACACTGAAAAAAATATCGACAATGGATTTGGATCAAACTGACATCAAATTGCTAAAGCTGCTTCAAGCCGATGCGACCCTCAGCAATAAGGAACTATCCTTAAAGCTTCATAAATCTATTGCAGCTATACATGAACGCGTAAAAAAGCTTAAATCAGGGGGATACATCAAAAAAACAGTAGCGATACTCGATCGACAAAAAGTCGGAATCGGTTTAATCTCCTTTTCACAAGTATTCCTTAAAGCCCATACATTCGAAGTGCTTGGCGAATTTGAACGTGAGGTTTCTAAATTTCCGGAAGTAATGGAATGCTATCAAATGGCAGGATCCTATGATTTTATGTTACGTATAGCAACTAAAGACATGGAAGCCTACCATCAATTTTTAAGGCATAAATTAGCAGTTCTACCGCATGTTAATACCGTACAAACCTATTTCGTACTCTCCGAAACCAAAAGTGAGACCGCATACCACTTTTAAAATGATTGCTAATCTTTCTTGATGAGGCTTTCTATTTGTTCCATAAAATTCGATGACGCATAATTAGCAAAGCCTTCATGCTTGAATCGAATACTTCCGTCTTTTGCAAATATTAAAGTCGTAGGTAAAGATCCTGTATAAATTTCATGTGACAAGGGACCATTCAATCGGTGTATTGGCACGGTTAATCCTTCATTCTGCAAATAGTTTTTTCCTACCGCAACGTCATCATCTTGATTGATCATGATAAACTCAACTTGCGGATGATCCTTAAAACGCTCATAAAGGGTTTGAATAGACGGAAATTCCGCCCGACAAGGCGGACACCAGGATGCCCAAAAATTGATGAAAACCACCTTCCCTCGCAGCCTCTCGGTTGAAAAAACATTCCCTTGTTCATCACTATAAGAGAAGTCATGGATTTGTTTTAAGTCTGAGGCTTGTTCTTCAATCTTCGCATTAAAGATACCGGTTTTCATGATCTGCCGTAAAGCCCATGCTTTTGCGTCAGGAGATACTATCAATAAAACGATTACAAGCCCCAAAACAAGACTAAAGCCATGCTCCCGTAGGAAAGAAATAAATTTGTTTGATTCAGGAGTACTCATCTTCTGTTAATTGAACAATTTAAAATAGCGGAAAAACTGAAAAATAAGATTCCTATTTCGATCCTTCATCAGTCATTAAAACTAAGCGACAGAGCTATCGAATTGAATAGCCCCATGCTTAAATCCTCAGCGACGCAGAAGCGTATCGAATTAAAAAATAATCAGTAAATCCTATTGAATTACTAAGCCACGCGACTATTTTGCTTGAATCAACTCGTTCAAGCGGTCTTTAATCTCTTGGGTATCGTAATCTTGTCCCCCTTCGACACGTTCAGCAATATTTCCTCTTTTGTCGAGAACAACCGTTGTTGGAATAGCGCCAGCGAGAAATTCCGAAGGTATTTCGCTATTAGGTATAAATACCGGTAAGTCATAGCTATTATCCTTCATAAAAGCGGTTGATTGTTCAATTTCCGAGTCTACATCCACCATTAAGAAAACGATATTATCGTTGTCCTTATAACCATTCCGTAGGTTATTGATTGAAGGTAGTTCCTCAATACATGGAGGACACCAAGTTGCCCAAAAATTGATAAACACAACTTTTCCCTTCAGGGATTTTAAATCAACGGAATTTCCTTTTTCATCTAGAAATGAAATTTGGTAGTTTCCTTCTGTAATAGGTTCAGCTGAACTAGAAGGAGTTGTTGCAGTTGCCGTTGTCGAATCATTGGTTACCTCAGCGTTTTTCTTTTCAGCGTTACCACATGCTGAAAAACTTAAGGATGTTATTAAAATTAAAGCTGGTAGCAATATTTTTTTCATGATATCTATAATAATTTTTCTATTGAAATGTATTTAAATTGAATGAACGTTCCTTTATAGACTGTAAACTTACCTATTTGTATTTAACAAAAAACTTAGGCAATAAATAAAAGCCTTTATTTTTTACTTAATATATAAATATAAATTGAAATGCAACAGCATTCCTCTTTGCGAATAAGCTGGAGACTAAAAAGGAGTCCTAACTTGGACTTTAGAGAGCAATAACAAATATGAAGCTAAATCAGTAGTTTTCGATCTCTTAAAAAGATTGGAGGAGTGTTAAAGTGCTGTTCAGAGTGATACGTCTGTAAGGATCTATTCAATTTGAATAGCATAGCACTAAAGAACAGTACACTGGTGATAAACGGCAGAACTGGGTTCAGCTGCTTAACTTTTGCTGATATTTTTATTATCTGCTGAATCGTAGACATATCAACCGAAACACACTGCGTTGCTGGTAGCTGTACAAGATTCTGATTAACTTTCGCACTGCTTTGTTCACTGTTGAACGGAATTCCGGCAAGACTTTTAATACTACTTTTGATAGGACATGAGCTCAGCAAAACAAAAAGAGTCAATACCATTAGCGTTGCTAATTGCAGAAAAAAACCAGAAGCTTTCGCTGTTTGATTGCCCATATTGCCCCGAAGTTAAGGCAATTATTACTTGTTGGCAAATCTTTAAGCTATTCCAATATTGTTATTACAATGGATATTTATCTTATATTGTTGTGAAATTACACAGCTATGAACAAGCATATTCCTGAAGAAAATAGCGTTAACTGGAACGTCTCGCTATCAGCTGGACTCATCTTAACAAACACCTTGTTAGCGATTGTTTGTTTCGGTGGCGTTTATGAATTTGACCCGGATAGTATCCGAAGTATCTTCGCCTTTCTTCTTAGTATCACCATATTAATCGGAATTTTTGCTTTTGGTTATCGCGGTAAATCATATCGCTGGGCAATGTGGTTATTTGTTATCCTATTGATAATTTCCATCATGTTATTAGGATTAGCATGGTACGCTACACAATTGGGGAAAGCCTTTAAAAACTAAAACCTACCTCATGAGAATTAACACAGTCAATAAGCTATATATCCTGATTTTTGTCATACTTGCTACATTAGCCGTGATTAAGACTTGTCGCTTTAAGCCTTGGGACCGCTACTTTTACTTCGTGAGTGCGACTTCACCTGCATCCTACCCCATTCACGTTCGTAATTTGTATATGGAAACTGACAATCCGGACGATTTAATTATCATCAACAAAGAAAACACAGAGCCCTACGCAGCAAATTGGGGAGAGGAATACTACTTCATAGAAACAAACGAGAAAGAACAACTGCCAAAACAACTCATCATTCAGTACCTTGATTTCCGTAGTAAATTGTTTTACAAAGATACCTTAGCGCTACCTACAGATGAAATCAGAAAAATATTTAAAGACGCAGCCAAGAAAAACGATGAATTGGACATTTACTATCGAGGTGGAGATGCGAAAGGTCTGACTTTTCTAATTGGGATAGCGAATGAAGGACATATTATTGTCTGGCTAAGGACAAAGACTGAAGATCATATTGTTTTGAAAACCAAACTTACCCCTAAACAACCAAATGCAGAAGACTTATATTATGATGGTTATAAATCTTTTAAAGACTATTATAATGATGTTTTCGCGGATATTTCTGATAGCTTAAAGCTAAAATTTGATTCCGGCTGGGACCGGAATGCCAAATATATTGATAGTCTTCAGATTCCAAAACCGTAGCATACACTATTTTTCAATTCTAACGTTGAGTTTAAGCTCGTTTTCGTATATTTAAGTAGTCACACTACACTAATAAATATGATTACGGAAAAATTTGATTTCCTACTCCACCCTGCCTTGCGGGAGGAGTTTGAAAGAGACGGCGTAAAACTCAGCTTCAAAGCCGGCGATATTCTTGTCGAACCTCAAAAGTGCATTAAGATCATTCCCTTAGTTCTCAAGGGCAACATTCGAGTCCTCCGACAAAACGAAGATGGTCAAGAACTTTTCATCTATTACATCAAAGAAGGACAGTCTTGCGCTATTTCCCTTTCCACCATGATGATGGACAAACTCTCTAATATCAGAGCAATTGCAGAAGAAGACGTCGAACTCATTGGCATCCCCTCTCCTGTTGCACGCCACTGGTATGAAACCTACCCTGCATGGAGATGGTTTGTCCTAAACACCTTGGATTTCCGATATGAGGAGATTCTCTCCACTTTAGACAGCGTTGCATTCAAGAAAATTGACGAACGATTAATTGAGTACCTAGCAACTAAGTCGGAAAGCATTCAAAACAATAGTTTGACTATTACGCATCAAGAGATCGCCAATGAATTGTCCACTTCTCGCGAGGTGATTTCTAGGCTATTGAAACAGTTGGAACAGCGTGGTATGGTAAAGCTTTTCCGAAACAAAGTGGAAATAATTTCCCTTGTGTGATAAAAGTCACTGACAAGGGTTACTTCAAATGGGCATATTTGTCTTAAACAATCACGCTACACCAATACTATGAGACAAAATTTGGGAACAATCGACCGAGGTATTCGAGTATTCGCAGCACTTGCAATTGCGATACTGTTTTTCTCGGAAACAATCAGCGGAACGATTGGAATCGTTCTGATGATCTTTGCTGGCGTTATGATACTAACCAGCCTAATGGGTTACTGCCCACTGTACAGTTTGTTGGGAATCTCCACTTATAAAAATAAGAATCAGAATCCCTATCAACAAAAATTAGATAATTGAACCTCGAAAATCAAGAGCATATCGGGATAGACTTAAGGCAAAAAGAATCTATCACAATAAAAAAAATGCATCACACTATCTAATTTCACAAATAAGTAAGAACCCTGGCTTTGCTCGAAGTCAGGGTTTCTTATTTCTATCGCATTCCTATCTAAACATGTTATTCATAATCTCGAAACGAGAAAGACAGAAATGAGAAATCTAGCGCATAGATAGTTTTTAAGCTTTCTCAAAGCCGTGTTTGTTCTCAGGTTGATGAGATATGGATCGAAGGAGGTACGAAGGAAGAGTAGAACAGATAAGACTTAAACTGATTGCAATTTTATATTGGAATCATAATAAAATAATTTAAACGACCTTGAATTTTACAGGGATATATTTCCCCCCATCGCACCAACATTAAACTTTCAATTTAAATGATTGATAAAGCATTAAGGTATTATGTGTCACAAAAAACTATAACGAAATTATTTTCTTGTTTTAAGTGAAATAAAAACTAAAACTATTATTATTACATATATTTTTAACATTAGGTTATCTCTATTCATATTTCGAAGCTAACAATAAGATTATGCCTCATTGCTCCAACGATGATCTGAATTCGAACGAACAACGACTTCTTACCGCATTAAAAAATGGGGAGGAATGGGCTTTTTCCGCTATCTACGAACAATATTGGAGAAAACTGCTTGGCATCTCCTATCGATTGGTTCGCGACAAAGATTTAGCAACAAGTATCGTACAAGATCTGTTTATCTATTTATGGCAAAAGCGAGAAATATTACAAATTGACTCTTTAGAATCTTATCTCTCTACTGCTATCCGATTTTCCACCTACAAAGTACTACATCAAAATAAACGACGAACAGCCGTTCATGCAGAATTAGCGAATGAGATTAGCAGCGACATAGATGAACAACAAATTGACGCCTTGTTTCTAAAAGAATATTTGCAGACCGGAATTTCAAAGCTGCCAACAAAATGTCAATTGGTTTTCAAGCTTAGTAGGGAAAATTATCAGTCGTATAAAGAGATCGCTGAACAATTGAATATTTCCGAAAAATCAGTAGAGGCCCACATAAGTAGAGCATTAAGATTTCTACGGCATATGAGAACCGGTTATTCCCCTTCTGTCGGAATCGCTTGGAGATTGAAAGAAGAGAATTTCTTAAAAAATATTAACTGATTAAACCAGCAAAAGCTTCGCGCTAGTGCAGTACGAACTGGAACGCAGAACTTAGGGGATAATTTATTTTTACCGAATGATAGCGTTGGAGTTGCCAAATATTACATCACATATTGACTCCCCCTATTCTTTAAATCCTAATAAATTTCATGATTTGGTGATAAAAAAAGAAGAAAAACAAAAATTCATGTTCAAAATCCAACAAAAACAGCAAGAGATTGAACATTTAAAAAAACAGCGATATTCAATATAAACTTATGTTCTAAAATCCATTGGTATTCGTCTTACGGGTTTTATATATAAAAAATTAATTAAAAATCAAATACACAACTGTTTATTTTAAATTCTGATTTTCAGCACATATTATATCCAAAATTGGCATTAATTTGAATTAAACATACTCATCTCTTTTCCGACCTCTAACTTCTGTTAGCTTCATCGTCATCCGTTGAGCTTCACCAATTATCCATTCCTCATATTCTTCAATTGCTAGCAACCTTAACTCTTCAGAAATATATCCTTCCTCCACTACTTGCTTTAAATTGGCTACTTTTGACCATATTCCGATTCTTGATAAAAAATTATCATCTCCTTTCTTATATATTTCATCGGAATTGAAAGCTTCAATAGCAATAAAGCCTGCTCCATCGAAATAGTCGACTAATTCATCGGAAATATGATTATTCATTCCTGCATCGGAACGCCACTTCAAAAAAGATTGATAATATAATTGCATGCTCGTAGGCGGCTGAGGATCCCATTCTAATTTCTCATGATTAAAATCAAGGATGGATAACTGACCTCCAGGTTTCAGCAATTCTTTCATTTTTAGTATAGCGTCTTTTGGATTATTTAACCATTGTAAGGTACGCGCTGAAACAATTAGATCAAACTTCTCATCGGTATTGTAGTTAAATAAATCACAATGGACGAGTTGTAAATTTTTTGTTCCAGAATAACTTTCTTTTCCACTTACAATAAACTTCTCAGTATTATCTATCCCAGTAATATGACCGTTAGGCCCAATAATTCTCGCAATCCCATTGGATATAGCACCTGTACCACATCCTACATCCAACACTCGTAATCCTTCCTCTAGAATCGGAATTAAAGTAGCATAGTCTTTTTCCAAGCTACGATTATCAAATATTTTATTTGAAGCCTGATGGTCACGATTAATAATTTTGTTTTCGTTTAGCATGACATAAAATTAGATTACTTTCTCTTAAAACATATAACCATTTTCTAGTTATATAAAACCTTCCCAATCTATAAACGAAAATTATTCATTTGTATAAACTTTTTTAAAGGAAGAACCCACCTTATGCTGATCCTCAGGAAAATTAAAGACTTCCACTATTTTTTTATTCTCTATTTTCCAAAGCAGACAAGACATGTTGTTCAAATTATCCTCTCCATCTAACTTGCTCCAATTGCGATGAAAATCAATAACAAATTGATCATTATATCCAACAACATTTGAGGACGCCTGAAACGATGCTTTATTAAGCTGACTTAGAAAAGCAAGGACATCATTCAATCCTTTTTTAGTTTCACTTAATGGATGGTTACCTGGAATATGCCATTGGATATCATCAGAAAGAATCTGTCTTACTGCATCTTCGTCATTACTAACATACGCTTCATAAAGGCTCTGTACTATCTTAGTATTACTTTCAATCATTTAGCTAAAATAATAGAATATTCATCAGATTTTAAACTTTCACTTTGCTCATAAATAAGTAAAGGAGATTCAGTAACCTAAACTGAACACAATCACGTACTATTTAAAATGAATTAAGTATGATCGATACATAGATAATGAATTACTAGCTCATGAGAAGAACAAGTCTACCATGATCTACACACATATCAAAGATATTGATAAGAAAAAGACTACATGAGACTTCCTAAACCTTAATTTAGGATCAAGTACAAAAGTTGTGGAGGGGATAAAAAATAAATAGATATTTGTGCTTTGAACTTTTAGAGAGATGCACGATTCATTTAAAGCTTTAATACCCCTTATCATTCCTGAAGGAGTTTCCAATTATTTTGAGATGACCCACCATTCTCAAGGCGAGGGTCGCTTAGATATTTTCCTAGAAGAGATGAATATTATCCCAGAGGAATTTGAACACAATAAACTAGTTTCAAAAGGCTTTTATGAACCTGTAACCCTGCAAGATTTTCCTATTCGCGGACAGCAGGTCTATCTTCATGTCAAACGACGCAGATGGCTTAACCAGGATACTGATCAAGTGGTTTACAGGAATTGGGAATTAGTAGCTAAAGGAACGCGGATCACACAGGATTTCGCGGCTTTTTTAAAAGGTATCAGCGGACAGCCAAGCACATAGCATCCAGACCATCAGTTCATTTTATGGAATATCAGCCAGTAAATTAAGGAGATATTACCGCAATAAACTAAGCGGTTTCCAGGATTGGGAGCATCGCGAAAACGCAAGGGATGGATTGATCTTCCCCCAAAATATCAGCGGCCATCTTTCCATTGACGAGACCTGCCTATCCCATGGGGAGCTCTATACCGTTGTTACCAACAAAGAAGCACATGGTAAAAAGGGGACTATTGTCGCTATACTAAGCGGCACAAAATCAGAGAACATTATCCCCATTCTTCAAAAGATTCAACATCGATTACGCAATAAAGTTCAGGAGATAACACTTGATCTAGCTGGTAATATGGGACTGATAGCCAAAAGATGCTTTTCCAATGCTGTTCAGGTAATAGACCGTTTCCATGTCCAGCAATTAGCCACTGAAGCGCTTCAAGAAATAAGGATAAAGCACCGCTGGCAGGCAATAGAGGAGGAAAACCAAGCTATTGAAGCGGCTAGGAAAGTGAAAGAAACCTATCTGCCAAAACTATTACCCAATGGAGATACCGTAAAACAAATGCTGGCAAGAAGCCGGTACCTGCTTTATAAGAGTGAACATAAATGGACTTTAGAACAAAGAGAAAGGGCGGGTGTACTATTTGAACGATATCCGGATGTTGGAAAGGCCTATAGGCTAGCTCAGGAACTCTCTTGGATCTTCAACACAACAATTGATAAGATCTATGCCTTTACCAGACTAGCTAAATGGGCGGATAAAGTTGAACAAGCTGGCTTCAGGTCATTCAATACCGTCTCCAGAACCATAAATATCCATCACAAAAAAATATTGAACTACTTCGACAACAGAAGTACTAATGCATCCGCAGAGTCTTTCAATGCAAAGATAAAAGCTTTCAGAAGTCAGTTTAGGGGAGTAGGGGATATCAATTTCTTCCTGTTCAGATTGACCAAATTATTTGCTTAATCCACAACTTTTGTACTTGATCCTTAATTTACCGATCCTAATAACAAATTGAAAAATAAGCGATTTCGTCCGAACTATTTAGGAAACAAAAAAAAGCCACCGTTGTAAAACGGTGGCTTTTTAGTCGGGGTGGCAGGATTCGAACCTACGACCTCCACATCCCAAATGTGGCGCGATACCGGGCTACGCTACACCCCGAAAAGGTATCACCTTTATTGTGGCACAAATATACAACCTTTACAATTACTTGCAAAGTGCATTTTTCACGTTTTTCAATAACATCCTGATTCTTTGAGAAATAATTTAACATTTCTAAGTTTTGGAGATTTAAATTCGATGTTGAAAAGGAAAATGTAAGCATTAACCAGTATATTGGCATACTATTTTGTTAATTACTTGGGATTCGGAGATGATGTGATCATCATGAAAACATCGACTCCATTTTTGCGTTTATATTTAAAAGTACTCATGAAATTTAAGTATCTATATCTTGGCTTAACTGTTTTACTTGCGTCTTGCAACTCGAATAGCAATAATAAAGAGAGTGATTCGAATTCCTCAGATTCAAGCGGGAATTCTGAGTACGCATTGTCTAAAGCTGACATGTTTCAAGATTACTTAGATGCGCTAGATACAACGGATATAAACAGCATAGACAAAGCGAATAAAAAATTTAAGGAAATCTTTAATCCTGGCGATACAATCAATAACGACCAGGGGGTTGTAGATATCGTTGATTTCATGAACAAAGTTGCTGCATATGGTCATCAATCAGCAATAGATGATGACATTGATTACAGTGGCTTAGTGGATATCGAAATTGCTGGCGGAAAAGCGCCAGGGAAATTGGAAGATGCCTATGAAAAGATTAAGAAGAACGGATTCCGTATTAGACAATCTGAGGGTATGTACAGCTTACAGATCAATCCCTTTTTCATTCAAAAAGAATTCTATCCCTATATCTCTTCCAATATGGAGATTATGTTACAGCAAATTGCAAAAGAGAACTTAGAAGGTTATGCAGAAGATGCGGCGATAACTATTCCATATCAAAGTTTGGTTCAGCGCGTGGTTTGGTGGGAAGATTTCTTAAAAAATAACAGTAACAAAGCATACACAGCACTTGCCCAAGAGCAATACGGGAAATATTTCAATGCCCTAATTATTGGAATGGACAATACCCCAGCCATTGAAAGTGAACAAATTGCACCATATTTTCAAGAAGCGTATAGCTATTTAAAAGATTTTGCGCCTAATTCAACTAGTTATCAGCAGTTACAGCCCTATATCGACTTATTAGAGCAGGGGAAAATTGAAGAGGCGAAGGGCTTTGTTGAAGGTTTATTAAAGCGATAACTTCTTTGATGCCCATTTTAAAAGCTTACTTTTGCAAGCATGGCACGATCATTAGCAAAACCTTCAAAAACCGTAGACCTTCACGCAGAGGCTTTTCTTACAGATCTTGATCAATACGAACAAAATGAACTCTTAGGTGAAGCAATCGAATTTCTTCGCGAACAGCTTGATGGAGCTATATACTGGGATTATCCAGAAATAAGATTTATTCACGGAAAAGGAAAAGGCTTGCTGAAACAAGCCGTGTATGAAGAATTAAAATACTACAAGCAATCCGGCGCCATTTCAAATTACTACCCCGCCTATCATAATGAAGATATCGTTGTCGTTTTAATTGGACTATAAAACCTTTACGCGATAAACCTGATAAGGATATTGAGCTTTGTCCTCTCCTCCATTCCATTGCGGCAACAATTGCATTTGAGCACATGAAAAATACAAGTACCCATCGGTACCTACACCTAATGAGTCAGGCCAAAGCAGTCTTGGATCCTGAACGATAAGTTCAATTTTTCCTTCGGGAGTAATTCTTCGTATGGAATAGTCAAGGGAATTAGTGAGGTAAACATTCCCAACAACGTCTGCAACAAGTCCATGTGTAACCCCCACTTCAGCTACGGTCTCAATTTTATCCACTAATTCTATATCACGTAAATTCTTATCGGCAAGATATTTCGTCTCAATACGATATAAATTCAACGCATTGATTGGCTTGAAATAAAACCACTTATTGTCTTTTGTTAAAGCTATCCCATTGATGTTGGAAGAAAAGGGATTGCCCTCTTTATCACGCATTTCCTTCCCTTCGTAACTCAACACAATGCTTCGATCAGACAACGTGTATTTGGAATTCGTTAATAGCGTTCTAGAACTTCCGGTTTTCAAATCTAAGACAACAATTCCTGCCTGACCCGGATCCGACAGATAGGCTAAGTCTTTGTCAGTATCTACACGAACATCATTGAGTGATGATCGTGATTTATTTAATCCCTCAAAATTATAGACATGCATTAAGCTATCATTAGATAGATCAAAACGAATTAGTTTAAACTTTCCTTCTTGATCATTTGCAGTGATGTTGGCATTCCCGAAAATAGAGTTTGATGCTGCGGGCTTGCTGTCTAAAATCCAGAGGTGATCATTTATATCAACATAGATATCTTGAACATTGACATAATGTTTCTGCTCATCCCCCATTGATAATTGCCACTTATGGTTCGGATAGGGCTTCATCTTCCCTTCAACAATCTCAGTCATTCCAAATAAATAAGGCTCTCGATGCGGGAAAGAAACAAATATTCGGTTCTTAGAAGAAACGCTCACCCCTATCGGCTGTGCTTTGTCAAAAGAAGCAACAACTTCCAAATTTCTCTGAGACGTACTGTCCTGTGCAAATCCATCTTCCATACTCAATAAACAAACAATGCTAACGTAGATTAATTTTCTCATGTAGTGCGATAAATACCAATTACTAATTAAACGTTTTGAAATGGGAATTTATGATTTACTATTGACTATTAAAATAAATATTGATGATTCCTTCCAATCCATAATACTGCAAACACGTAATGAATCAGCTAGCAACAAAAAAAGGAGCTACTGCAATGTGTAGCTCCCTTCGGTTATCTTATGTTCATTCTGTCGCCTATTTTGCGGGCGTCAGCGTGATCTTTCTGAATTCGATGGCTCCATGGTCACCTTGGATATAAAGTGGCCCTGGCTCGCCTTCTTTACTGTCTAGCGCTCCTCCAGTAATACCAGGAATTTCCTGATTATTGATAATCGTTTTGCCGTTTGCAACAATTGTCACCAGTCGACCAACAAGCGTAATATCAAACTTTTGCCATTCATTGGCTCCTAATGTTGCCATTTCATTTGGCGCAAGGAATCCATAAACACCACCAAAATATAGAGATCCTGGATGTTTATCTTTCGGCGAGTCTTCAATTTGAACCTCATAACGTCCACGTAGGTAAACGCCTGAATTACTTCCTTCAGGATAACGGAACTCCAAACTCAGTTTAAAATCTTGGAAACTTTGCTCGGATACCAAATTGGCACCAGCTCCCTGATTGGTCAAGATACCATCTTTAACAACCCACTGATTCTTTTCATTCGAAGGCTTCCACCCTGTCAAATCTTTACCATTAAACAATTCTACTGCTGTTCCCCATTCTACCGCTTTATCACGCACCAAATACGGTGCTTTTACACCCGTAAAAGTATATTTTTCACCGTTATTGGAAGTAATAGTACCCTTTAATTCACCTCCAGCTAATTCTCCTTCAATAACAAAATCACCTTCGCCACCTTCCCATTGTGGTGGAATAGCAAACGAAAACTTACCGTTCGTTAATTTAATGTGTGATATTGGACGATTACTGCCGCTATCTCCTACCCAAGATCCAACAAGTGTCGTAAATCCAGATAATTTAATTTCGATCCATGAGGGTACCGAAGTTCCTTTCTTATCAACGGTCAAATCCCATCTTCCCAATAACTCTTTCGACTCTTCGGGAATAGTCTGAGACGCTGGATTATGCACCTCCTCTTCTTTCTTCTCTTGAGTTGCATTCTTACAAGAGCTTAAACTCAAACTTAAGATCGTGGTAAAGGCCAGAC
Organism: Sphingobacteruim zhuxiongii; assembly: GCF_009557615.1. Lineage (NCBI taxonomy): Bacteria > Pseudomonadati > Bacteroidota > Sphingobacteriia > Sphingobacteriales > Sphingobacteriaceae > Sphingobacterium > Sphingobacterium zhuxiongii. The sequence goes on from NZ_CP045652.1 coordinate 3,058,862, forward strand.
CCGTTGCAAATTGTTTAATCATTTTTATTTATCTTTTTGGTTCTTTTTAAACTACATAATATTGTTCCCATCCCTTTTTAGGTGGAGGACCAACTAGTAAAGCATTCGCAAATTTATCATTTACAATTTCTTTTTTCACCGGATCGAAATCAAACTTTGTATTTAATCGTTGAGCAATTACCCCTAAACAAAAGACTTGACTCAGTGGTCCTGCAATTTCAAACGATGAACGTGTTTTCTCTTGTCCCTTACATGCTTTCAAGAAGTTTGCAAAGTGATTAGAAGGAGAAGCAGGTACTTCTGGAAGTCTGCTCGCCATATCTTTTGCTTTATCTTCTGGAATGATCGTCAATGTACTACCATGAGATCCTCCTTTGAAGGTTAAGTCTTTTCCATAGATTATTTTACCTGGGTTTAATTTTGCAGGTTCTAACTTTCCTGTACTTGGAGGTGGAATATTTGGATCTAAACCAGAAATACCATAACCAGCAGGAATTGGCGGAAGATTGTCTAATCCATCATACCACATAATATCTAGGGCTGGCATTTTCTTACGTTTTGGAAAACTAAACTTCAATGTCGAAGACATCGGGAAAAAGAACGAATTATGCCCATCTAAACGAATAGCTTCTAAGCGGGTTGGCAATCCTAAGTCCAAAAACTCGTGCGCAGCATCAAGAATATGTGCTCCCCAATCTCCTAATGCCCCCATTCCGAAATCATACCAACAACGCCATTGTCCATTTACAAAATCTTTGTTGTAGTTGTGTCCAAGAGTCTGCATTTGCCATATTTCCCAATCTAGTGTTTCAGGAAGCTTTTCAGGCGCTGGGAAATTTTTCATATTCACATCCCAACCGTGCCACCTGCGCGGCATATTCATATGTCCCACTACCTGTGTAACATCTTTAATAATTCCAGCTTCTTTCCATGCTTTAAACTGAAAATAATTCGCCTCAGAGTGCCCTTGATTACCCATCTGAGTCGCTAGTTTAGGATACTTCTTAGCCTTTTGCATCATTAATTCTACTTCCAAGAACGTGCGTGCCATTGGTTTCTCTACATAGACATGCTTCCCTAGTTCCAAAGCCATCATGGTAATTGGAAAGTGCGAGAAGTCTGGAACACCTACGGATACTGCCTCGATTTGGTTTCCCATTTTATCGAACATCTGGCGGAAGTCTTGAAATCGTGGAACATCAGGAAATTGCTTCAATATAGCTTCAGTATGTTTCGCGCCCATATCCACATCACAAAGTGCTACAATATTACATAGCCCCGTCTTATGAAACTCCATAAGAATTTCAGCAGCACGGTTTCCAATACCTACCGCAGCTAAATTGACACGCTCGTTGGGTTTTGCCATCATAACATTTGCGAAGCTACTATTTGCCAATGCAACTGCTCCTCCGGCCATGACCGACTTCTTTATGAAGCTTCTACGAGAAAAAAAATGATCCATGAAAAAATGATTAGGTTTAAATTTATTAATGATCGTATCCTAAAATTAAAAAAAAATATTAATTTCAACACGATAATCATACATTATCGTTAAACCTGTTACAAAATCAACAAAAACTTTATATGAGAAATTTCTTTAAAAAATCCATCTATTCCCTTTCTTCGTGTGCCTTAAGCTTAATGATGCTGTCGGCATCCTGTCAGAATGCAGATAAATCAGCTGCTTCTGGCGATTGGGACAACCTTTTCAATGGAAAAGACTTGACTGGATGGAAAACGCTTGCTGGCAAAGCGCCTTACACAATAGAAGATGATGCCATTGTCGGAACAATGGTAAAGGGAACGCCAAACAGCTTCCTTGTAACGGAAAAAGAATACGGAGACTTTATCTTAGAACTAGATATCAAACTTGAGGGCGCTACGACAAATTCAGGAATTCAAACACGTAGCCATTATGATGCTTCTGCCAATGATGGTAAAGGACGTGTATATGGTAGACAGCTTGATGTTGATCCAACATCTAGAGCTTGGACAGGTGGCATTTATGACGAAGGCCGTAGACAATGGTTATACCCTTTAGATCTTAATCCAGCAGCTAAATCAGCTTATAAACCTAACGAATACAATAAAATCCGAATCGAAGCCATTGGTAATGAAACCAAAACTTGGGTCAATGATGTTCCATGTGCACACTTAATCGATACCGTCGATGCTTCTGGTTTCATTGCTTTACAAGTACACGCTATTCCAGACTCTTTAGACGGCAAGAAAGTATATTTTAAAAACATTAAGATTCAGACAGAGAATCTAAAACCGGCAGACTTCCCAAGTGATATTTATATTGTTAATACTACCGCAAATAGTGTTAGTGAGGAAGAACAAAAAGAAGGTTATAGCCTACTCTTTAATGGAAAAGATGCGACAGGATGGAAGTCTGCACGTGGTGGAAATTTTCCAGAGAAAGGATGGAAGATAGAAAATGGAACTATATCGGTTCAAGATTCAGACGGTGCAGAATCAACAAATGGTGGTGATATCGTTACTGAGAAACAATACAAAGCATTTGATTTATCGTTCGATTTTAAATTAACCCCAGGTGCAAACTCAGGAGTTAAGTATTTCGTTACACTAAATGAAAAAACCGCAGGATCTGCTATCGGACCTGAATATCAAATATTAGACGATGAGTTACACCCAGATGCTAAATTGGGTAAAGATGGAAATAGAACACTTGCATCACTGTATGACCTGATTACTTCCGATAGAAATCCTCGCGCAAGAAAGCCTATCGGTGAGTGGAATCGCGGACGTTTAGTCGTAGAACCAAATAACAAAGTTACTTACTGGTTGAATGGCTTCAAAATGTTAGAATTCGTTAGAGGATCAGAAGATTTCAAAAAATTAGTTGCAGGAAGTAAATATAAAGATTGGGATAAATTTGGTGAAGCAGAACAAGGACATATCTTACTTCAAGACCATGGAGATCAAGTATCTTTCAGAAGTATTAAAATTAAAGAATTGAAGTAGGACTAAGCATCAATAAAAAAGGGTGGATTAAATAAATCCACCCTTTTTGTTTAAATAAGATCCTATTAGTTACTTGCTAATTGCGGAAAACGCATCCAATTTCTCCTGAAAAACTCGAAGTTCCTCAGTCTGTAAATTAATAAATGAGTTATCGCTCAATTTTCCAACAACAGTATCCATCTCCTCTTCTGAATTATAAACCATCATACGGAAAGGATTACTATAATCTTTAGCTCGTGTTTTTCGAATCTCGTCGCATATCCATTCCTTTACAGCTAAGGCTTCTTCGAATAGTTCATTCCAAAACATAGCATCCCAGCTGCTCGCATTTCGCCCAGTTACTTCTTGTAAAGAGACTAGAGCATGTATTAATTTATCTCCCACATATTCGCTACTTAATGCGTGATATTGCGCATGAACTGCGTCCCACGTAGCTATTTCTCCGATTCGAATATCATTTAGTAATTCGTCTAACTTTCCATTTGGCATTAATTGACCACCAACATTAACGAAAGATACGCGTTCGTTCGTTTCCAAAGAATGGCCAAATAAGCTACTTTCGAAGTCTTCTGGCTTTATATGCTCCAATACTTGACATACAGTGTAATATCGAATCAATTTTTTAAATAAAGCGTAGGATTCCCTAGGCTTTAACAAACAAACTTTACGTTTGGAAAACTCTACATTGGATAAATATATCGTTAAATCCGAATTGGAATCGCCCGTCAACCAGTCGACAGCTGTTAGATTAGCAGACAAACCTTCCCTTTCCAGGGCTGAAGAAACAGCCGACTCAATTTCTTGGAGTCCATTGAACAATTCGTTGACCGTATCCGGTGCAAGAATATCGTATTCAAAATATTGGTTCTTGAATTGACGTTTATCGCGACTTAAGAATTTATTCGTATTACGCATCAATGCGTACATATTATACATAAACCAATATCCAGGAACAATTAGTAGTTGATCATTTTTAACATCATTACTGATCAATGAAAATGGAATACGAATATCCATTTCATGTTGAAAGTCGCCTTTTACGATCAAGCTATAAGACGCAAATCGTGAATTATGTTTTAAGCTAACACAGAGTCCTGGCCAGAATCCTCTTCCCGCAACAATCTCCCCATCAGCACCTCTGGAATTATGATTCGAGCCTACGGTAGCTCCAGCGGCCATATTCGACTGCCCCATAATAAGCGATGCACATAAGAACGAATTGTTATGATGCTGCTCGTGAGCTGGAAAGATAAGAGAGTTTAAGACTTCGCAACAAGAGATAGTCGAATTGTCTCCAAGAAACGAATTAATTAATCGAGCACCATATTTCAGTTGCGAATAGGAAGATAGGATAAAACGTACTGCCTTTACCCCATAGAACACACGACAACCATAACCAATTATCCCGTTAACTAATTCACAACCCTCACCTATTTGAGTGTAGGCGTCCAAAGTCGAATTAACGGTTACATTCTTTAACTTATTTACGCCTTTTATATACGCATCGGAGCCAATCTTCACATTCTTAATCGTGTGCGAATTCTTGATTACCGTTCGATCTCCAATTTCGCTATAGTATCCCCGATCGGAACTAAAGCATTTGTTTGTCATTTCAAAAAAACGATCTTGAAGCGCCTTATCCTGTCGGTTTCTACTCCATAAATAAGCGTCGGCAGCTTGCATCCCATCGAATGGTAATACCCTTCGGTTTCCATTCTCATTGCATACTTCTAGATAGATCCGACTTTCCTCTTGATCGCCATCCTTCAGAATTCCGTTCCCAAACTTCGCGCTTGAACTCGTCTCCATCTCATTAACATTCAAGAGAATCACCTCGTTACCTACGATGAAATGTGCAATATATCGAACTTGATGCAAAGCGATACAATCGCCTAAATCACAGCTGATAATATGCGAATTATAGATACCGCAAGCTAAGCGAATATCACGATATTCCAAGTAAACCTCTTCCATATCGCCGATTCGTACCAATCCATAAAACTTAGATCGCTTGATCTGCTTTGGAAGAAATTTATCTGTCACTAAGACATCATTCCAATTGGTAGATTCATTAGCATTGATTTCTAAAATTGCAATCTCTGCAGCTGTAAGATTCCTATAGATTTTATCGTTCTTTTGTTGTTGAAAGCGATAATAATATTCATCTCTTCCCTCTTTTAAATATTGAGCAGGAACAAAATCATACCCAATACGACTTAAAGGAATTTTATTAACATATCCCATAAGTATATATTATTCTACAGTAACAGACTTTGCTAAATTGCGTGGTTTATCAACATCCAACCCACGATATACACCAATATAATATGAAAGTAGTTGTAGCGGTACCACAGTCAAAATTGGTGCAATAACCTCATCTAACACTGGAACAGTCATCACATCATCTGCAATACTATGTGTCATCTCATCGCCCTCCGATACAACAGCAATAACCTTACCTTTGCGGGCCTTAATTTCTTGCATATTGCTGATGACCTTTTCATGGTAAATATCTTTCGTTGCCACAAAAACCACTGGCAAAGTCTCATCTACCAATGCTATTGGTCCGTGCTTCATCTCTGCAGCTGGATAACCTTCTGCATGTATATAGGAGATCTCTTTCAATTTCAATGCCCCCTCTAGTGCGGTTGGGAAGTTATAACCACGTCCGAGGTAAAGTACATCATGCGCGTCCTTGTATTTATAAGCTATTGCTTTGATGTTATCCACTTCATTTTTCAATACCCACTCTACTTTCTCAGGTACACTATTAAGTTCATGTGAAAGCTCAACGAAGCGTTCCTCTGAAATAGTACCTTTCAATTTCGCTACCTTGAGTGCTAACAACATCAATACCGCAAGTTGAGCCGTATAAGCTTTCGTACTCGCCACCCCAATTTCTGGACCTGCATGTGTATAGCAACCTGCGTGAGAAATACGAGCAATAGAAGATCCAACAACATTTACAATACCAAATATCGTTGCACCGTGCTCCTTAGCGCGCTCTAATGCGACTAACGTATCTGCAGTCTCACCGCTTTGCGAAATCGCGATAATCACATCGTCTTCCGAAATAATTGGATTCCTATATCGGAATTCTGAAGCATATTCTACCTCTACGTTAATTCGACACAATTCCTCAATCACATATTCAGCAACCAAACCAGCATGCCAGCTTGTTCCACAGGCTACGATAATAATCCGGCGAGCATTCAGTAACTTATCCTGAATGGAGTCTATCCCACTTAAGATAATCTTTGAATCGTTCAAAACTAAACGTCCGCGTAAAGAATCTGCGATAGTAGTTGGTTGTTCAAAAATCTCTTTCAGCATGAAATGGTCATATCCACCTTTTTCAATAGCCGCCAATTCCATATCTAACTTTTGTACAAATGGCGTTATGGTTTCATTACCAAGATTTTTCAGAATTAACTCATCCGGACGAACAATAGCTAATTCATAATCGTTGATATAAACAACTTCTTTCGTATAGGCAAGCATAGGTGATGCATCCGAACCCAAGAAATGTTCATTATTTCCAATCCCGATAACCAAAGGGCTACCTTTTCTGGCAGCAATAATCGTATCCGGTTGATCAGCTGATACAATTAAAATCACATAGGCACCAGTAACACGCTTAAGCGCAATACGGATAGCCTCTTCTAAGCTACAATTGTTATTTAATTGAATATCTTCGATAAAGTTTAATAATACTTCAGAATCTGTATCACTCTTAAACTCATATCCTTCTTTAATCAATTCATTCTTTAGAGATGCATAGTTCTCGATAATCCCGTTATGAATCATCGCCAAATTGCCAGATTTGGAGATATGCGGGTGTGCATTTCGATCGGAAGGTTCTCCGTGTGTTGCCCAACGGGTATGTCCAATACCAGTAGTTCCAACGGTTGACTGCTCGGCAACGAATTCTTCTAAGGCAGCGACTTTCCCTTCCTTTTTATAAACCTTGATAGCGTCGCCTGTTTGTAGAGCGACTCCAGCACTATCATAGCCACGGTATTCTAATTTTTTTAAGCCATCAATAACTATTGGATAGGCTTGACGTTTCCCGGTGTAACCGACGATTCCACACATAATTGTTCTCGTTTAATTTAAGTTTTCGTTATAATATTTTTGATAAAGATAGCTATAAAATCTAGCTACGCAATCGATTGACTGCCATAAAAAACAAAAACCGGACCAAGTCCGGTTTTCAATCTTTTAAATATTTTTTTAGTTCAGTTCAAACTTATAACCAACGCCCTTAACGGTAGTGACATAGGTATCTCCTATTTTCTCACGCAGCTTTCGAATGTGTACATCGATCGTTCGGTTTGTAACGACAACAGAATCCTCCCAAATTGCTTTCAGAATCTGTTCCCTTGTAAAAACCTTATTCGGCTTAGACGCCAATAGGTATAACAATTCGAATTCTTTCTTTGCCAAGACAAACTTTTCCTCACCACGGTAGACTAGGAATGAATCTCTATCGATTACTAAATCGGAAATCTCTAATTTATCAGTTGACTGATCATCGATTACTTCTGAGGTATTTCTACGAAGGATTGCGTTAATACGGCTCATTAGTGCGCGTGGTTTAATTGGCTTAGCGATATAATCGTCGGCACCCACATGAAAACCAGCAATTTCTGAATACTCTTCACTTCTGGCCGTCAAGAAAACCATAAAGGTTTGTTTAAACTCCGGCATAGAACGCATTAAACGACAAGCTTCTATTCCATCCATCTCCGGCATCATTACATCCAAAATAATCAAGTCTGGATATACATCTTTTGCCACTTTTATCGCCTCCTTACCGTTTGCCGCGGTGTAAACTTGGTATCCCTCTTTGGTTAAATTATAAGAAATCAATTCAACAATGTCTGCCTCATCGTCAACCACTAGAATTTTCTGCTTACTGGCCATATAATGTCTTTTTTTTGCTAAGTTATGTACTTAATCATAAGATAAAGTTAACCAAATATTATATAATTGTTAACACTTAAATATAACTTAACAATGCATTATTCTTAATTTAAGGTTTTCGTTAAAAAATCTTCTAACTCTTTCCCTCTTAAGTTCTTAGCAATTATCTTTCCTGTACCATCAATTATATAAGATGTTGGAATCCCTTTAATTTGATAGTCAATCACCAACGGCGAACTCCAGGCTTGTAAATCGGATATATTCGTCCATTCCAATTTATCATCTGCAATCGCACGCATCCATGGGCCTGGGTTGTTATCTAGAGATACCCCAAGTACGGTGAAATTTTTATCTTTAAAACGATGGTATTGTTTGACGATGTTTGGATTTTCTTCTCGACAAGGCATACACCATGAAGCCCAAAAATCGATTAACACGGTTTTACCTTGAAAATCCGATAACTTCACCAACTTATTATCCTTTGTATAAGCTTGTAATGCTGGCGCAGGTTGCCCGATTGCCAATTTACGAAGCTTGTTCACTTCCCCTTTAAAATCGCTTACATAACGATTTTCGGTAAATTTATCTTTGATTTGATCAGCATAAGTAATTAATTCCTGCTCAGCCATCTCCGGATCCAGCGTGCTCATCACATAGAATCCCGCCAAGTCCTGATTCTTATCTGCAAAAGTAACCGCCTGTTGTACGTAGTTTTTAAAGAAAGGTTCAAATTTCTGGAGCATCTCCGCACGAAGATTCTGGATCTCATTAGCTCCAAGATCTGTGGTTGCTTTCGTAAACGCTTGCTGTAAAGAATCGCGAACAAAATCTATGCGAACTTTTAGCGGCGCAAAATCTTTCAATTTCGTAGAAAGCTCGGAACCTTCAACCTTATAAGTCTCGGGTTGCTGCATATCAACAGAAAACGTCAATTCGTTTCCTGGCTCTACAATTATTGGATACCTATTCTTGCCTACCGCAATCGTTAATAAACGCTCCTGAGTGGCTGGTCTTTCAAATTTAAATCGATTACCGTCTGCGATAAAAGTAGAATCCAATTTACGATCACCCTCATAAAAACTTACCACCTTCACATTTCCCGGGTTATCAATAACTCCTTTTATCTGGATACTTTCATTGTTCGAGCAAGCGCTAATTAAACTTGACAGGAACAATAAACCACATACATTTAATACGGATTTTCTCATTATATTTTACTTTACAAATTCTCTAGCGCGTTCAATCGCTTTCGGCAAGCCAGCACTATCCTTACCTCCTGCTGTTGCGAAGAATGGTTGACCACCTCCACCACCTTGGATCTCTTTCGCTAATTCGCGAACAATATTTCCCGCGTTCAAATTCTTTTCTTTTGCTAAATCATCTGAAATCATCACTGTCAGACTCGGCTTCCCGTCAAAATCAGCTCCCAAAACTAAGAATAAGCGATCTACAGCACCTTTCAACGCATAAGCTAATGTTTTGACCGCATCTGCATTTGGTAAATCAACAACCATCGATAGGAAGTTGATATCACCAATACGCTCAAATTTAGACTCCAATTCTTCGCGCATTTTTAAGGATTTTTCAACAATGTTGCGCTCAATCTCTTTACGAAGTGCCCCGTTTTCATCAATAACTTTACTTAAAGCGGAAACAAAATCTTTCGGATTGTTTAACATGCCTTTCATGTTGTCTACCAATTCGAAATATTCACGAATAACTTGCTGTGCTTTTGTTCCAGTAATGGCTTCAATACGACGAACTCCTGCTGCTACAGCAGACTCGGAAACGATCTTAAAGAAACCTATTTGACCTGTAGCACGAACATGCGTTCCACCACATAATTCTTTTGAATAGTGATCATCGAAAGTAATTACGCGAACATGATCTCCGTATTTTTCACCAAATAAAGCTGTAACTCCCGATTCAATTGCTTTTTGATAAGGAACATTGCGTTCTTCTTTTAATGGAATATCTTCACGGATCTTTGCATTTACAATATCCTCTACTTGCTTGATTTCTTCATAACTCATCTTTGCAAAATGAGATATATCAAAACGAAGTACATCTGGAGAAACTAAAGAGCCTTTTTGGTTGACATGATCTCCTAAAACTTGTTTTAAGGCAGCATGCAGCAAATGGGTTGCAGAGTGATTCGCTTCGGAGTCTTTTCTTTTTGAAATATCCACGACCGCTTCAAAATCACCCGTTAAAACAGATGGCAATTGATTCACAAAATGAATAATCAATCCATTTTCCTTTTTCGTGTCTACAATTTCAATCTTCTCGCTCGTTTCTAAAGAACGAATGTAACCTGTATCACCAACTTGACCACCTCCTTCAGCGTAGAATGGTGTAACGGATAAAACCAATTGAAACTGCTCTTTTCCCTTCGCAGATACCTTACGATATTTAACAATTTCTGTCTGACTCGACAAGGCATCGTATCCTACAAATTCTGTATCTTGATTCTCGCTAACTAAAACCCAATCACTTGTGTCGATTGCTGTTGCCGCACGTGAGCGTTCCTTCTGCGCTAATAAAGCTTGCTCAAATCCAAGCATATCAACAGTTAACCCCTGTTCGCGAGCAAGTAGATCCGTTAAGTCAATTGGAAATCCATAGGTATCAAATAATTCGAAAGCAAAATTGCCATCGATACTCTTTTGATCAACTACGTAATTTTCAAAACGTTGAATTCCTGTTGTTAATGTACGTAGGAACGAAACTTCCTCTTCCAAAACAACCTTTTCAACAAAATCTTGCTGACTGTAAAGTTCATCAAATACACCTTTAAATTGTTCTGCCAAAACAGGCACTAACTCATGGATAAATGGTGATTTAAAATTTAAAAATGTATATGCGTAACGTACTGCTCTTCTTAATATACGACGGATAACATATCCTGCTTTATTATTGGATGGCAACTGACCATCAGCAATAGCAAAACTAACCGCGCGAATATGATCGGATAATACGCGCATCGCGATATCGGTTTTCTCGTCTGTTCCGTAAACAATGCCAGACTTTGTCGCGATATATTGTATTAAAGGCTGGAATACATCTGTATCATAATTTGACGTCTTTCCTTGAATACAACGCACCAATCGCTCAAATCCCATCCCTGTGTCAACATGTTTTGCAGGCAAAGATTTTAATGACTTATCCTTCAATCTGTTGAACTGCATAAATACAAGATTCCAAATCTCGATAACTTGTGGATCATCTGCATTTACCAATTCTTGACCAGGTACCTTAGCACGTTCTTCATCCGAACGCATATCGTAGTGTATTTCTGAGCAAGGACCACAAGGACCTGTGTCCCCCATTTCCCAGAAATTATCTTTCTTATTTCCTAATAGAATTCTATCTTCCGCGATTAACGCCTTCCAAAGGTCAAAAGCTTCCAAATCACGTTGCAAACCTTCGCTCGCATCGCCTTCAAAAATCGTAACGTATAAACGATCTTTATCTAACTTGAACACTTCTGTTAATAGTTCCCAAGCCCATTCAATAGCTTCCTTTTTAAAATAATCACCAAATGACCAGTTTCCAAGCATCTCAAATAAGGTATGGTGATAAGTATCAATCCCCACTTCCTCTAAATCGTTATGCTTCCCAGAAACACGAAGACACCGTTGTGTATCGGCGACGCGTGGATATTTAATGGCGGCCTCTCCCAAAAACAAATCCTTAAACTGGTTCATACCAGCGTTCGTAAACATTAATGTAGGGTCGTTTTTCACTACCACAGGAGCTGAAGGCACGATCTGATGTCCTTTACTCTTGAAAAAATCTAAAAAAGCCTGGCGTATTTCTCTGCTAGTCATTTATTTCGTAAATATTTTGCTTGCAAACTTACTCAAAATTGACGTTAAAATAGTCTTAAAAACCAACTTTTGTCATATTCACCGATATTTTTAGTAAATTTATCTTCTTAATAAAGAACAACTCAATAAATCAAAAAGATGACTATAATCGTCCCTACCGATTTTTCGAAAAACTCGGAATTTGCGGCTCAATACGCTTGCGAACTCGCTACAAAAAAGAATGCCGATATCTTGTTACTTCATTGTTACACCAGCGCTTCAGTTGGTGAGTCCGACGAGCACAACCTTACAGATCCAATCTTGAAAGCTGATTTATTGATTGCCGAACTAAAAGACAAACTTGTTGATCAATTTCCTAGTGTTGATTTCTATATTGAATGTTCGAGAACCCTCATTATCGAAAAACTTACAGAAATGTCAAATTCTGGAAAGTTTGAGTTAATTATTATGGGGGCTTCAGGTGAAAGTAAAACAAAACCACTTTATTGGGGTAGTACGACCCTTGCTGTTGCAGCGAAGTCAAGTATTCCTGTCGTGGTCGTTCCAAACGAACCATATTCTTTCCAAAGCAATCATATTGCTTTGTTGACCAATTTCAAACATGAGGAGTTAGATACCTTAAAACAATACCTCCGATTAGTGGATCAAACCAATTCACTATCATTAATCCACGTATATAAGGAAAGTCAAAAACGTGAAAACGTATTGGAGAGTTTAGACAGTTGGGCATATAATATTAAAGAGATGACGCAAGTTACCGAAGTAAAAACCTATGCTGAACCAATCCAAAAAAGCGATGAGGAATTAGATACGGTACCAGAGGTGGTGGAGAAATTAATTCAGGATATCAATCCTGATGTGATTCTTGTCACTCCTAGCCGCAAGACTTTTTTTGAACGCCTATTTACGAGTTCCGTATCAAAGGCAATTGCATTGGAGCTTAATAAACCCGCATTTTTCGACAAAATATAAAAACTACATATTGATATCATGAGCAAATTATTAGTACCTATAGACTTTTCTGAATATTCAGCAGTCGCTGTGGAGTATGCTTGCCAAATTGCCCAACAAGCTGGTCAGTCTTTGGACTTGGCACATATATTTTCGGATCACTCCAATATTTATATCAACGCGCAAAACGACCCTTCATTGAAAGACCCTCGTGTGCCAATGGCAGAGCGTGATATGAAGAACTTAGTCGCTGAAATCAGTAAAAAATACCCCAATATTGAAGTGAATACGCTGTTCAGTGATGGTAATCTTTATGACGAGATTAAGAAAATCACAAATGCGAACGAGTATGATGCTGTTGTTATGGGAACAAAAGGTTCTTCTGGACTGGAAGCAATCTTTATCGGCAGTAATACTTACGATACGATATTAAACACCAAAACACCGCTACTTGCAATTCCTTTAGAATCTACCGAACTAAAGAAAGATCGTATCGCATTGCTTTGTAATTTTAAAGACGCCGAACTTACTTGCTTAAGTCAGGCCTTACCATTATTCCAAAAGGATTTTGAATTGGTATTAATTCATGTTAATGCAAAGGACAGGGAGATAAAGGATATCGATTCAGATTTCAAAACTTGGATTAATCGTATAGAAAATGAATTAGGTATATCCGATATTACCTACATTATTAAGCCTCAGTCATTATTTATGCGTCAAAAAGAAAGTGTGGCACAGGCTGTAACTTCTGTTTTAATTGACGAACAGATTGACGTGCTTTTGTTGACCAAGAGTCGCAAGAGTGTTTTCCGCCAACTAACTGAGCCAAACGTAATTAAGAAACTTGCGTTTGACATTAAAATACCGACATTCTTCGCTCGCGTTATCCCTACAAACGGCTAGTTCAGCTACAAGAGCGCTACAAATTTTACAGCATTTGTTGCCAAGGCGAGAGTTTTGGCAACAATTTTGCCTAGCCATTAGCAAGTGTAAAATTTAGTAACATGAAAACAAACTATATTAAAAAAGCTAGCCTATTTGCTATTGCAGGGCTTATTTCCTCGACTGCTTTTGCGCAACAAAACACAACTACAGTAGACGGTACAACGTTGTTAGGTCCTTCATCGGAATACAGAACTTGGTCTATTGGTGTAAACGCAGGTTTACTTAACCAATCAAACATCTTTGGATTTAACAGAGCTGGATTTGATAAACTTGACCACAACGTAGGATACAGCGCCTACATTAAAAAACAAATCTCTCCATCTTTTGGCCTTAAGGCACAATACTTAGGTGGTAAAGTATCTGGCACGAATGAAAATGCTGCAGCTGGTACTGTTTCTGCATTTGAAACAAAAATGCCTTGGTCTGCTGCTTTATCTGGTGAATTCACATTAGCGAATACAAACTGGAGATTTTTCAACAGCATTATTAAGCCTTATGCTTCCATCGGTCTTGGTGCATTAAACTTCGAAACAACAACAACAGTTGACGGAACAGCTTCTACTGCTGATTCTCAAACAAAATTATATGTTCCAATTGACGCAGGTTTCAAATTCGCGGTAGCGAAAGGAATCAATATCGATTTAGGTTACCAATTAAACTGGGCTAACCAAAAATTTGATGGTGTTTCTGGTGGTCAATACAAAAACGACTTATTCTCTTACGCACACGCTGGTTTAGAAATTGCATTAGGTGATGGTAGCAAACCATACTTAGGTAACAGTAACCCGGTTGGTACATTAGTGAAGAAATATGATGAATTAAAAGCTGAACGTGATGCATTAGTTGCGTCAAATGAAGCATTAAAATCTGAAATCGCAGGTATTAGCAGTGATCTAAAGGATGACGATGGTGACGGTGTTGCTAACAAGTTCGATAAGTGTCCTAATACACCTTCAGGAGTAAAAGTTGATGGTGCTGGATGTCCATTACCAGAAGCAAAACACGAAACTAAAGTTGTTGAGAAAATCGTTGTTACCGAAGAAGACAGAAAAGTAGTAGATGAAGCGATTAAAAATCTAGAGTTCGATTTAGGTAAAGCAACTATCCGTTCTACTTCTTATGAATCTTTAAACAGAGTAGCAGCTTTATTAATCGAGAAAAACTTTAGCTTAAAATTAGCAGGTCACACAGATAACACTGGTTCAATGCAAACGAACTTACGTTTATCAAAAGAACGTGCTGAATCAGTAAAAGCATACTTGGTTTCAAAAGGTGCAAACGCTTCTCGCATCGAGGCTACAGGTTACGGTCCTAACCAACCTATCGCTACGAACAAAACTGCAGAAGGACGTCAACAAAACAGACGTGTAGAGTTCACTCTTTACTAGAAATTACTAAAACTACTATAATAAAAGCAAGGGGCTATCGATTAGATAGTCCCTTCTTTTTTTCCTTGTAATCTACAGCACAAAAACTGCAACAATTATTATTGTAACTTCCTATGCCCCGCACTTGCGCTAAGGATATTCATTTTGATTACCAGAAGAACCATTCAATGCCAATCGGTTATTCCGTAGATCGCTTCAGTTCGACATTCTTGGCTAAGGCCTTAAAGCGCACATTATTAGTCTGAGTTACCGTTATCGTCCAATGCCCGGTTTTACTTAGATTTCATTCAGAAAGGAATCCAGACTTCCCCTTATGCGTACCTCCAATAACCAATACGAAGTCTCCTTCTTTCAATTCATTATCTTCCATTGCGTTTATCTTATTGATTGAAATTAAGACTAATTTCTCATTCTTAAAAATTGAATAAATCAAGAATTGCGAGGGTCTACTTCCCTTTCACTTCCCTTTCACATCCCTTTCAAACCCGTTTCAAAGTCGGTTGCAATCGGGTATAAATTGGAATTGAATAACAAGAGAATTGTCCCATATTCGAGCTAGAATAATCTAACATAGATTCTATATAGATAAAATAAGATATCCTATCGTCGGCTTTATCCATCCAAATCTTACATAAAAAAAGGCTGTATTAACGTTCGTCAATACAGCCTTTTTAAGTAATATTTCTATTAGAATAATTTGATTATTCTATGTTTCCGCCGTTAGCTCGTTCCTTTTCTTTACGCAATACAGAATTTTTATATCCGTAAGCAAAATAGAATGCTACGCCAATCGCCATCCAGATAGCCAATCGCTCCCAACTTTCAATCGGTAAAGCAGCCATCATCAACACACACACCAAAATACCTAATATAGGAACCAATGGAACCAAAGGTGTCTTAAATGGACGTTCGATTTCTGGATTAGTTTTTCTCAATACCAAAATACCGATACAAACTAAAGTAAATGCAAACAAGGTGCCGATACTAACCATATGTCCTAAATCCGAAACGGGTACAAATCCTGCAAAGATACTTACGAACACCATGAAGATGAGGTTAGTTTTCCAAGGGGTCTGACGTTTAGATAGATCAGAAAAGAACTTCGGTAATAAACCATCTTTACTCATCGAGTAAAATACACGACTTTGACCCAACAACATCACTAGAATAACCGAAGTGTAACCAGCGATAATCGTCACAATCATAGCCGTATTTAAGAAGTGATAACCTGTTTTTTCAAATGCCGTAGCTACTGGTTTTGCATCACCACTGAAGGCAGTATATGGAGCTAAGCCCGTCATTACGTAAGAGAACAATACGTAAAGGATTGTACAAATGATTAACGATCCAATAATACCAATTGGCATATCTCTCTTCGGGTTTTTAGCTTCCTGTGCTGCTGTACTTACCGCATCAAATCCGATAAAAGCAAAGAATACAACACCCGCTGCTTGAAGAATACCAGTCCAACCATAGTGACCACGGTAATCGGAATTCCAAAAATCCCAGAAACCCATAGTTCCTTGTTTCACCATCTCCTCCCCTTCGTTTGTAGGAATAAATGGTGTATGATTAGCAGGATCGATAAACTGCCAGCCTAGTGCAATAAATAATACAACTACGCCAACTTTTAAAATGACTAATATATTATTAACCGCAGATGATTCTTGCGTTCCACGCATTAATAGAAGCGACAATAAACAAACAATAATTATTGCTGGGAGATTAATCATACCGCCTTCGAATGGACCTGTTAGAAGTTCTGGCGGAATATGTAGCCCCATCATTAAGAGGAGTTGATTGAAATATTGAGACCAACTTACCGCTACTGTTGCGGCTGCAAGCGCGTATTCAAGCACTAAGTCCCACCCGATAATCCAAGCCATAAACTCCCCCATAGTTGCATAAGAATAGGTATATGCACTCCCTGCAACGGGAATCATGGACGCGAACTCGGCGTAACAAAGACCTGCAAATGCACATCCGACTGCTGCAATGATAAAAGAGAGCATAACAGCTGGTCCAGCATGATCGGCGGCAGCGATACCTGTTAAAGAAAAAAGTCCCGCTCCGATAATTGCGCCGATACCTAAGGCAATCAATCCCGTGCTGGACAATGTTCTTTTTAATGTTCCTTCGCCACTCTGTTCTGCTTCGGAAATTAACTTCGCAATTGATTTTTTATACCACATAAATTTAGATAAAATAATTAACGCTCAAACCTACAAAAAAATTAAAGATTTATCCAAATCATTAACAAATTATCAGCTTGTGGCTACAATCATTAAATTATCATCGAAGTTAAGACCAATAGATTGACAATCATTCGTTCAAGACAACATCTATTGAAATCTTATTTTATATATATTAATTTACGCCAAATATTATTTTATTGACTTCCGTCATTTTTCATAATATTAACCCCTATCGACAGTTCTCTATTTTGTGAAAAACATAGTTTAAATGACTTTAAACTATGTTTTTAGCAGGCAAAAATGTAGCACTGAGTATTGACACCTCTATTTTATCCATCCTTTCTACATCTACAAACAATAGATATTCCACTACAAATCAATAATTTATTTTCATAAATCATTGACATATAGGAAATACTAAATATTATTTCTATCTTTGCACCGCCTTAGGCAATTGTGCCTATTGTATATTTTATTTCATGAACCCATTTTTAGAACTGGGGATCCGTCATGAGATTGTTAATGCCATCACTGAGTTAGGTTTCGAAAAACCTTCTCCCATCCAGGAAAAAGCCATTCCTGTGTTACTGACTGGTAACGACGATTTTGTCGGATTAGCCCAAACAGGTACTGGAAAGACTGCGGCATTTGGTCTTCCTCTATTAGAACAACTAGACTTTTCTTTCAATCACCCTCAAGCATTGGTACTTTGTCCGACGCGTGAGCTATGTTTGCAAATCGCAAAAGACCTAGAAAAGTATGCCAAAAATTTAGACAATGTTAATGTAGTTGCCGTTTACGGTGGTGCTAACATTGGCGACCAATTACGTCAGATCCGTCGTGGAGTACAGATCGTCGTAGCAACACCTGGTCGTATGCTTGATATCATCGGTCGTAATGCGATTGACTTCTCGAAAGTGAAGTATGTTGTATTAGACGAGGCTGATGAGATGTTGAACATGGGTTTCCAAGAAGACATCAATAATATTTTATCAGAAACTCCATCTGATAAGAAAACATGGTTATTCTCAGCGACTATGCCTCGTGAGGTTCGTCGTATTGCTCAAAAATACATGACCGACCCGTTCGAGTTGACTGTAGGCACGAAGAATACTGGTAATGAAAACATCGAACACCAATACTTTTTAATTAAAGCAAAAGATAAATACGCTGCTTTCAAACGTATCGTAGATTTTTATCCAGAGATCTTTGGTATTGTATTCTGTCGTACAAAGATTGAAACACAAGAGATTGCTGAAGCATTAATTAAAGACGGTTACAACGCTGACTCTTTACACGGAGACCTTTCACAACAACAACGTGATAAGGTAATGAAACGCTATCGTGAGCGCAACTTGCAATTATTAATTGCTACTGACGTTGCTGCACGTGGTATTGACGTGAATGATGTTACGCACGTAATTAACTATTCTCTTCCTGACGAAGTAGAAAACTATACGCACCGTTCAGGTCGTACAGCTCGCGCTGGTAAAACAGGTATCTCAATTTCATTAATCAATGTGAAAGAGATGAGCAAAATTCGTCATATTGAGAAAATCATTGGTAAATCTTTCGAACGTAAACAAGTTCCACAAGGAACCGAAGTTTGTGAGAAACAATTGTTTGCCTTAGTAGACAAAGTACACAATGTAGAAGTACATGAAGAACAAATCAACACATTCCTTCCTCAAATCTTAGAAAGTCTTCAAGACTTAACTAAAGAAGAAGTAGTGAAAAGATTTGCTTCCTTAGAATTTAATAGATTCTTAAATTATTACAAAGAAGCACCAGATTTGAATATCGAAGCACGTGAATCTTCTAGAGGAGATCGTGATGGAGATAGAGAAGGCGGACGTCGTTCATCTAAAGGATTTACTCGTTTGTTTATCAACTTAGGTTCGGTAGACGAGTTCACCCGCGGTGAGATGCTAGGCTTTATTTGTAACAACAGTAAAATCTCTGGAAAATCAATTGGTAAAATTGACCTTAAAGGTGTATTCACTTTCTTTGAAGTGGAAGACGCTGAAGTCAATAAAGTATTCCAAGGTTTTGAAGGCGTTAATTACAATGGTAGAGGTGTACGTATTGAAGTATCTGGTGAAGGTAGATCTGATAGAGGATCTTCAAACGGCCGTGGCCGCTCAGGCAGATCTTCTGACAGAAACTCTGGCGGAGGACGCGGTGGAGACAGAAGAGATCGTGGTAGATCGAACGGCGGAGGTGGTTTCCGCGACTTCTCTGGAAAACGCAAAGAATCTAAAAGTAGATATTAATAAAAAAGGCTGTTCTTCGGAACGGCCTTTTTTATGCTTTGATGATATATTTGCATTTCAACTCTATCTTTAAAAAAACTGAAGACTCAGCGTTGATTGCGATATCTAGAAATATAAAAAAGCTATTCTTAGGAATAGCTTTTTTATTATATAGTTATTTTTCAGCTTAGCACTAATATGAGATTCTATCATTCGCTAATGCCTAAATAAGTCTCAGCCTATTGACTAGCGATTTTAAAATAAGATTTTACGGTTAATTCTTTACCTAAACACATTGACTTCATCGTGTCGGCTTAAAGCGTCTCTTGAGTTCGCTTCGACGCGATTTGCGAAGTCTCGAAGCCTTTATCGGATAATGCCTCTTCTTGGTAATATTATTAAATAACAGCGCCACGACGAAAAGAATCAAAGCCCCCGTAAATACAGGAGAAAGCACATACATATACCCCATACTTGATATCTTTGTACCCGAACTCACCGCAATAAGCGCAGTTGCTCCGCCTGGCGGATGCAAAGTTTTGGTAATCTGCATAAACACAATTGAAGAGGCGACTGCTATTGGTGCGGTTAGCCAAATAACATCCGGCAAGAGCTTCCCTACAGTCACACCGACTAAGGCCGATACAACATGTCCACCAATAAGATTTCGAGGTTGCGCTAAAGGACTTTGAATGGCGCCATAGACCAAGACAGCCGAGGCACCAAAGGAACCGATTAGAAATAGATTTTCTAAGTTTGGAAGTTGCAACGATTGTAAATACGCAATAATGCCAATACCTACAAATGCGCCAATAAAGGACCAAAAGTGCTCACGCACATCAACCAAGGTCTCCTTATACATAACATAGCGGTAAACCCTGTATTGCCGATTGATTGATCTTCTAAAGCGCTGAACCAAATTAGGATATATTACGTTGTCGAATAGCTTCGTAGATCACGACAGCTGCTGATACAGAAACGTTTAATGAACCAATCTCTCCAAACATTGGAATCTTCGCTAATTTATCTGAAATACGAATTAAATCATCTGATACACCAACATCTTCAGCCCCCATAATAATACAAGAAGGCACAGTATAATCTACATCATAAATCGACTCTTTCGTTTTTTCTGTACTAACAACAAGTTGGATTCCTGATTCGATTAAGAATTTAGCTGTCTTGCTAAGCGAATCATGACGACAAACAGGTATTTTAAACAAAGCACCTGCAGAAGTCTTTATCGCATCAGGATTAATCTCTGCTGATCCTTTCTTAGGAACGATAATAGCATGCACACCTGCACATTCAGCAGTACGAGCAATAGCTCCCATATTACGAACATCAGTAACCCCATCTAACATCAAAAACAAAGGAGTCTCCCCTTTTTCGTAAATCGAAGGAAGTAGATCTTCTACATTTTGATATATGATTGGTGAAATAACTGCAATAATTCCTTGATGGTTCTTACGGGTAATGCGGTTTAATTTTTCAATAGGAACTTGTTGATAAGCTATATTGTGTTCTTTAATAAGCGCTTTGAATTCAGCAAATAGCGTTCCTGACAAACCTCTCTGTACAAACAATGATTCGATTTCTCTACCACTTTCGATAGCCTCCATCACGGCACGAGTACCGAATACCATCTGATTAATTTCTCTTTTTTCAGGTCTATCCCTACGTTGAAATTGTTGCATTTGCTGATTTTTTTAAATATAGTATCCCGACTTAATTGCTATAAAGTCAGGAAAGTACAAAAGTAGAAAAGATATCGGTTAACTAAGTCCTAAATCAAAGGTTTTTCTCAATTCTTCTAACATTGGGTTCTTAGCAACCATTGCTTGATATTTCTCTTGCGCGGTATATGGTTTGCGATCTTTGGTTTTCTCAACCATAACGACATGGAGATCTAAAGAGAAGTTGCGTAGCTCAACACGTAAATAGTTAAGGATATCTATTTTCCCTAACTTTAGCTGTTCCGATTGAACTGCGTTTTCTACTTCAACCTCGATCTTCACCCCATTTAAGGTTGGGGTACTTGCAGTCATGATGGTAAACAAAGTAATTTTATTATCTGCTTTAAGTTTTTCTGCAAAGAAATTCCATTTAGATAAAAACACGTTCTGTGTTACCTCGAGGTATTCCGATCCCTCAACAAGCGCTGGTTCATCCGAATCGCCACCTTTCTTTTCATCGAATATAGTATTCAAATTAGGCAGAGAATTCGCAGTCTTAAAACTACCCCAAGCTTTAAAGGCAGGCTTACTCGTTTCCGGAGCCGTAGGAGCCGATGAAGTACTTGCTGGTGTATTTGTATTGGAAGCTGCTGGATTTGCTTGTGGAGCATTAGAACTCGTTCCACCGGGATGAGTCGTATCCATTTGCTTGGCAACAGGATTTGTAAACTGCGCAACAGCCGGAGGAGTATTCGTCGTTTTATGCGGTTCTATTATCCCTGACTCAGGGAGTTTTTTTTTTAATTCAGCTTGCGCTGGTATCCCATTTTGAGCTAAGGCTATCGCACTCGCTATATGGCACATCTTTAGTAAGGCAAGCTCGACTTGCAAACGTTGATTCTTACTAGTTCGGTAATTCACCTCACATTGATTCGCTATGTTCAAGGCCGATAACAATAGTCCGCTAGAAAGCTGTTGTGACTGTTCTAGATAACGCTTCTTAACATTCTCGCTAACTTCCAACAGTTTCAATGTAGACGGATCTTTGCTCACTAAGAGATTGCGAACATGCCCTGAAAGGCCAGATATAAAATGTCCTCCATCAAAACCTTTATTTAGTATGCTATCAAAGATAAGTAAAGCGTTTGCCGCATCTTGTTTTTGAATAGCATCCAATAGCTGAAAGTAATAGTCATAATCTAATATGTTAAGATTATCAATTACCGCTTTGTAGGTTAATTGCTTATTCGAGAAACTGACGATTTGATCGAACATTGATAAGGCATCACGAAGCCCCCCATCAGCTTTTTGTGCAATAACATGCAAACCATCAGCTTCAAAACTAATCCCCTCTTTATTCGCTATAGAAGCTAAATGACTAGCCATATCTTCTACCTTAATTCTATTGAAATCAAAAATTTGACATCGCGAAAGTATAGTAGGTAGAATCTTATGCTTTTCTGTTGTTGCTAGAATAAATATTGCATAAGAAGGTGGTTCTTCTAAGGTCTTCAGAAATGCATTAAATGCTTGCTGAGAGAGCATATGAACCTCATCTATGATATAGATTTTATATTTACCAGTTTGCGGAGGAATACGAACCTGATCAATTAATGAACGGATATCATCGACAGAGTTATTGGACGCTGCATCAAGCTCATGAATACTAAAGGAATTACCGTTTTGAAAAGACTTACAGCTATCACATTCACCACAAGCTTCATTGGTTTCAGTGATATGCTCACAGTTTATTGTCTTTGCTAGGATACGTGCGCAGGTCGTTTTACCGACACCACGTGGTCCACAGAATAAGAATGCTTGCGCTAATTGATTATTGCGAATAGCATTTTTCAGTGTTCCAGTTATGTGTTGCTGACCGACAACCGAATCAAAAGTAACCGGTCTGTATTTACGTGCAGAAACAATAAAATTATCCATGTGCGAAGATAATCATTTTTGAGGGTAAGAACAATATGATTCAGCATGGTTTAACACCAAAAAAAAGAAGCCTCGCTAGGGAGACTTCTGACAAATATTTTATTGATACAGCAGCCTATGCAGCTGAAGACTCACTATACGTTACTTTCCATAATATGGCTCCGATAATCGCGCCTAAGATAGGTGCAGCAAAGAACAACCATAATTGAGATAAGGCCTGTCCTCCCGCAAAAAGCGCTGGTCCAAAACTACGCGCAGGATTTACAGAAGTCCCGGTAATAGGAATTGCCACAAGATGAATTAACACAAGCGTAAAACCGATAGCAAGGCCTGCCATCGTCCCATTTCCTACTTTAGAAGTCGTTGCAAGAATCACAAATAAGAAAACCGCAGTCATTACAGTCTCGGTAATAAATGCCGAAGTAACATTGTATTCATTCTGATAACCTTTACCCCAACCGTTCGAGCCGAAAGCCCATTCCCCAGACGTAAAACCCGCAAGCTGCCCACTAAGTATGGTCTTTAAAACAAAAGCAGCTATAACGGCACCAATCAATTGCGCAACGATATAGACTACCGCATCCTTTACTGAAATACGTCCGGCGATTAGCACACCAATAGTGACCGCAGGATTAATATGACAGCCAGATATTCCGCCAATAGCATAGGCAAACACAACCACGGAGAATCCGAAGGCGAGCGATATACCTAACAAACCTAATCCAGATGTTTGGGCTAGCGTATCGCCACCAGCAACTGCCGCAGCACCACATCCGAATAAGACTAAACCGAAAGTCCCAATCAGTTCAGCAATGAATTTTGAAGAGATTTTTGTTTCCATAATTTAATTTTTATAACAAGTTAGTGTTTTAATTTAAGAAATAGATGTTGAATTTGTTGAAATACAACAAAGCCTGTTTTTCATTTGAATAGGCCAAGATAAGAATTGGGAATTGTAATTAAAGAGAACAAAAATAGCTTGCTAGCTACAAAAAAGAAAAGAGGCCGATTGGGGGGTCGACCTCTTTTTTGTTTACCTAATAACCTTTAAATCACCAAACAATTTATTGAAACAAATTACTTAATCCAAAGGTATCGCTATGTTGTAAATTTATAGTTAAGAGAAAATTAAATAATAAATCTAGCGCTGACTATCTTGCTTTTGCTGTTGCAAGCATATTTAAAACCTCATCTATTGTGGTTTTAGCAGCATCTTTCATTTTCTGCACGCCTTCATAATCAGCATCCAAAGTGACCGATTTAGATTTCTCTTTATAATTGAATGTTAATTTATAACGAGGAACTTTAGCTTTCGTAGTTCTTTGATCGGCTGGCGTTGTCATGTCGTCTGCAACATTCCAATAACCTAGCTCCATTGCTTTTCTATGCAAGTACAACAAATCGTCATCACGTAGTTTCAATGTATCCTTGATAAGCTCTCCTTGTTTCGTCAAATATTGATAATGATGTGTTTTAGAATCATACTGATTCAACATAGAATCTGGATAACCATATACTAACTCAATAGATTCAAAGTCAGAAAAACGGTAGGGAGCATTCTTAATCATTCCTGCGTAGTAATAGACGCAATAAATCAGGAATGGAACAATGATACAAAGTGCAATAAATATTCGTTTCGTTCTATCTTGCATGATAAATCTTTAAATTTTGGACAAAAGTAAAGATTTGTAGGGACTAAAGCGACCTTTATTTCTAATATGAGAATTCCATTACTTGTCGGTGAAGCAAGGCCAACCTTAAATTAGATTTTTGGAGTACCACAACGCGTAAAATACTTAGCGTACCAAGCATCTTTGAGATTAGAAATAATAACGCCTTTGCGCGTGGAAACGTGGACAAACTTATCGTTGTGCAAATAAATTCCAACATGATCTATATTTCGACCACCAAACGAAAAGAACACCAAATCTCCTTCTTTTAGCTGCTTATCGTATTTACGATTGATTACATCAGCCATGTCTCGCGATGTTCTTGGTAAATCTTTACCATAAGCCTTACGATACAACATACCGACAAATCCAGAACAATCGACGCCTCGTTTATCAAGCCCTCCCATTCGGTGCGGTGTACCCATCCACTCATCAATCACATAATACAAACTTTTATTATCCAGTTCTCGCTCTTTCACGCCCAGCAGTGTGGCATAGTTCGCTAGCTTATCCTTCGAAAACTCCATACCTCGAGAATCACTTGCATCACTTATTGGCGCATTCTTATTCGGGCGGCTTCCAGCAACCAATGGACCATTAGCAGATTTTTTACGAGCGCCACATGATGTTAACAACAAGGTTCCAATTAGAAAAAAAAGTACAGCAAAGGTCAGTCTCATAGCAAAAACATTTTATTCAAAGTATCTCAAAATCAACATTCTTTCCAATTGGATTTTTTCAACAGATGTGATTTAATAATTCTACGCAGCACACAATATAGGCTATAATGATTGATTAGTAAGGTTTTCGTGGAAAAAATGCTTTTTCTTTAACAAAAGAGCACCTTGGCAGATTGCTTACAAAAAGTATTATAATTGTCATATACTGTCAAATGTGGAAAATGTTACTTCAATATTGCCGTACTTTGCACACTATGAATAAGTCAAAGGGAGCAATTGCAGTATTCTTAGGCGCTGCAAGCTTTGGAATCCTCTCTACATTTGTAAAAAAAGCCTATGAACAAGGTTATTCGCTAGGCGAAGTAACAGGAATCCAAGCCTTTCTAGGAGCCCTCTTTTTATGGATCATATGGATTTTCGCATCCCGATCTAAATCTCAACAAAAATATCCTTCTATATCCCCGAAGTGGAAAATTATCCTTTCTGGAATCAGTACAGGAACAGTTAGCATACTCTATTACAAATCCGTACAATTAGTGCCGGCTTCTCTTGCTATCGTCCTACTCATGCAGTATATCTGGATTGGTCAGTTGATAGAATTCATCTTTTTTAAGGTGAAGCCTTCTATTGGACAGATTATCGGCATTGTTGGAATATTAGGAGGAACCATACTTGCAACTGGACTCCTAGAAGAACCATTATCCTCCTTTTCTGTACCTGGGATTATTTTCGGACTATTAGCTGCGACAGCGTATTCAATTTTCATGATTGTGAACGGTCGTGTGGGAACAGATTACCCTCCAATTCAAAAAAGTGCACTCATGATTACGGGTGCTTTTATCTTAATAGCAATCACTTTACAACCTTTCACCTTGCTTAACAGTGAGGTATTCCTTGGAATCCTCCCTTACGGCCTATTACTCGCGTTCTTCGGCACCGTTATACCTCCCCTATTATTTGCTTATGGCTTACCAAGCGTTGGTTATTCACTCGGAGCTGTATTAAGCGCTGTTGAACTCCCTGTAGCCGTTTGTATGTCCTACCTGATCCTTCATGAGCCGGTATCTTGGCTAAAATGGTTGGGTGTCGCATTTATTCTGCTTATCATCGTCTGGAAGAATATCATCAAACAAAAAACAACGAATTAGTCTTTTAAATAAAAGTGCTGTATTTCTTTAGATCTACAAACCCTTTAATTCTACCAAACAAATAACAATTGAACGTGTAATATGGAAAACTACCTATACCTTGTTCTTATCACGCTTGCTGTTCTAGCAATTATAGACCTAATGGTCGGCGTAAGTAATGACGCAGTAAATTTCCTAAACTCCGCTATTGGCTCAAAAGCAATCCCTTTTAAAACGATAATGATAATCGCTAGTCTAGGAATTCTATTTGGATCCATATTTTCGAGCGGAATGATGGAAATAGCACGAAGTGGCATTTATGTCCCGAGTAAGTTTACATTCGATGATGTCATGGCCATATTCCTAGCCGTCATGATTACCGATATCATTTTGCTAGATATCTTTAATTATTTTGGTTTACCTACTTCAACGACCGTATCCATTGTTTTTGAACTGCTTGGTGCGGCGATTAGTCTTGCAATTTTTAAAATTGTAATGACTGACGGTTCATGGGCGAGCCTTCCCGATTACATCAATACGGAGAAAGCATCAGAAATTGTTTACAGTATATTATTATCCGTCGTCATTTCATTTTCCATCGGGATGTTAGTGCAATACATCTCTCGCGTGTTATTTACTTTCCAATTTGAGAAAAAACTAAAGACCGTAGGTGTATTTTTTGGCGGAATAGCGATGGCAGCCATAACGTATTTCATCTTGATCAAAGGCTTAAAAGAAGTGACTTTTCTAGGCGACGATATTAAGCTTTGGATTAAAAATAACGAATTGCTATTGCTCGCGGGAAGTTTTATCGTCTGTACGATAATCAGTTTTATCATCACCCGCTTAGAGATTAATATATTAAAAGTAATTATTGGAATTGGAACATTTGCATTAGCACTTTCCTTTGCAGGAAATGATTTAGTAAACTTTATTGGTGTTCCAGTAGCTGCTATTCAATCGATCGAAATATTTCAAAACAGCCCGGGTGCGAATCCAGATACCTTTACTATGGATGCCCTCGCTAATTCAAATATCGTTGCGCCATTATGGATACTGTTATGCGCAGGTATAGTTATGGTTATAACCCTCTGGACATCAAAAAAAGCAAAAACGGTTATTGAGACGGAAATGAGCCTTTCCAATCAAAGTGACGGTAATGAGAAGTTCGAGCCTAATTTCCTTTCAAGAACGATAGTAAGAGGATTTATTCGCGTAGGTTCTGTACTGAGCTATGTGATGCCCAAAACTTTACAATCGAATCTGGATAAAAAGTTTGAGAACCCAATGATTGCTGTCGCGCAGAAAAAAGCGAAGAGCAAAGATGAGCCGATGTTCGATATGATTCGTGCTTCTGTTAACTTAATGGTCGCGAGCAGCTTAATCGCATTAGGAACTTCAATGAAACTGCCATTATCGACTACCTACGTGACTTTCATGGTCGCTATGGGTTCAGCCTTCGCCGACCGTGCTTGGGGCCGGGAGAGCGCTGTATATCGTGTCTCAGGAGTGTTCCACGTTATTGGTGGTTGGTTCGTAACGGCCGGATGTGCATTTGCGGGTGCATTTGTCTTCGCATATTTTCTTAAAGTTGGTGGAATCGTCACTTTAGTAATTGCTTTAGTGGTCTTAGCGCTTCTCTTATATCGTAACGCAAAGAGTCATGACCGAAAGATAAAAGCCAAAGCGTTGCAGGAGCTTAATTTAGAGAAATCGGATATTATTTCTTTGCAACAAGTGATGGAAACGAGTGCAAACCAGATTTCCGAAACCTTTTCCAAAGCTAACATATTCTATAAAGATGCCATTGACTCATTGATTAAAGAAGATTTGGAATCCTTAAGTCATAACAAGAAGCTGGTGAAAAGATTAATGAATGACCTCAATTCAACGAATAACTCGATGTACAACTTTATTCGGAGTCTTGATGATACATCTGTTAAAGGCAGTCGTTATTATATTATTTCTCTAGGCTATCTGCAAGATATGATTGAAAACTTAGCTGTGATTAATTCAAATGCATTAGATCATGTTGACAACAATCACAAACCGTTGCGAATTAGCCAAGCCAAAGATTTAAAGTACGTTGTGGAACAATTGGGGGCATGGTTTTCCAAAATTAATATGGCCTACAAGCGTCAAGACTTCAGTAAAATGGATTCACTAATTGAAGAAAGAGAAGGCATACAAGAATATATCAACCTTCTACTAGACAAACAAATCGATAGAATTCGTACTTCAGAAAGTAGCCCAAAGAATAGCAGGCTGTATTTCTCAATTCTGTTGGAAACAAATGAATTGCTAAGCTCAACTTATAAACTTTTAAGATTACATAAGGAGTTTGCATCTTTCCGAAGAAGAAATCAGCAATAGCGTC